>DATAYF010000072.1:0-19478 GCA_036272735.1 Ktedonobacteraceae bacterium
CCTTGGCAACGGGCAAAAGGCCCAGGGAATATAGACGCGCGGAGGTCATCTCTCGCGGCGAGTCGTTAAAAGGACCGAGGTACCACGCCCTTACAGTTCCCGTTCGTCGGGCTACTACAAGGGCGTAACACCTCGGTCCTACTAGTATCTATTTCCCAGCCGGATTAGCCGCGCAGTCGGTCGAGTACAGGTGGCTGGCGCAGCTTGGCAAGCGCACCGGCTTCGATCTGGCGCACGCGCTCACGGGTGATGCCCAGCTCACGTCCGACCTGCTCCAAAGGATGGGCCTGGTTGTTGCCAAGACCAAAACGGAGTTGCAGGACCAACTGTTCGCGTGGCGTCAGCACGGCTTCGAGTACGTGCTGCACTTCATCTTTCAGCGTCTGCGTGGTGGCGACGTCTTCGGGCGTAGCGGATTCAGTATCGGCCAGCACATCGCCTAATTCCTGCTCCTCGTCCTCACCAACGGGCAATTCCAGAGAGACAGGGGCACCAGGAGCAGCCTGTAGCTCTACCATGCGTATGGGATCGAGCCCGGTTGCCACGGCCAATTCGTCCTCTGTTGGTTCGCGTCCAAGCTCCTGAATGAGGCGCTGGCGCTCACGGCGAATGCGGTTCAGAGCAGTATTGACATAGACTGGTAGTCGAATAGTGCGCCCCTTATCGGCAACGGCGCGACTAATCGCCTGACGAATCCACCAGGTGGCATGGGTGGAAAAACGATGACCACGACGCCAGTCATAGCGCTGGACTGCCCTGATCAGGCCGATATTCCCCTCTTGAATAAGATCAAGCAAGGTAAGGCCACGGCCAACGTAACGCTTGGCGATGCTCACCACGAGGCGCAGATTTGCCAGAATAAACTGTCGCATGGCGTCGCGCTCACCGGCTTCAATGCGCTTGGCCAGGTCAATTTCGCGCTCGTGTGTGATCATTGGGACGCGCCCGATTTCGCGCAGGTAGGTCATCACTGCATCGGACTCACCAACGTCAGCGTTATTCAGTGCCTCATCCTGATCTTCAGAGCGACGGCGGCGCGCAGGAGCGCGACGTACCGAATGCTCTTCCGGCGCGGGACGGGAGGTAGGGGCAAGCGCCGTATTACCCTCTTCGAGATCAGACGATGTTGGAAGAGGAGTCAGCTCTTCATGCATATCAGACATTTCCTCTAACTCAAGTGTGCCGGTGTCTGTGAAATCTTCCTCCAGCTCTAGCCCGTCTTTACGTGCCTCCTCCGTTCCATCTTCAGATGTATTATGGTCAAGATCACTTTTGAGCAGCTTCTCGACAATATCAATCGCCTGCTCATGATCTGAATCCTTTTTTGTATTGAGTGTAAGCGTTGTTCCCGTCATGGCACGCTTTAAGTCCATCATTGTGCGCCCTCCAAGGAAAGTAAGTATATCCTAAGCAGCAAGATATAAGTTTTGTAGGTCTGGTCCAACACTCAGGAAAAGCGAGCCTTTTTCGAACCGTTGTCCGAGTGCCGAATATGGGAGGAAATCAAGGATACATATCCTATCTTTAATAATAGAACACCGCCAAGTCGGAAATTATTCCTACTCCAATTATAACGCATGACCTCCTTTCATTCTAGTCCCCTAGAGACCAGTTTTTCGCCCCGGTTTGGACATGCATGCAGGATCGGGCGAAAATTTGGCTTCAGGACCTTATCATGTATACGTTTTACGGGTACTCAAAGTGGCAAGGTGTCAGGATTCTGCTTGGGTATGTCCAGGATTCCTGGCTGAGAACTGTGTGGTCTGACGACGCTATGCCGCTGAACATGCGCGACCCGGCTGCGCCCGCCCAGGCGCACCAGTTGCCATGCTAAATAAATGGTCATACCCAGGGCACAAACAAATAGTGTTACGGTTCCAAGTACGTCCCCAACCTCTTCCCAGCTTGCACCAAAGGCCAAGCCAAGGCCAAGCGAGATCAGCGCGTTGATAGATTCGCCGATGAAGTCACCAGCCAAGAAGCAGCGATAAGGGTAAAGTTCGGCACCCGCCAGCAGGTTAATCGGGCTACCCAGGGCCGAAAACAGAAAACGGCTCAAAAAGATAGCCCAAAAACCACGACGTTGAAAATAGAGGCGCGAACGTTTGATAAGCGCTGGCGAGATGAAGCGTAGCGCGTGCTCACGTTCTAGCCATAAGAAGACTTTGCTGCCAAATTGTCTGCCCAGCACATACCCTATGCTATCTCCACATACGGAGGCCGAAATTGCAATGGCCGCCAGCAGTACGATATTAAAATCGCCCAGCGCCGCAAAAGCCCCGGCCGCCAGCAGTACAAACGTGATGGGCAAAGGCAGGCCAATAGCCGCACAAAAAATCGTTACCCACAGCGCCGGGTAACCATAGCTTTGCAACCAACCTAGCAGTAAAGGCAGCATGGTATTCACACGGCAATCCTCCCTGGTTGATACTTTTTATTGGGTCCGGGCGCAGGATACACCGGGAAATGATCAGAATGCTGATAGCGTTTGATTGCCTGCTGCACCTTGTTGATAATTTCAGCATCGGGATGTTTTGTTGAAAGGGCAATGGTATGGAGCGTGGTATTTTGGAATGTTGTGTGCAACGTCGTATATGCAGGCGGCTTCTTTTGTGGCTTGACATCCAGCGTTGCATACAGATAATCGGGTGGAACGTGATAAATATGAGAGATGAAAGGAACCGTCATCCAGGGCTGAATAGCCCGTACATCGTCTACACGCGCGAATTTTTGTTGCACTTGTAGGCTGTGAACTGCTCCCAGCGTGGCATGGGCAGCAAAAAAAGTTCCGCTCAGGGACATGAGCAACAGAACCCCAATGAGAGCAAACTTCACCCGCAAATTCACAATTCAACCCCCACTCGTGCAGTATCTTGACGCGGCCTCATCTGTTCTTTTAGAATACCACGTATGGGAATATCTGTACAGCTATTGAATGTCAGAATTAAACGCGTCGATACAACACTAGAACTGCCCACGTACGCGACAGCGGGTTCGGTCGGGTTCGACCTTGCATGTCGCGAGCAGACGGTGATCGGACCGCGTGAGTTGGGGCGCATTCCCGGCAATCTGATCGTAGAGACGCCAGCGGGTTATATGTTGATGCTCACCATGCGCAGCAGCACAGCGCGGCGCATGGGGCTACTCATGCCCAATGGAGTTGGCATTATCGATCAGGACTATTGCGGCGAGGGCGACGAGTTGATGATTGCAGTCTACAATTTCCGCGATACCGAGACGACCGTGCAGCGCGGCGAACGTATTGCCCAGGGTATCTTCGTACCGATTACGCGGGTTGCCTGGTCAGAAGTGGAGACAGTAGGAGAGGGCCGTGGCGGTTTTGGAAGCACAGGTGTATAAACATGTTATTACCGGATTATTACGCAATATTGGGCGTCTCGAACGATGCCACGCTTGAAGAGATCAAGCGCGCGTATCGCCGCCTGGCACGAAAGTACCATCCTGATGTAAACAAAGAGACGCAGGACGAACGCATCAAAAAATTGAACGCGGCGTACGCGGTGCTGAGCAATACAGCGGGACGAGCGGCCTACGATATCCAGCGCCTTGAAGCGAAGCGAACGGCGCTTATCGTAGAGATGTTGCGCAGGCGACAATTCGAGCAGAGCCAGCAGCCACGTATGACCTGGAAAGAAGGCGTGATCGGTTTTGTACGCGAGTTGAAGAAAGGCTTGCACGGGTAGCACGACGGCCCCCGCAAGGAGGCCGTACCATACCCGGTGAAGCCGCGTCACCCGGTGAAGCCACGTCCTTCGTATATGGTAGCGGCCTCCCTTGCGGGCAATACCGCTTAAATAAATGCAATGGCAAGCTCAATTTGGCTATTCTACCTCATCCTTATTGAGCTTCCATTCTTCGTATTTAAGGGGTATTGTCCCTTGCGGGGGCCGTTCAAGAAGCCGCCTCTATTGGCTATTTGGTAGTTTGCTTATACTGCACACAGAGAGGTTTACTGATTGTTCTTACATAGAGGAGACACGCAGTGAGTAATTTCAACCTTGGTGATCTTATGGGTAAGCTTCCTGGCAGCCAGCGAGCAGGTGGAGTGAGTGGTGACACTGTAAAGGCGGCACGAGGGCAGGTCGATGGTGTGATCAATCAGGCGATAGATCGCCTGGCGGGTACCGTGCCCGGTGGTGAGCAGTACGCCTCCCAGGCCAAACAAGCCATCAGTGGTGCACTCAATAATTTGCAGCAACAGTTGGAGAATGAGGTCTCGCGGCGTATGGGTGGTGGTGGTCAGCCGTAGTTTCTTCCTTCATGTGGCATACGAAAGAGGTGGATGGGAGCTTTTGCAGAGCGCTTCCACCCACCTCTTTCGCATTACGAACTCCTATGCTGACGCGTTCTGTTCCTCTTTGCGTGCCTGGATGAAGGAGAGGATGAGCGAACCCAGTAGTACGCACACTAGGGCAATCTCCATTGTACTGAACGTCTTTTTCCTTTGCATAATGTCATCTCCTGCTTTTATAGTAATCCTCGCGCTACAACATTAATTCTTGAGCCACAAACTGCTCCCATTCCCATAATTACGCACCATATGATAGTTGTGTGTCAACCAATTATAGAAGGGCGCGAGTACCGGAATGTGCAAGCGATGGGTCAAGAAGAGCACAGCATGCACCTGTGATTGTGCTGCCTGCTGAATAAGCTGCTGGTTGGTCAGGTAGCCGGTTTCGACGCGCACGCTGGAAGTGTCCACCAGGCCCGGCGGTGTGCTGCGGTCGGCCTGGGCAGCCACAAATTGACCGTCGGTGAGCACCATCTGACCGGGCTGCGTCACGCTTTGCAGATCGTGCATCACGTGCATACTGGGACTCTGTAGGGCTGCCATCGCACGTCCATGCTGTTCGCGCAGGTAGGTACTACTGTTGGCGAAGTTCACAGCCGATGTTAGCAGGATGAGCAGCACAGCCACCATGGTCGCGATGGTAACCACATTTTTGAAGTTGCCGTTACGCACCTGCTGCCAGGGGATGGGAGCCAGGCCCATTATCGCCAGGCCAACCAGCGGCGGCACTAGGATCACCAGGTGGTGCGGGAACAGTGGTACCTGTCGCCACAAAAGGTAGAGTGAGGCAAGAAACCAGCCCGACAGCGGAACAATACGCCAATCACGGCGTAGCAACGCTACCACCGTACCATACAGAGCGGTCAGGGCCAGCAACGTGAGCAATCCGCTGATAATGGTATGAGTGTTGGTGCTCTGCGAGGAACTCAAGGCCCTGTCAGCAGCGGTGTGGAAGCTGATGACGCTCTGCAAAAATTGTTTCCACGCACCAACAAAGGGCAAGAGCACGAGAGCTGTTACCACCACAAACACGAGCACGCCAACCAGCAACGAGGCCGAGGCACGCCAGCGCTGATTGGTGGGTAGGTGAAAAATCTGCCACAGACGTGCCAACGCCAGCAAGCCAATCGGTACGAGCGCGGCCACGCCGAAGAGCTTACTTAAAATACTCAGCGCCAGCGCCAGCGTGGTGAGTCCAGCCAGCACCATGCCCACAGCGCCATCGGGACGCTTCCACCAGTAGTAGGCCAGGCCAACGGCCAGCAGTGAGAACGCGATACAGGGCATCTCCGCCTGCAACGTCTGTGCTTGCGCCAGATACAGCGGGTTGGCGACGAGCAATAGCAGGGCAGCAATCGCGCCCACGCGTCCACGCAGGGCCTTACCCAACAGGAAGGCACCAAGCAGGCCAAGCAGCGAAACCAGCACTATCCCCAGGCGCGCCGCCCAGATCGTTTGCCCAAACCAGACGTAGATCGGATACACCGAGAGCAAAAACACGGGTGGCTGTGAATAGAAGGTCGATTGGTAGAGCGCGTGTCCCGAGGCCATCGAGCGCAACGTCTGCCAATACACGCCCTCGTCGTAGCTGTCGCGGTCGAACGGCACGCCCAGGTCATGCAAACGCAACCACAAGGCGATAGCGACGAGCGCGATGGCGATGAGCGCGAACAGCAGGTGATGCCAGGTGGGGACGCGTCGTGGAGTCGGTTGCTGCGCGTCCATATCCGTAGGTGCTACAGAGCCAGTTGTCATAATACTATCTCTTTATATATCCATTTTCAATGTAGATAGCTCGTAGAGAATGTTTTTATTGCCATCCTCACGATAGCAGATGCAAGGGAAATGTTCAAGCTGTTTGTACTTATTAGCTTTTTTAAGATTTATCAGCACGTGCCTGCTGGTTGTCCAAAGCGCTGATGTAGGGTAGCGCTTCAGCGAGCAATGATGTAGTAACGAAATGGTCGCCCGCGACCAGAATACGTGTCTGCATAAAACATTCCCCCTGTGCTATTGAGTACTACAATACAGCCCTGGCCGTATTGGGATCGCTACGCGTCAGGGCAACGTGAGCCTCGATTGGAGAGTTGTACATGAGCAACGAGGCCTGGTCACCTTGCAAATGCAGCTCTGTCAATGCGCCATTGCGAATAAACGGAAAAATAGTGCGATAGTGCCGTAAAGGTATGTTCAGCAGCTTGCACATTGTGAGCCGAAGCAAGGTCGAATGAAACACGACAAGCACTTTGCCGTCGGGATATGCCTGGGCGATATCGTGAAAGCAAGCAACGGTGCGCTCTACCGCCTGGTAAGGATCTTCGCCACCGGGCAGCGGATGGTCGACAGGATTGTCCTGAAAGGCTTGAAATGCGTCGGCGAATTGCCGTGCTAATTCAGCCCTGGTGTGCCCCTCGGCCTGACCGAAGTCCAATTCGCGCAAGCGTGCATCGATTACGGGACTGAGTCCGGTAACACTCGCCGAGGGAGCCGCCGTTGCCTGAGCACGGATCTGGTTCGAGCACCAGATGGCGTCGAGGTTGGCCCCGCGTGCCCAGTGACCCAACATATCGGCATCGTGGTAGCCTTTCGCCGTAAGCCCAATATCGCTGCTGCCCGCGTAGCGGTCTTCGGCGTGCCAGACGCTTTCCCCGTGGCGCACAAGTATCAGATCAGTCATCCAGTAGCTCTCTTTCTAGCGTGTGTCGCAACATCGGAGTGAATCCAACCCCGATGCTTAAGTTCAGTAATTAGCCGCGTGTATGGTGCATGGAAACATTCCACGCGCTCAGCACGAGGCTCAATGACCTCTCGTACCTGCACTATCTGCGCGGCCACCTCTGAGACCGGGCGATGGAGAGCAGCGGCAAGAATAGCCATCCCACTGGCTGGCTCGGCGTTTGCGGGCAAAAAGACCGGGCGCTGCAAAATATCGGCCCTGAGCTGACACCAATAACGGCTGCGCGCACCACCGCCGGTCAGGTACAGGTTGCCGCTGGTAGGCGCGTCCAGCAGGTCGAGGTAGTCGAAGCAGAGCCGCTCGATAAAGGCCACGCCTTGCAATAGAGACGCGTAGCGATCAACCTCATCCACAGGTTCTCCCAGTGTGAAGCCTTCGGCGTCGGGCGCGGTGAAAGGGAAGCGCTCGCCGTGTGCGACCAGCGGATAGGTGACCACGCTGGCCGGTTCGCGCTGCTGTGCACGCTCATCCAATTCCGCCAGATTGCGCTGAGGGAAAAATTTGGTAATAGCACCCACCCCCGTGCTCGAAGCGCCGCCTGGTAGCCAGGTATCTTCGGGCGAGCGGTGCGAGTAGACGACGCCTGATGGATCGTGCAACAGGTCGCGTGTAACGCCCTTGAGCACAAGCGTCGTACCCAGCACCGAGTTCCAACTACCCACGCTCAAAGCGCCCGCGCCAATCTGCGCCGCACAACCATCGGTCATGCCAGCGATCACGGGAATGCCGGTCGGCAAGCCTGTTGCCTGTGCCGCTGCTGCGCAAACCGTACCAATCTGCACGCCAGAGCGCACCACGCGGGGCATGATCCGCTCAGGAACGTTGAGGGCATCGAACGTACGAGCAGGCCAACAATCGTTGATCAGATCATAGCCTGTCTTCAACGCGCTGCTGGAATCGCTGGGAACCTCGCCGCCAACCAGGCAACGGTTGATAAAATCGGTCTGATGGAGCAAACGAGTACCGGTAGTAAATTCAGGGTGTTGATGTAACAGCCAGAGCAGTTTTGGCAACGCCCACGACGCTTGCATGCGATAGCCGAGCGTGCGCCAGGTCTCTTGCCCAAGCGCGTTGACCTGCTGGACCTCGGAGGAGGCACGACCATCGTCGTACATCAGACCAGGAGCGAGTGGTTGTCCTTGCGGATCGATGAGCAGGATGGTACCGGAGGTACCATCGACGGCCAGGCCGCGAATGGAGCTAGCAGGAAGTCGAGCAAGCACCTGGCGACACGCGGCAATGACGGCTTGCCAGCACTCGTGAGGCGATTGTTCGTGGTGCGAACCATGGCGATGACTGGTGAGAGGATGCGAACCCTGTCCGACAACCTCGCCAGCCCCTGGCACTGCGACGGTACAGACGCTCTGCGTACCCAGGTCGATCCCTACCCAGACGCCATCATGCATTGATGTATGCTGAACCATATGCGCCCACCTCAATGTAAAACGTTATCAAAAGTCTACCGGCTCTCTAACAATGCGTCAAATATAACATACTTAACAAGTTTTATAACGGTCAATGGAGAAAATAAAGGATATGCTAAGCAATTACAAAATGCATAAAGAAATGTTAATGGTTTGGCTAAACCATTAACATTTCTTTATGCATTTTGTCGCCCATGAAGACGAGCATACAAACGTTCGTGTTCGTCGAGCATGTGGGCGAGGGAGAAGTTGGCGCGGACGTGCTGGCGACAATACTGGCGCGAGATGGTGGGCAACTGGTGCGTGTAAACCACGGCCTGGGTAATATCACCCGGAGCGGTGAGGAAGCCGGTTTCACCGTGGCGAATGACCTCGGCGGCGGCCCCACGGTTGAAGGCCACGACTGGCGTTCCGGCGGCCATCGCCTCAACAGCGGTCAGCCCAAAGGGTTCATCCCAGGCTATGGGAAAGAGCAACCCACGGCACTGCCCCATGAGCCGCCACAGATCGGCGTGTGTCAGCGACCCCAGGTAGCTCACGCGCCCTTCCGCTTGCTGCACACGTGGCTGAATGCGTCGCGTATAGTAATCCTCGTCGTATACACCACCAGCGATAAGCAATGGATAGCCCGCCTGTTCAGCAATCTCGATAGCCTGCTCAACGCCCTTTTCTGGCGCAATACGGCCAGCAAAGAGCAGCGGGGCCTGTTCGGGTGTGTTGGGTGCGAACGGAATGGCTGCCAGGTCCAGGCCGTTATAGATGACCTGATCAACCGGCGTGTAGGGTTCGTAGTCCCGCGCACACGCCTGAGAAACGGCGACCAGCGTGAGCAGATGGCCGTGCTGATGTAATGTGCGCAGAGCCTGGTTGATTTCAGCGGAAACGGCGGGCAGGTGAATGGTATGGATGATGGGAATGTGCTGGACGAGCGCGCTAAAGGTGAAGGCGGGCCAGTCGAAGGCATGGGTGTGAACGATATCGAACGGGGCGTGGCGCAATTGCAAAAAAAGTTCCAGAAATATGTTGGCCTGTACAAAGAATGCGGGGTCGGGCACGCTTGTTTGTGACGTACTGGAAAAGTTGGCTGGGAGCACCTGCGCGGGCACAGCAATCGGCTCGATATGCACGCCCGGCACCACCGATCCCGCCCTGGCAAACATGGTCACTTCGTGCCCACGCGCCACCAGGCCCATAGCCAGGTCGGCGACGAGTGCCTGCGAACCTCCAACGAAGGGCTGCGCAATCGTCGTCACCAGCGGAGCTACCAGTGCAATCCTCATGCGTTGCCCCGATACGTAGCGATATTGTTTTCGGTTTCGTGCAGCTTAACTTCATAGAGCATGCCAGTAGGAAAGCTGGACTCCAGGCGCTCCCAGAAGGTGATCGCCAGCATTTCGGCAGTGGGAACAATGCCCTCCAACCAGGGCACGTCGTAGTTCAGATGCTTGTGATCCACCCAATCGATGACCTGTTCGTTTACCACCCGCTTGAGGTCGGTCAGGTTCATGACCATGCCGGTTTGTGGATCCGGCGTACCGCGTAGCGTGACTTCGAGCACGTAGTTATGCCCGTGTCCGTTGGGGTTGGCGCATTTATCATACAAGGTATAATTCTGCTCATCGGAGAAATGTTTGCTCCAAAGGCGATGGGCCGCACTGAAGGTGACGCGACGTGTCAGGTAAACCATGAGTCTGTTGTCCTTCTCTAAGCGTTGGTAAACAGTTCGATGTTGCTTCCGCTGAACATGCGGCCAGAGTCATCGGCCAGAAAGAGCAATATTTCGGCCAGTTCCTCCGGCGTCATGCCTGCCTTAAGATGGGGAGCAGCCTGGCGCAACATCTCGGTAGCAATGGCCCCAGGACTCACGGCCGCGACGCGTATATTATACGGCTTTCCCTCGACCGCCAGCATTTCGGTCAGACTAGCCACACCTGCCTTAGAGGCGTTGTACGCACTCAGGCCGGGGAACTTTTCTACCCCTTTCACGCCCGAAAGTGAGGATAGGTTGACAATTACTCCCTGGCGCTGGAGCGTCATCAGGCGAAAGGCTTCGCGACAACACAGAAAGGTACCGCGCAGGTTCACGGCCAACACCTGGTCCCAGGTTTGCACATCCATATCAACAAAAGGGCGTACGGCGACTATTCCCGCGCAGTTCACCAGGATATCGACGCGACCATAGCGCTCCCTGGTCTGTTGGAAGAGTGCGACCACATCCTCCTCACGTGCAACGTCGCCCACGATTGCCAGCACATCGTCACCTCCCTGTGCATGAATGGCCTGGCGTGTTGCATCGAGGTGGGAAGCTGTGCGGCTGAAGAGGACCACGTGTGCGCCCGCACGCGCAAAAAGTTGAGCAGTGGCGCGACCAACGCCACGCCCGGCTCCCGTGATGATGGCAACTTTATCTTTGATACTCATGCCGTAATTATAACAGCGCTTGAAAAGAGACTTTAGTATGGTGGTGATGAGGTAGCAGTCGCAGGCCGCTACCCCATCACCACCATACTAAAAAACATTGCCTTGTGAGGAAACACAACCTTTGTTATAATGCGGGGGAACATCCTTGATAGTAGGAAGCAAACAAGTGTCGTTCAGTAGATGCAGGGGGAAGTATGAGCGCGAATACGGTCTTATCTGGTTCGCTCAAAGAATTTGGACTGGTAGAAGTTTTACAAGTTGCAGAAATGGGCGGGATGACCGGGGCTATTCATCTGAAAAGCGCCGGGCGCATGGGCATTTTGTACTTTAACGAAGGCAAAATAGCAAACTGTGCAGAGTTCGATCCGGGGGCATTGAAGCTGGGTGATGTGCTGCAACAGCTTGGTATGACCACCTATCACGCCATAGAAGAGGCGTACAGGCAACAACTACAGGACCCGTTGGGAAAACGCATCGGTGAGCGCCTGGTCATGATGGGGGCAGTGACGGAGCAGCAGTTAAAAGAGGCGCTGAAGATGAAGACGATCTGGACAGCGCGCGAACTGGGGTTATGGACTGATGGCCTGTATGAATTCATGGCAAGCCCCAGCATCCAGAAACTCCTCCCCTACGGCGAGGCATCGCTCAACATCGATATTATGCGCATCACGATGGAGATGGTGCGCTATAGCGATGAATGGCAGGAGGTGGGCAAATATCTGCCTCAGGGCGTACGTACAACCCTGCAAATGACGCCCGCGATCCCCTATAGTATGCGTTTCGACATTCGTATGCTGGAGTTGTTTACGCACGTCAACCTCTATCGGCGCGTGCGCAACATCGCCAGCGCTATCAGGCGACCCGAACTCGACGTGGCCCGCGATCTGGCAAGCCTCGTGCAACAAAATTTCCTCAATGTATTACCCCCTGAAGCCACTCCGCAGGTAAATGGCAGCAAAATGCGCCTTCCTGAACCTGCGGAAAAGTTGCGCCTGGAAAATTTCGAACTCCTTGATCTGCTGAGCCGCATGGAACTGGAATGGGACAAGAAGCGCACGCCAATGGAGCAATTGCCCACGCTGGTCGAGTTTATCAACTGGACCATGGATGCCCTGGCCGAAACGTGTCGCAACAACGGCATCGATCTCGACGCCAACACGCTCAGTTCGCTCATGTTCAACGAGGGGCTAACCAATATGGGCACCTACGCCTTTCGTGTCCAGAACAACCAT
Source organism: Ktedonobacteraceae bacterium (assembly GCA_036272735.1). GTDB lineage: Bacteria > Chloroflexota > Ktedonobacteria > Ktedonobacterales > Ktedonobacteraceae > DATAYF01. The sequence goes on from DATAYF010000072.1 coordinate 12,127, forward strand.
ATCAACGTCGAAAACTTCACCGCCCTATGCTACGAGGTAATGAGTGACGATATTCAGAAGGCAGCCGGATTTTACGACGAGGCGACGATGGTGCTCCAACGTATTCTGTGCGCCATCTTCGATATGATCAATGCACGCGTCGCCAACCCACGCGAACGCCTGGAAAACCAGGCGGTGTGGGAGGCGATGTTCGAGCAATTCGCGCTCAAACGTAGTGAAGAGTAGCCGTATTTTGTAGCCCTGCCCTACTGGCCGTTCAAGCGCGCCACCACCGGAGCGAAATTTTCTAGCTGGCCTTCCTGAACCTGGATGTACGAGAAGCCCAGCTTTTCGCGTTTCCTGAGCAGGTATTCTATGGCTTGCTCGCTACTCATCGAGCTTGGTTGTACCGGAGGACCGCCACGCAGGAAGGACACCTCAGCCGGGCCATCCGTCAATACAATATTAAAGTTGGTCTGACTAAACTCGATCTGCTCGAAGCGCTCGCCCGCTGCCGCGCGAATCCAGTTGATCTTCTCAAGCAACTTTTCCTCGTCCACCGCTTCACCCCACCCAAGCGTTGGCGCGATGATATCGGCCTCGCGAGCGGCGATGCTGAGCAGGCGACGACCTGCGCTACCGATAAAAATGGGGGGATGCGGCTGCTGTACAGCGCGGGGCATGGCGGGCAGGTCTTGGATGGTGTAATATTTCCCGCTGAAATTGACCATCCGATCAGTAAAGAATTGCTTGATGACGTGCAGTGCCTCTTCCAATTGACTAACCCGTTCGCCCGCGCTGCCAAATGGTAATCCCACTTGTTGGAAATCACTCTCGGCAACACCCGCGCCCAGGCCAATCTCTACGCGCCCATTTGAGAGCAGGTCCAGCGTTGCCAGGTCACGCGCCAGCAAGGCTGGTTGATGGAGGCCATTGCAGAACACATAGCTGCCGACGTGCAGCGTTTTCGTGGCCGTGGCGGCTGCGGCCAGGGCTGGAACCACCGCGAACGGGGTAACGGTGCGATCAGGCATCAAGAGTGACGAGTAGCCCAGTGCTTCGGCTCGCTGAGCCAACGTGATCCATTCCGCGCCGCTCGGTTTGCCAGCGGAGACGACGCCAAAGCGAAATGCTTTTGCCATAAAATAACTGTCTTTCTATTGTTTGTACAACAACGTTTGCTTGCATTTTTATCGTGGAACAACTGCTATTGTGTGAATTCTTTTCCATGAGTAATACGCTTGTTGCTGCTTCACGTTGCAACCTGATAGGCCATAGAGGAGAAGCTTCCCTTGTGTGCTCCATCAAAATTTGCCAATGGTGTTAAAATGTCCGTTTCGTTCTTGCCGTTCCTGGATGCCTCACTTCTCAAGGTGGGCCTAATATTCTAGCAAATAATATGGTATACTTCATTTGTCATATTTCCTCTACTATCTATTGCGTATCAATCTGGTGTTGTATTCGATGATGAAGCGCAGAAGGTTTGCGCGTTAACAGATGTTGGAGGTGTTAATTTGATTACTGGTGCCTTCGATTATGTGGTAGCGAGCAGCGTCCCCAACGCTATCGCCCTGCTACAACAACATGGCGACGAAGCCAAGATACTGGCTGGTGGTCACAGCCTCATCCCCGTTATGCGTTTCCGCCTTGCTAACCCATCCGTCCTGATTGATATCAATCACATCGCTGAGCTTGAATACATTCAGGAGACCGATGGTGTACTGCATATTGGCGCGCTGACACGCGAAGCTGAGTTAGATCACTCACCCCTCATTCATGCTCGCTATCCTATTCTCCGTGACACCTCGAAGGGAGTAGCCGACCCGATCGTACGGAACTGGGCCACTGTTGGTGGCAATATCGCTCATGCCGATCCCGCCAACGATCATCCCGCAACGATGTTAGCGTTGGGAGCAAGCATCGTCGCTGTTGGTCCTGATGGGCAGCGTACTATCCCTATTGAAGACTTCTTTACTGATTCTTCCTTTGAAACGACGCTGGATCCTCTTGAAATCCTCACTGAAATTCGCATTCCTGCTCCCCCTGAGCATAGCGGGGGGGCCTACCTCAAGCTTGAACGCAAAGTGGGTGACTATGCCATTGCAGGAGTTGCTGTCTATGTAGTGTTGGATAGTAATAGGCTGGTCACTCATGCAGGTATTGGCTTGACGAACGTTGGACCTTATCCTATCAAAGCACGTGATGCCGAACACGCACTGCTTGGTAAAGCCCTTGATGAGGCAACTATCCATCAAGTGGCTGATCTTGTCGCGGGCACATCCCAACCGGTGAGCGATACACGCGGTCCAGCGGAATACAAGCGTGCGATGGTACGTACACTGTGTAGTCGTGCTTTACAGAAGGCGTCGGTTCGCGCCGCAGGAGGGGAATGAGATGAGCAAACATGCTATCAGCGTCACGATTAACGGGACGGTTTATGAGGATACTGCCGATGCGCGGACGCTGCTTGTCCACTGGATTCGCGATGGTTTACATCTCACGGGCACCCATATTGGCTGTGACACGACATCCTGTGGGGCCTGCACGATCCTCGTGGATGGGAAAGCGACCAAATCGTGTACGATGTTTGCTGTCCAGGCCAATGGTCGTCACATTACGACCGTAGAGGGACTGGAACAGGACGACACGCTTCATCCCATGCAAGAAGGTTTTCACGAGATGCACGCCCTGCAATGCGGCTATTGCACGCCGGGTATGATGCTGGCAGGCGTGGCGCTGCTGCAACGCAACCCCCATCCCACGGAACAAGAGATCCGCGAGGGTATCTCGGGCAATCTGTGCCGCTGTACAGGCTATGTCAATATCGTCCGTGCTATTAACTATGCTGCTGAAAAAATGAGTGCGTCTGAGCAAGTTCCGGTCAATGCCGGTGAGGGAGACGTATAATGGCGAGCGAAGTATCTACTCACCATGGTCTGGGCGAACCGTATAAGCGGAAAGAAGATGCGCGTTTCATTCGTGGGCAAGGAAATTACGTTGACGACGTACAACTCCCTGGAATGCTCTATGGCGACATTGTTCGCAGCCCCTATGCGCATGCACTGGTCAAGAATATCGATAGCAGTGAAGCCATGAAGGTTCCTGGCGTCGTAGCCGTGATCACGGGGAAGGATCTGGAGGCGGCAGGTCTGGCCTGGATGCCAACGCTTTCCGCTGATATGGAAGCGGTACTGGCCGTTGATCGCGTCCTGTATCAGATGCAAGAAGTTGCCTTCGTCGTTGCGACCAGTCGTTACGCCGCCGCCGATGGTGCTGCCGCTGTCGAGGTTGATTACGAACCACTGCCCGTTGTCATTGATGCCAAGAAGGCTCTTGATCCTGGTGTGCCGTTGCTGCGTCCCGATAAAAAGGAGAAGCAGCCGACGAACCAGATTTATCACTGGGAAACTGGAGATGCAGAGGCTACTGATACGGCTTTCGCCGAAGCTGAGAAGGATGGAGTTGTCGTCAGGCAAGACATGTATATTCCGCGTATCCATCCTGCACCAATTGAGACCTGTGGCTGCGTCGCGGACTATCACAAGGCCACCGGGAAACTGACCGTCTGGTTGACGTCGCAGGCCCCGCATGCCCACCGCACACTCTTCGCGCTTGTAGCAGGTCTGCCGGAGCATCGTATCCGCATCATCTCTCCGGATGTTGGCGGTGGTTTTGGTAACAAAGTACCGATCTATCCAGGTTATGTCTGCGCTGTGGTTGCCTCGATTAAGACCGGAAAGTCCGTCAAATGGATTGAGGACCGTTCTGAAAATATAGGGAGTACAGGCTTTGCGCGTGACTACCACATTCACGCGGAGGTCGCGGCAGACAAAGATGGCACAGTACAGGCGTTGCGCGTGCATACGCTGGCAGATCATGGCGCGTTCGATGCGGCGGCTCAGCCAACCAAGTTTCCGGCTGGCCTGTTCCATATCTGTACGGGTTCCTACGACTTCAAGCATGCCTTTGTAGATGTTGATGCGGTGCATACCAATAAAGCTCCTGGTGGTATTGCCTATCGCTGCTCGTTCCGTGTCACGGAAGCATCATACCTGATTGAGCGGATGATGGATACGCTGGCGCATAACCTGGGAAAGGACCCGGCACAGTTACGCCTGCAAAACTTTATCAAGCCGGAGGCGTTTCCCTATCGCTCAGCATTGGACTGGACTTTCGATAGCGGCAATTACGAGGGCTCATTACGCCTGGCGATGAAAAATATCGATTATGATGCACTGCGTCAGGAGCAGGCAGAGAAGCGCGCGCGTGGCGAACTGATGGGCATTGGTATCTCAACTTTTACTGAAATTGTTGGGGCTGGACCTGGCAAGCACTTCGACATTGCAGGCATTCAGATGTTCGATAGTTGTGAAATACGGGTGCATCCAACTGGTAAGGCGCTGGCACGTATTGGTGTGCAAACACAAGGTCAGGGGCATGAAACGACCTTTGCCCAGATCATTGCGGCAGAATTAGGGCTATCGCCAGATGATGTTGATGTTGAACATGGCGATACTGATACCGCGCCTTATGGTCTGGGGACATATGCCAGCCGTAGTACGCCTGTCGCGGGCGCGGCAACGGCCTTGGCTGCGCGCAAAGTGCGCGACAAAGCCAAGAAGATCGCGGCCTATCTCTTAGAAGTTGGTGAGGAAGATTTGGAATGGGAGCCAGGGCGTTTCTTCGTCAAAGGCGCGCCAGCCAAGGGAAAGACCATTCAAGAGTTAGCATTCGCTGCCTATACCAATTGCCCGCCATTCTTAGAGCCAGGATTGGAAGCGGTCAACTATTATGATCCGCCCAATCTCACGTATCCCTTTGGGGCCTACATTTGCGTTGTCGATCTTGATCGTGGCACCGGCATGATTCATATTCGCCGCTTTATGGCGGTTGATGATTGTGGGACCGTCATCAATCCGCTGGTGGTTGAGGGGCAGGTACATGGCGGGCTGACGCAGGGATTAGCACCAGCGATGTATGAAGAGCTTGCCTATGACGCGGATGGCAATATACTGGCTGGAAACTTCCAGGATTACCTGGTCCCCACCGCGATGGAGACGCCGAACTGGGAGATAGACAGGACAGTCACGCCTTCACCGCACCATCCTATAGGGGCCAAAGGTGTTGGTGAATCGCCTACGGTAGGAGCGCCGCAAGCGATTGTGAACGCCGTTGTTGATGCGCTGTCACATGTAGGTGTGCGCCACATCGACATGCCGCTGACCCCCTGGAAGGTGTGGAACATCCTGAAAGAAAAGGGACTGAACACGGACTGACGATCTCTCAGGGCTTTTGGGCGACGCGGTTGCTTATTGAAGGGGAGCGCGTCGCCTCGCGGTCTTTTTATGGGAGGCATCCTATGCCTGATATACGTACTCTACTTGAACTTGCGTACCAACTCACGCAGGCCGGAAAATCGTTTGTCGTCGCGACAGTTGTGTGGTGCGAACGTCCTACGTCAGCGAAACCAGGTGCCAGGGCCATTATTGAGGCTGATGGACAGATAACAGGATGGGTTGGAGGAAGTTGTACACAACCTGTGGTGGTGCGCGAAGCCATGCGCGCGCTACGCGAAGGCGATGACCCATACCTGTTACATCTTGGTACTCCTGATACCGGAGGCATCCAGCGTGATGTGCGCGTCTTTCCCATGACCTGTGTCAGTGGGGGCGCGTTGGAAGTCTATATGGAACCGCATCTTCCTCAACCTCTGCTCGTACTTATAGGTGATTCGCCAGTCGTGGCTGCTTTGGGTCAACTCGCACCTGTACTTGATTTTGCGGTAACTCACCTGAACCATGCTGACGTAAGCCAGGTGCAGATTGATCAGCGCACAGCGATTGTCGTGGCTACCCACGGACAATATGATGAGGATGTGCTTGAACAGGCCTTACGGAGTCCAGCCGCGTATGTGGGCATGGTTGGAAGTCATCGTCGCGCCAATACGTGTCGTACCTACTTGCGTACTTCTGGTTTAGAAGAGCGCCAGATTGCGCGCCTGAAAGCACCTGCTGGCCTTGCTATTGGAGCGATTACCCCTGAAGAAATTGCGTCGAGTATCCTGGCTGAACTGGTACAGGTGCGCAGACAATCTGTTGCGATGGAAGAGACCGAACCGAGCAGCACTCCTGAAGAGCAACAACACCTCTCTCCCGTGGTCCATGATCCCGTGTGCGGCATGCTAGTGGAAATAGCCAATGCTCGACACCATATGATCTACGAGGGTCGGGATTATTATTTCTGCTGTCCAGCGTGCCAACGCTCGTTCGAGCGTAACCCGCAAGAATATCTTGTGCAGAACGAAAAGTGACAACACTTGCCTGCGTTTTTATCACGCCATAGTGCTACTGTGTACGCTTCTTTCCATATATAGGGCAACTTGTTGCTGCTTCGTGTTGCAATTTATAGGGCCGCGGGGGATTCTGGCATATAGCTTTGCAGATAGGTCAGAAACAGCGTGCGCATCTCGTGGAGTTGTAACGTACGCTCTTCACCTTGCAGGTCCATGGCGAGCGACATCAAAGATTGGAAGATGGCGACACTGGTACGCGTGCAGATGCGGCGCTGTTGCTGGCTGAGTGCAGGCGCACGTGTGGCAAACAGAGCGTCGACACGATCCATGATTTCGCTGTGCAGTTCTGTGGTCGCCTCGGCAATTTCGGGCGACGCCTGCGAGCAGAAAAAGAGCGGACGAAAACTCGCATGCGACTCGTGCAGGTGCGCCAGTCCATGTATCAGGCGTTCCAGAAACTCATTGAGAGAAAGCGCCTCGACCGCTTCCCTGGTCAGGGTTTGATCGAACAATGCGCGCATCTCTTCGACGTAGCGTAAGACCACTGCTTTAAGGATGGCCTCTTTGTTGGGAAAAAATTGATAGAGCGAACCAATCGAGGTATGGGCACGCACCGCAATGGCGTTAGTGGTAGCATTGTCGTACCCAACTTCGGCGAAGACCTGTTCGGCCGCGTTCAGTAGTTTATGGATGCGCTGCTGTCCGCGCACCTGTTGAGGCATTCTACGCAAGGGGATTTCTCTGGTTTCGGTCACAATTCCTCTCCTCGTCCGTCTGTCTGCCTGTCTGTCTGCTGTGCCCTATTGTATCATACCTCCTTGACAACGTGAGGTTTTGCTCATATATTACAAATATGAATGTGAGTATTTGCTCATGATACGTAAGCACGAGGCTACGTGTATTGATGGGTGTGTATGGGGGGGCAGGTCCCATACACACCCATCAATACACACAATAAGCAAACAGGTCTCAACTCTAATCGTCGAGTTTCATACATACAAGCATACAGGTCTCAACTCTAATCGTCGAGTTTCGTACATACAAGCATACAGGTCTCAACTCTAATCGTCGAGTTTCGTAC
>DATAYF010000073.1:0-7820 GCA_036272735.1 Ktedonobacteraceae bacterium
TTTGGCCAAACCATTAATACTCCTTTATGTATTCTGTTCCCTTCCTCTTTCATGCAAAAATCTGTTACAATAAGAGCACGAAGAACGAGCAGAGGAAGGAGTAAGGATATCGATGAGAAAAGACCAGTTACAAACGATGAGCATTGCCTTTCGACAAATTTGCGAAGGCGAGCGCGACTGGACCGCTCTGGGCAACTTCATGAACTACTGGTACTGTTATGCCAAAGATCGACGCCCCGAACTCATCGCCGATCCTCTGCCAGAGTACGACACGCAATCACTTTACCAGCACCAATGGGCCGTATTTTGTGCGGCATCAGTGGAATGGTTTTGCGACACCTATGACGTTCCCTGCCCTTCATGGGTACACGACCCCAAGTATGCCGCCCTGGTTGATCCCTGGTTCTTCGATGATTACGAACCCGCAAGATCACGACTACGCAAAATAACCCCAAAGCAATTTATCAGGCGCAACATCTTTTGTGGGAATAATTGCTACGACAACAAGTGGGAATTCGTCGAACGCATGCAACGTTTTATGGCTGAAAGGCCACACGTACAAAACGCTACTTCTTAAAGATGTCTCCTAACTTAGCAGGTACATCATTAATTTCTTGAACTTCTCGACGAATATACTTATCGAGAACCTTCTGAGCTTTATTGCGCGTGTTGATACGAAGCTGTGTGCAAAGCGCAGCTATATCCCCTCGGTCTTTCCTCCGACTAGCAAGGAGCTTATACGCTAAAATGAAATCCCTGGGGGGAAGGTAGACATGAACAACATCAAATTTCTTCCACAATTTCATTTTTGGCAACGGGCCAGCAGAGCGCATAAAATCGCCGATATGGGTATTTAACCAGCCAGCATCTAAATGCTCATCACTGGCGACAAAACCTACAGCCCCCTCGAAGAGCCGGTACAACTCGGAGCTTGAATAGTCCTCTGGATACAACCATAAGGCATCAATATCACCTGTCAGACTCCTATTACCAATTTGAGTAAGCATATACCCCCCACCAACGAGAAGCAACTGGATAGGTTCTTGTACCCCGATAGCCTGTAACTCTTCCCCAAGGAGTGAAAGATAACGCTCGATATCGTTTGCGTTCATTGGTGCACCTCCTATTTCTTCAAAACAGCATTCAACTGTTATAACGCCATTAAAATACCCTTTTGTTACGAATTAATGATATAATAGCTACAATGTGGAATTTAAGGAGCCTCTAATGGGTATGAAGGATCACAATCGATTGACGGAAGGCATAGGAGTCCAAGATAATTATTATTCAATGGTGGAGCAAGGTTTGGGCATTCTAGCGCCGGGTCATTGGAAAAGATACATGGCTCCTCCTTCAATCGTGGAATTCATTTTAACGCTCATTGTCTGGCATTCCATCGGTTCCATCTATGCGCCGCTCAGGGACTCCGTTCATTTTGGGACTAAAGAATGTCTTTTTGATTTTACGCCATCCCTCAATGAGGTCAGACTTAAGGTTCTCAGCGGATTTATTTGTAACCCTTGCCGCTCTACTCTTACATCAGCAGGCTTCAATAAATTACTAGAAGAACTCTCTCGTGTATTGAAAAAGGATTGGCTTGGGAAAGCCAGCGAGCCGGAGAAGCCAGCAGGAGTTGCAGCCAACCCTGGCTACTTCATCAACACATAAAGGAAGCTTAATGGTTTCCGGAAACCATTAAGCTTCCTTTATGTATCTTGCCCCATATTCGTCTCAGGAATAAAAGCACGTGGCTGGATGTTCTTGTAATAATATCGTTCTCTGGGTGCTGAAGGCACGCGGGAACGACGAATTTTTATGAACTCAGCAATTCTAACCGCGAAAAAACATAGTACTGGCTTGACAGCGGCACATTGCTCTTTATAATAGAGAGAATAACATTTGTTTTCTGGATGTCTAGCGCATGTATCGCTTTATGTTGTGCTTTGAACATCACAAAGTATGCACTGCGCAGATCAGGTTATATTATATGGCGACCGAATATAATCATAGTATGCATGAGTCTGATTTCCCCATCCTTTCTTACACAACGCCGTGGGAAGAAAACTTGGCTCAATCAAAATTAACACTTGAGGACCTTTTAAACGAAGCACGTCGATACCTGACCACCGAGGATATCGAGAAAATCAAACGTGGCTACGCGTTAGCTAGTCATGCCCACGAGGGCGTGGTGCGGCGCTCAGGCGAACCCTATATCCAGCATCCGCTTGAGGTCGCCCTGTTACTGACAGGGATGCGTATCGACGCCGATGGTATTGTCTCGGCGCTCCTGCACGACGTGGTCGAAGATACCAGCTACACCCTCGACGACCTGCGTGCGCTATTTGGCCCCGCCGTCGCCAACATCGTCGATGGCGTCACCAAGTTCGATGCCCTGGCCGGTAAAGTGGACGAGCAAAAGGCCACTAACAGCAACGAACCAGGCTCCTCCGAACCCTCATACAGCCGCCCGCCTGTTCCCTCTGTGATTGATAAGCGTCGCCAACGCACCGAAACGGTCCGTAAAATGTTGGTGGCGATGGCGGAAGACCCGCGCGTGGTCGTTCTCAAGCTAGCCGACCGCCTGCACAATATGCGCACGCTCTCGGCCATGTCGCCAGCGCAACAACAGAATACCGCTCGTGAGACACGCGAGATCTATGCCCCACTGGCCCGACGTCTGGGTATGTACCTGGTGCAGGCCGAACTTGAAGACCTGGCCCTGAGCTATTTGGAGCCGGAGAAATACACTCGTCTCGCCCGCGCCGTCACCGAAGAGGTTGAACGACGGCAGCCATTGATCGAGCGTATCAACCATGCCTTACGCGCCGAGATGGAGCATGCTGGCATTCACGCCGAGGTCTGTGCCTGGCAGAAGCACCTGGCAAGCATGAGCCGCAAGTTGGAAGAGTCGAATAGCAAAGAAATCAGCCAGGTCCACGACCTGGTTTCATTCCGCATTCTGGTCGATACCGATTACGAATGTTACCTCGCTTTGGGACACATTCACGCGCTCTGGCGACCTAAAGACGGGCGCATCAAAGATTTTATCGCCACCCCCAAGCTCAACGGCTACCAATCGCTGCACACGACGGTCTTTTGCCTCAACAACTACCTGGCTGAAATTCAGATTCGCACCCACGATATGCAGCGTACCGCCGATTATGGCCTGGCGAGCTATTGGTACTTAAAGGATCGTCTGGGCCAGGAGAAGGAGCCGGGGAAAAAGGACGCGCCCAACAGTTGGCAACTCTCTTATCACGAGATGGTGACCTGGATCGAGCAATTGCGCGAATGGCAACGCGAGCTTCCACAGCAGAGTGCCGATGAGTTTGTCGAGGCCGTGAAAGATGATATCTTTCAGGAACAAATCTTTGTTTTTACCCCTAAAGGTGAGGTCAAGGACCTGCCCCGTGGCTCGACCCCGCTCGATATGGCGTACCGCATTCATACCGATATCGGCGACCATTGCGCGGGGGCGCGGATCATCACCAACATGGATGATAGCGGGCACCTGGTCACACGGCTTGTGCCGCTCGATTACGAATTGAAGGGCGGGGAAATTGTCGATATCATGGTGAACCGCACGGTGCACCCGACACGTGACTGGCTCGCGTTCGCCGGAACCGCTGCCGCACGCAACAAGATCAAGCGCTACCTGAAAACCTACGAGCGTGAAATCAACCTTCAGCTTGGTCGCGAACGCCTGGACCTGGCGCTCAGAACAGCCGGTATGTCTGGCGCGGATCAGCGCAGCGAAAGGTTATTGCAAAAAACGCTAGAGGCGCACGCGGAGAAGCCCGACGCGCTGCGTAAATATGCGACCCTCGATGATGTATATATCGCGCTTGGTCGCGATGATCTCCATGTCGATGCGCTGCTTGCCTACCTGCTCCCACTCCTGCCAAGCAGCGAAACTGGAACGGGTGAGCAGTCCGCAGATGAGCCCTACGAGCGGACCGACGGGGACGGGAGTAGCCTGGTCCACTTAGCGCGCTGTTGTTGTCCTATCCCTGGCGATGCCATTGTAGGCTTCCTCTCACCTGGCAAGGGCATATTTGTCCATCGCGAAGATTGCCAGATTATTATGCGTCGCTACAGTGATAATCAGCATGGCCTAGTCGCCGTCACCTGGCGACAGATCCAGCCTGAGCACTATCTTGCTCCAATCAATATTGTCGCGCAGGATCGTGCGGGTCTGCTACGCGACGTAGCTGCCGTGGTGGCTGATGCCAACTTGAATATGACTGCGCTCTCTTCTTCAACCAACGCTTCCTCGCAAAGGGCCATAATTATGGCAACGCTAGAGATCTCGTCTAGGGAGGGCGTGCTCGACCAGATCGAGCGTATTCTCCGTCGTCTACGCCAGGTAAAAAACGTCGTCAGCGTCGAGCGCGCTTTTAACGTCAGTGCTGGATAGGTTTATAAACAAGGAGCACGCGGGCATGGCACTACCTGAGTATCCATTCATGGATGTCGAGGACTACCTGGAACTCGACCGCAACAGTAAACATGTGCGCTACGAATACATAGATGGCGAGCTACGCATGTTGGCGGGAGGAAGCACGTATCATTCAATCATTATCGCTAATTTGAATGGTATCCTCTATGGGCTGTTACGCAAAAGCCCCTGTCGCGTCTACAATTCGGATATACGCCTGCAACTCTCTACGTCGTGTTACTTTTATCCCGATGTAACCATCAGTTGTGACCAGCGCGACCTTGAACTTAGCGACATGATACGCTATCCTCGTGTCATCTTTGAAGTACTTTCTCCCAGTACAGAACCAGTTGATAGAGGAAAAAAATTCGTGTATTACCGCGAATGTACAACGGTACAAGAATATGTATTAGTTGATTCGCAAAGCAAGCTGCTGGAAATTTATCGTAGAGAAGAAGATGGTTGGAAGCTGCACATATTCGGACCAGGCGACGAAATACAGCTTGCTAGCGTGCAGGTTCATTTCCCTTTCGACGATGTGTACGAAGGCACACAACTTACGGGGTCTCCGAAAAATAAGCGTACGCGATAAGCGCTAACCACTATGCGATATACTATAGTGATGATAAAAAATTCACCATGTAGGTCCAACGTATCGTACCCCTTCAGCTTAAAGCCGCAACGTACAAAACATGCTAACGTAAGTAGGTTAGGATGGTATGCAGGCTACCAAAAAAGTACTAGTAGATACAGAAAAAGCACCGATACGCCATGTTGAAATTATAGTATAAGCAAAGAACGTTGTAAGTAATAGGGTCACAGTAACGAGAGGCTATTCACTGGATGCTGCCGAACGAGCAGCCCAGTTTTCGATACATAACGATGATGAATATGGTTGTAGAACGAGTTCCCTTACCGCAAGGTTCCGCCGACGCGGTCTCACAATTGAATGCGCTGGTCCGTTCCTACATGTCTTCCCAAGAGATCGGGCAGGTCGAGCAGGCGTTACGGCTTGCGTTGGAGACGTGCCAGGGCGTGAGTGGCGACCGGCCAATTCCACCGCTTGAGCACGCGCTGGCCGTCTCGCTCATTCTCGCCCAGATGCATATCGACGCGGTCGGTGTGGCTGCTGGCCTGGTTTTTGAGGGGGTCGACGCGGAACGACTCACGCTCGAACGCGTTGAAGAGACGCTTGGCTCTCCTACCGCTCGCGTGGTCGGCAGTATGTTGCGCCTCAATATTCTGGAACGCACCAAGCAGAGCGTGGCCGGTAGCGCGGTGCTGGGCAATCAAAAAACCTACGAAGAACGCGAAGAGGCTGGTGGGAACACGGCTGAGAACAAAAAGCCGCGTATACTTGAGGCAATGCGCCGCCAACAGGCTGAGAGCGTGCGCAAAATGTTTATTGCCATGGCCGATGATCCGCGTGTCGTCATGCTCAAAATGGCCTATCGCTTGCATGCTATGCGCCGTATGTGCACTCCGGCATACGTGGGGGACCGGCAAGAAATGCTCTCGATGTCCGAGGAGACGCAAGAAATTTATGCACCACTGGCGGGTCGCCTGGGCATGTCGCGCGTGGAAAGCGAGCTACAAGACCTGGCTTTCCACATCCTGGAACCAGCGAAGTGGCAATGGGTCACCAGCCTTATCGAGTCAGAAAGCAAGCAGTGGCGCTCGTATATTGAGCGTGTGTGCACCATCCTGCGCAATGAGATGGCGGCTATCGGCGTCAAAGCCGAGATATCTGGTCGCGTGAAGCACCAGTATAGCTTTTATAAAAAGCTGGTACGTATCGCCGGGGGCATCGATGATCTAGAGCATTTGAAGGTAGCGGCAGATACCAGCGAAATTCACGACCTGATCGCCTTCCGCATCCTGGTAAATAGCACCACCGATTGCTACGTCGCGCTCGGTCACGTGCACGGTTTGTGGAAGCCAAAGGAAGGGCGCATCAAAGATTTTATTGCCAATCCTAAGGCCAACGGCTATCGGGCGCTACATACGACCGTGTTCTGTCTCGACGACCAACTCACAGAAATTCAAATTCGCACGCGTGAGATGCACGAGATGGCGGAGTATGGCGTGGCGATGCACTGGCACTACAAGGAGGTTGGCGATAGTGCCTCCTCTTCGGCCAAGGAACTGCTCTCCTGGCTGCATCAGCTTTCCGAGTGGCAGCGCGATATTCGTTCGATGAACGCCAGCGATACCGAGTTTGTGGAAGCGGTCAAGGACGATATTTTCCAGGAGCAGATCTTCGTGTTTACGCCAAAGGGCGAGGTCAAGGAGTTGCCCGTTGGCTCGACGCCGCTGGACTTTGCCTATCGCGTGCACACGGTGGTTGGTGATCATTGCGCGGGTGCGCGCATCATTACCGAGGTTGGCAGTGGCGATGGTGAACGCCTGGCCACACGCATGGTGGCGCTTGACTACGAATTAAAAAGCGGCGAAATCGTGAGTATCATCACCAGCAAGAGTGCACACCCTACGCGGGATTGGCTCAACTTCGCCCGTACTACTGCGTCGCGTAACAAAATCCGGCGCTACCTGAAGACGCACGAACGCGCCATGAACATCCAGATCGGGCGTGAACGCCTGGAACGTGAACTAAAGACCGCCGGGCTACGCGATTTAGAGACAATCACGGATGATCTTGAGGATTGGCTCTGTCGCGAATTGCACCACGACTCGTTCGACGACCTGCTAGCAGCCATCGGCGCGGACGATCTACGCCCACATGGTGTAGCCGTTAAATGGGGCGAATATTGGCAACAACGTGAGAAGAAAGAGACCAAAGAGGACGAGGACGAGGACGAAACGCTGAAGCTGCCCGCGATCAACGCAAAACCGCAATCGTCGTCGGCACACTTACAGGTTGCCGGTGTCGAGGGTTTGCTGACCCGCCTGGCAAATTGCTGTTGTCCCCTGCCACCTGATCCAATTGTCGGTTTCGTCAGCCGCGGGAACGGGGTGATCGTGCACCGCGAGGATTGTAAGAACCTCAAGCGGCTGCGCGAACGCAACCGCGAGCGGCTCATCAATGTAAGCTGGATGGGGATGAGCCAGCCCCGCTACATGGCTGCGATCATTATTACCGCCAATGATCGCTCCGGCCTGGTGCGCGATATCGCGACTGTGGTTTCGGATATAGGTTCCAATTTAATCTCGATCAACACCCATGTCAACATTCAACACGAATCGGTGGTCGTGCACGCCACGTTGGAGGTGGATAGCGTGGAGCAATTGCAGCGGCTCTTCATGCGCATACAAAAGGTCAAAGACGTGATCCAGATCGTACGTGACCTTGGCAACGGGCAAAAGGCCCAGGGGATATAGACGCGCGGAGGGCATCTCTCGCGGCGAGTCGTTAAAAGGACCG
>DATAYF010000074.1:0-7265 GCA_036272735.1 Ktedonobacteraceae bacterium
CGCGCCTTTCTCAACTTCTTTGAGGGACGTGGCAAGTACCCGACCTTCAAGAAGAAACGCCACCGCCAATCTGCGACCTACCCTGGCACCGCTTTTACCTGGCGCAATGGCACTCTCACCCTTGCGAAAATGAGCGACCCCCTCGATATTGTGTGGTCGCGTCCCTTGCCTGAAGGCGCTATCCCCTCTAGTTGCACTGTCACCAAAGACGCTGCTGATCGCTACTTCATCAGTGTCCTCGTGGAAGAAGACCTTGCCCACTTGCCCCAAACAGACAACACTCTCGGCGCTGATCTCGGTCTCAAGTCCTTCGTGGTGCTCGTCTTCTGGCGAAGTCGTGGGCAATCCCAAGTTCTTCCACAAGGATGAGAAAAAGCTTGCCAGGGCGCAGAGACGGCATGCCAAGAAGAAAAAGGGCTCCAAGAACCGTAAGAAGGCGTGCCTCAAAGTCGCTCGTATGCATGCCCGTATCGCTGACAGGCGCCGTGACGCGCCTCGCACAAACTTTCGACCAGACTCATACGCGAGAACCAAGTGGTGTGTGTCGAGTCGTTGGCCGTCAAGAACATGATCAAGAATGGCAGTCTGAGCAAAGCCATCAGTGATGTGGGCTGGTCTGAGGATGTCGTCCCAACTCGCATACAAAGCCGCATGGTATGGGCGGACCGTGGTCAGGATTGATCGCTGGTATCCCTCTTCCAAACGCTGCTGTGACTGTGGGCATATCCTCGACCAGCTTTCCCTTAGATGTTCGGAACTTCACCTGCCCTGAATGCGGTGTCCAGCATGACCGCGACATCAATGCCGCAAAAAACATTGTAGCGGCAGGGCGCGCGTGTCTGCCTGTCGGGGGTGTGGGAGAGTCCGTAAGACCCGGTGCGGTGAAAACCAAATCGGGCACGACTCCGCGAAGCAGGAAACCCAGTAAGTGATTACTGGAATCCCCCGGATTTATATATCCGGGGGGAGGATGTCAATAAGCAATAAGAGCTTACTGGTATAGTAAACGAATAATCAGGCATTTTATCCAGCGCCAGATGCAGGTTTTTTCTGCCGCCTGCGGCGGCAAGGGAAAGGAGAAAGTGGGGATACCCGACATGTCGCCAGAAGGCGTCACTCCTGGATCCTATCCAAAAACTCCTCCACGCATCGCGTAGCCTGCTCTGTCATGTGTGCGCCGCCGTCAAGCCAGGTGATACGCGGTTCGCGGCGATACCAGCTTAGTTGGCGGCGCGTAAAGTCGTGAATAGCGTACTTGAGACGCTGCACCATTTCCTCTTCGCTGGCAAATTCGCCGCGCAGCCAGCGATCAATATAGCGATATTCAAGGCCAAAGGACTCCAATCGCGCATGGCTTACCCCCTGTGCCAATAGGTTTTGCACCTCTTGTACCATACCTTGTCGCATACGTTCGTCTACCCGCTCGTCGATACGTTGGTATAGCAGCGGGCGCGGCCATTGGATGCCGAGCAGCAGTGGCGTATACAGTGGGTGGGCTATGCGCCGCTGTTCCGAAAACGGCCGGCCGGTGGTGATACATACTTCCAGGGCACGAATGACGCGGCGTGGATTGTTGCGATCGATGTGCGCAGCAGTGTAGGGGTCAAGCGTTACGAGACGAGCCAGCAGATCTGGCAGGGGGAGTGTTTCTAGCTCAGCGCGAAGTTGCGGTTGCGGTGCCACGGCGGGAATATCCAGGTTATCTACAATGGCCTGAATATAGTGTGGTGAGCCCCCGACCAGGAAGGGATGATGACCGCGCGCGATACTGTCGTGAATGGCACAATTGGCGTCGTGCTGGAACTGGGCTACAGTATAGGTTTCGTGTGGATCAGCAATATCTAGCAGGTGGTGCGGAACCAGCGCTCGTTCCTCTGGCGTCACCTTTGCCGCGCCGATATCGAGCCCACGATAGACCTGGCGTGAATCGGCGGAGACGATTTCACCATGAAAACGTTGTGCTAACGTAATGCCGAGTGAACTTTTACCCGATGCCGTTGGCCCCAGAACGACCAGTAATTTGGGTTGCGAGTGCTCCACAAGAAACGTTCCCTCTCACGATGCTATTACGGCTGACCGGCGTCCATAATCTGATTGGCTCGCCAGGCCAGCGCCGTCCCTACCGCTATCCCTACTACTATAGCAAGCATGGTAAAGGGACTCAAGGCAAAACCAACGGTCAGCAGATAGCCAACGATGCCGCCAATGATCCCCAGGCCAAGGCTGGCCGGGCGACGATTGACCTGTTGCAGTATCCAAATGATACCATCAAGAATTGCATCGCTGGTCTTACGCGTGATGCCAAAGGTTGCGCCGAGCGAGATAGCTGTGAGCATAAGTAGTAAATGTGCTTGTGGCGGGATGAATAGGGTCGTACTGGCAATTTGTACAACGATCCTGAGCAGTGCCAGGAGCACCAGCACACTACTCATGCCGGTGCAGGTACGATTGATGGCCTCTTTTGGCGGCCAGTTCCTGTTCCAATTGACCAGCAAGGCCCCAAGCGCAGCGGCAGGGATGCCACAAGCCAGCGTTACGATGAACCATGGGCTGGGAGGCAATGGCGATGTTGGTGCCTGGGTAGTCAAGGTATACACGAGACTGGCGAGTATGAAGGCCGCCACGAACGTCAAGCAGCGCTGCACCCATAGACGCTGTTGTAGTGACATGTGCAAGGGTTCCCACGCCTTGCTGCTACCATTGACGTTGGACGCGCCATATTTTGCCTCGTATTCGCTCTGCTTGTCGGGCTTTATACGTCCGGTGCTCACAGCCGTATCATCGTACTCATCCTCCTCTTCGTCGGGACGGATGAACTGCTGTACCTGGGTCGTGCTGCTGTTTATGGCGTCATCGTCGTACTCGTCATCATCGTCATCATCGTATACATCCAGGTCGGCATTGGCGGTTTTGAGGCGTCGTGGTCGCTCGTGTCCAGTGCTAAATTGTGGGGTATGTTCTATGACTTCGACTTCAACGGGCACAAGAATATCCTTCTGAGCACTTTCATCGTCCGGTACAATCACGATAGCGCCAGTGTAATGACGCCCACCACGCAGGTTCATGCCATTGATGCGCACACCAACGCGCGTGCTCATGCCCGCGAACTGGGTCGTATCGAGCATCATCCATGGCTCGTGCGAATAGAGCGTACCACTAATGGGAACGCCTTGCTCGCCGGTAATCGTCAGCGTCATGGCGGAAGAAATATTCCTGGCCTGTACCTGGCCGAAATCGATGCCACGCGGGTGCACCTGGATCGGTACGCGTGACCTTTTGGCCTCCAAGTTCCCCAACTTCGCAGCGGGTGTCTGGCTAGCGCCGTTCTGTCCAGATTGTGCACCCTTGTTGCGACCGATAGCAGGCTGTTTGCCGCTCTGATTGCTGCGCCTGGGGAGTGGCTGCTGCACCCTGCGGGCACGAGCGTTCTGACTGGTGACGATCTGCACAAAACTATCGACCGCGTTGTGTGGGTCAGCGATCATCGTACGAATATGCTGGGCTTCACGGGCAAGCTCGAACTGACCTGTTTCATGCAACCAGGCTTCGATCTCGCCAGTCGAAAGATAATTCGCGGCCTCGTCGGGATAGTGAGCACACAGTTCGGCAAGTTCTTGCGCGTTTATCGCCAGGTCTCCACAATCAAAGACAAAACCCACTCCCAGGAGCGCGGCACGAAATTCGGCGACGCTCTGATAGCGCAGCTCTGGTTTCATGTCAGCGGCCTTTTCAAGTGCGCGCGCGACCACGGGCGATATTTTTGGATTGATTGCGCGTACGTTTTGCAGTCCGAAGCCTTGTTCGGAGAGTTCGTTGGTGAGTAGGAGAAATAATGTCATCGCGAGCGAATAAATATCCGAGCGTACATCGGTCTGTGCTGTGCCGTATTGCTCGGGTGGGGCAAAGCCGGGTGTGCCCAGATGCTGTGTGTCCTGCACACCCGTAGGGCGGAAGAAGCGAGCGATCCCAAAATCCACCAGTTTAATATGGCCGCTACGTGTGAGCATCACATTGCCCGGTTTCATATCGCGGAAAATAATCGGCGGGTTCTGGCTATGCAGGTATTCAAGCACATCACACAATTGACGCGCCCAACCGAGCACGCGCCGTTCAGAAAATGGGCCACCATTGCGCTCAAGCAGTTGTTCCAGCGTCATGCCATCGATATATTCCATAACCAGGAAGTAGCGCTGATTTTCCGAGAAAAATCCCATCAGTGCGGGCAGATTGGGATGATTGAGGCCCCAGAGAATTTTGGCCTCGATCTTAAAATTGTCAATTGCCTGCTCGCGCTCGTCAGGGGGAACCATCGAGGTACTCATCTCTTTGACGGCGCAGACCGTTCCCTGGCGTTTCATATCACGCGCCTGGTAGACAGCCCCCATGCCCCCTCGACCGATGGTACGTTGAATTGCGTATCGCTTACGTAGCAAAGTTCGGCGGTCAAGCTGCCCTGTTTGTGTTGTTCCTGAACCGCTGTGATGACTGATGATAGGCCCTCCGTCTATGCATCTATTTTTGGCTCCGGTACCTAAGTGCCTCTCAGTATAACATAACCCTGTGGGACATACTACCTATTAAGGGCATGTCTTGCCCGTTAAATTTTTAAAGTATGGTAGAATAAATAAAAAGAGTTAATACAAAAGAATGGGAGGTGGTTTGTATGGCATTTAGGCTGAAAAGCAACAAGTGTGGGCAGGTGAGAATGATGATATTTGTCGTCATTAGTACGCTCATCGTTCTGAGTAGTGGCGGCTTGACGTTCCTCTGGCAGATGCATCAGACACAGAAGAGCCATGCCGATAGTGCTTCAGTGGTGGGGCCACCGACGTTGCCCGCGGCAACTGTTGACTCTATTTTTGAAAAAGCGGGTAGCCCTATGGCGGGTACTGGCTCAGTGGTTGAGCAGGCCTCACGCCAGTACAATATCGACGATGCTTTCGCGCTGGGCGTGTGGTGGGCGGAGACAAACGATGGTGAGGCTGGTGTTGGGCTGAGTGATCTCAATCCTGGCAGTGTACGTGGAAGTGTAGGTCTGCCTGTGGATGCTGATAACTATACCCTGTATCCGTCTTACTCGGCGGCTATTACAGATTGGTTTCAGCTCATCAGTTCGCGCTACGTTGGTGAAGGTTTGACTTCCGCCTACTCTATTTCTAATACCTATGTTGGTACGGCTGGCGCTTCGGCGTGGGCCGGTAAAGTCGTGAGTTTCATGGACAATTATCACGCTGAAGCGCCACCAGAAGCGCAAGCAATGCTAGCGACACCGGTTGCAACGCCAGCATCTACGCCACAGCCACGACATGTGAATATCCAGGAAGTTGTCAAGGCACAGGCGACCGTCTCCGCTGAGGAGTCCGCTATTACTTCTGGTCAGGCCAAAGCCAGAACCGCGCAGTCGCAACATGCACCATCCGCTGTTGCGCCGCTGCCAGTAGCTGCGTCGCAGCCACAGCAACCCGTACAGACACAAACCTTCCTGTCATTGCTGGATAAAACAGCGCCCATCGGCTTCGTATTGTTCGCGGTCCTGGCGTTGGCGTTGTGGGGCATCAGGACACGGATACGGCGTGGTGCGAAAGTGGCAACTTTGGGGACAGCGGGCGTAGGTGATTGGCAGCGCCAGGCGCAAGCGCAGGCATACCCGCCGCTCGCGCCGCTATACGTCAATCAATACTCGCCTGTGCTAGAGCAGCAAACGTCGTCACTACTGGCGCCGATTGCCACCGAGTGCGAGACCGGAGCATTCGCCTTTCCTGGTGTTCCGCAGGTTTCACGTTCAGGTGTGACTGAGCACCTGGGCCACACGTCCGAAAGGGCTGGTCAAGGTTTCTCAACCAGCAGCATCTCAACGATAACGATGCATAAAATACTGCTGTTGCCATCGAATGAGCATGAGAGCGAAGATGAGTACGCACCAAGCACGGAAAATTTGCCAAACCTGGGCGGAGTCCCATTGCCGAGACGCGAACTGGTAGGATCACGTCCCAGCGGGCTACTGCAGCGCTACGGTAACCAGGGGTAGGGTGAAGGCAGTGACAGAGATGGTGATGAGCTGCAAGCCCATCACCATCTCTGTCACTGCTCTTTATAAGCGCTGCAGGCGCAAGCAATGACGACTTTCAAAGAGCTCTGGAAAGGTATGCAAAACTGTTGACAAACAGTTGCGTTCAGTGTAATATGCAATGCGTAACTCGTAAATGGATAAGCCCTCGTGGCGGAATGGTATACGCAGCAGGTTGAGGGCCTGTGCCGATAAGGCGTGGTGGTTCGAGTCCACTCGAGGGCATCGATCAAGGATGGCATCCGAGGCAAGTAGAATCGGGTGCTGTTTTTGTGAAGTGAAGTAAAATACCAGAGCGAGTGCATAAAAAGGGCGATTAGCTCAGTTGGTTAGAGCGGCTGCTTTACACTTGCGCCGTTGACGCACTTTAACACATGTTGCCGAGGGGCAACGCCACTGATACCGAAGTGGCTAAAGTAACGCCTTACCTGACGGGGAAACCCGAAGGGGACGATAGCATGGCGGTACAAAGGGCGGACAGGATAAGTACCTATTCCTGGGTCGTTCAACTATCTGTATATGGTCAGGGCCAAACTGCTCGAACCCAAGTCGCGGGGACATGGCAGCGTCCAATGTCTTCACGGTACTATTGGACATTCCAGATGTCGCGGTCAAGAGCGTGTAAGTTGACCGAGAGGTATCACATCTGGCCTACCCTCAGTGAGAGGGGATACCGACGGAATGGGGACCTAAGTACAGGATTGTGTTAAAGTGAAACGACGGGATCACCTACAAGCCGAGAGGCTCATGGTGACAGAGGACTCATAGTACTCAAACGATCGGGGTAATGCCCGATACACGGGGAAGGGGTCCAGACGCAGGCATTCAATGTTCTGAACGGATGTGCCGGATGGCGCGCCAGTCCGCTAGGAACGAATGCAAGTGTTGGAGAGCCGGATGCGCCGAAAGGTGCCTGTCCGGTTCGGAAAGGGGTAGTTGGAAACGTACCTATCTTCCTGATAGGCAACGCGCTGGCTATCTACTTTATGTTGGCTGGTTGCCCACATCGTGGGCAGGTATGAGAGGTTCCCCGAGGCGGGCACGTCTGGAAGCGCATACCCACGAGATGGCATTTGTAGCGCACCAGCCGCCAAATCTCGCCGCGAATCGTGGCATTGTTGCGATAATTGCGCCAGCGGCCCCGCACTCCTCTGCCTCTTCCGGTCGATTTGAGCGTTTTCAAGGACTCCATGGAAAG
>DATAYF010000075.1:0-4744 GCA_036272735.1 Ktedonobacteraceae bacterium
GTAAGACGCTGAGCGCAATTACCGACGAGCTACGAAACTCTTTCGGCCTGCAATTGCGTATTCTACCCATGAGTGATCAGCCGATTGCGACGCATATTCAGACGCCCGCCGGACTGATCCACTTCGAAGAATATATGGTGCAGAGAAAATGTGCCGACGAGGTGCAGGACGTGGTCTTTGTCGGCGCTGACACAGCCACAGCTACCCCCGACGTTATCGAGGCCATTCAGCAGGCCGATGCGATTTTGCTGGCCCCCAGCAATCCCATCGTCAGTATTGGCAGTATTCTCGCGGTGCCAGGCATCCACGATGCTTTACACGAGGCCAGTGGCATGATTGTTGCGGTCAGTCCCATTGTCGGCGGCGCGCCCATCAAAGGACCCGCCGACAAATTGTTGCGCGGCATGGGTTACGAGGTTTCAGCGGTTGGCGTGGCCCGTTGCTACCGCGATTTTCTGGATGTGATGGTCATCGACGAGCAGGACGCGCAAATCGCGAGTGAGATCGAGGATTTAGGTATTCCAACGGTTGTCACCAATACGATCATGCGTGACACTGCTGCCAAAGCGGAATTGGCCCGCAACGTCCTGCGGGCGGCTGAAATATCACTATCATAAATAACGTGATGTGCATATTGTCTAAGCGAGGTCCAGGGGCGGCAGTCCCTGACGGCGTGTGGGATGTCCCCACTCATCTCTTTTCTCTCACCGCCGCAGGCGGCAAAAAGTGCATATCGAGTTAGTAAAGGTTTTATGAACTACAGAGCATTGATACCGGTGAAGTCATTGCATCTTGCCAAAAGTCGGCTCGCGCCGCACCTGGCCCCGGCGCAACGAGCACAACTTATGCTCGACATGCTTCACCATACCCTGCGTACATTGCAAGCAACCGAAGCATTCGAACGCATCAGTATTGTCAGCGCGGACCCATCCGTGCTTGCACAAGTGGAGGCGTGGGGAGCAATCGCACTGCCAGAAGCTGCTTCCGGGCATAATCCCGCCTTGCGCGCGGCCGCACAGCACGAACTGGCAACCGGTGCCAGCGTGACGACGGCGCTGCTCACCATTTCCGGCGACCTGCCACTCCTCTGTCCCCACGAGGTCAAGGCGCTGCTCGCGCTGGCCGACACCCACGAGGTCGTGCTGGCTCCCTCGCAGGAGGGCACGGGCACCAACGCCTTTCTCGCGCGTCCTCCACTCGCCATCCCCTACGTCTTCGGCGTCGGCAGCCTGCAACGCTTCAGCGCCGAAGCACAGCGACGCCACAAAAGCTACACTCTCTACCACAGCCTCGGCCTATCCCTGGATATCGACACCCGCGCCGATTTAGAAGATTACTTGCGCCACGCCAACGAGGATAGCATCATCTGCGTGAGGTAGGTTGTGGTGAGCCAGAGGCTATGCAGAAGCACTGAAGCACCATGGATAAAAGTTTCACCCCTCAAACGGTGGGCGTGCATAACGTGCCCCATAGGGTGCATCAGGCCTTGTGTATTCTCCCATAAGTGCACGACGCAGAGGCGTCGTTTGCGCTAAAAATGCCTGGGAATTTTGCAGACGATCAGAGCTTCTGATCCAGGGAGGACTATAAATATAATGCATAGTATAGCGATCATTATCTCCTTCATGCATATACGTTCTGTGCCAGACGGCATTATGAAAGATCAAGACGGAACCGGCCGGTGCACACACCACATGGCTAATTGGTACATCAACTTCTCCCCGCCGAACAGCGTCAGGCAGTGCCACCATACTTCGATGACTCCCTGGTATCATCTCCATGTTCCCAGTTCCCGGTAGACTTTGATCGGTCAAGAGATAGGATGCGCGCAGTTGCAATAATGGAATGGAGGGAGCCAGTTTTTTAAAATCATAGGCGCTTGACCCGTCTTGATGCCACCCGCCCATTTTTCCATGTGCAGGTTGTTTGGTATTCCAGGCAGCTTGAAGGATAAAGTAATCTCCATAAAGCCCCCTGATTTTCGGCAACACAGCAGGATGATCAATCAGACGTTCGAAAATTGGCTCCGTTTCATAGGCATGTCCAACCTGACCCCAGCCTTCCGTGCCAGCCGCCTCATGGATACGACGCGAGGCTGCCACACACTCACGTATTTCCTCGTCCGACAAGATATTCAAGAGGATCATATATCCCCAGGACTCGAAGATAAATTTATCAACTTCTGTAAAGCAACCTGGTGTGCTTACTGGACTCAACATCGATAATTGCTCCTTTTGTGAAGTGTTTGATCGCTCTCGTCTACAATGAAATGTGCGTCGCCTCGATAGGAGGACAGTGCCTGATCGAAAGTAAACTGCTGTTAAATTAGGGATGAAATTGTTCGCATTTTCGATAATCATATCCCCACCAATATGCTGTCACTGGACAGCATATTGGTGGGGATACACGCTGTACAATTACTAATGCCTGGCTGGTGGTAAATTATAGGCTTTGTGGACAAGTTGGAAAAACTGGTCTCCGCGTACCACTGAGTAGTTGTTTCCAAGGTGTTGAGCGATATATAGCCCATCAGTTGCCGTGGTATTCCAGGCAACCAAAGAAACAGTGATAAACAGCGGCGATTTTCCATCCCAATTTGCAGCTTGTTGCTGAATGGCGTTTAGAATAGTAGGGTCATCACTACCAACACTTAACTGCGGAGAGACTGGAAGATTTCCATTAACAATGCTGAGATTGCTTTGGCCGTAATTATTGTAGAACATGCCAGTCACTCCCGCTTGCGCATAGGCCTGGCCCACCGACGCGGACATCGTCGGACTTGGATCATCCAGGGCATAAACGATATTCGTACCCATGGCACGCAGATACTTGCTCGATTGCTGCAAGTAGGTGGGTAGATTACCTTGCGGCCATTGTGACGGATAGAAATATCCTGCTCCAGAGGGCGCAGCAATCAGTAAATCGTTCGCAGTCGCTGTTTGCTGGTAATAGTGCAAAAAGAATGGCGCAGCGTCAACGAGTAAAGGTTGAATTGACCAGTTTAACGGCACCTTCCCTCTCGCGGGATCGTTCCAGAGTACGCGCATATAATGTTCGTCGTATTGAAGGTTATCACCGTCGCTTACGACAAAAGTGACATAAATTTTGTTTTGTAGCGTAGGAGCAGGCATCGGCTTGATCTTCATCGGTGGAGCGGGCACGCCCGACCAGACGGTGAGATTAGAGATCCAGTCAGCGGCCAGGACTTCGACGCCATGCTGAGACGCCATCGTTACTCCGGTAGGTTCATCATCAAACCACCCCAGGTATGGCGTGCCAGGTTTCACTGAGGCCAGAATCTTGTTGAACAGCGCTGCCTGATTCGGATCCGTAGAGGTCGTCAGCCAGAAGACAAATGCATGATTGGCAACAGCGTAGTCTCTGAGATAACCAAACGGCACCTGCTGGTCAGACGAGGCTGCTGGCGCAACTTTTGCTGCGGAAACCAGAAACTCATTCAACATATCAACTGAAACGGTGAGCTGCTTGGTGCCAGCCGGAGGAACAAAGCGGTAAACAAAATAGTTTTTACCGTCAGCATAACGATGTGCGTCCTGGCCGAGCGCGCACTGTGAGTTACCGTGGTCGAAAATGTATTGTTCTTCTTGCTGACTACATCCAGTAAACTGGGCGATGACATTGCCATCAGCATTGACAGTAACCTGGTGTACCGAAGGACCCCAGCCGTCTTTGGGAAAGGAATCCTGAAAGCGCAGATAGACCGCGTTTCCCCCCAGGAAATTTGAGAGATCAATGTTATACGTCTTGCGATTTGACCCATCGGTCACCGGATTATTCTCTTGCAAAACCGTCTGGAAATCTTTCCAGTTATCCGGTGAGACGGTAATGTTCGTCGTCGGCTTCAACCCGATTAACATACGATGGGTCGTCAGCGGCCAGAGATTCTGGTATTCCCAGGTATATGCATCAAGCGCACTAGAGAATTTCGCACGTAAGTCATCTAGCACAGGCATATGGTAGGGGGCAGCCGTGAGAGTTTGTGCCAGGGTGGGACTGACGACGATACCATCTTTCAACCCCGCTAATGTGGTTGCCACATCAATGGAATCAGTCATGTTAGGATCATAGATAATGATCCCTTTTGCTTCGTGATAGTATTTACTCACGATCTCCCAGGGGTTTTGATGGAGCTGGTAGGGGATATGTGAATCATTTAACCAGGTGTATGAGCCTTCATCATGGATGGATTCGATCAAATAGATCCGTGGTTGTGTTCGGTTGACGATCCCTTCTAGAGTTGACATCATCAAGCCAACGTCGCCCGGTGCATTTTCGAGGTCAACCGCATCCAAATGATGGGGCTTGGAGAATCGAGGTAATGCTTGATTGCTCGGCCACTGAACACCATTCGCCGCATTCTGTGAATGGGAAGCGGCATGTGCAGAAGGGACATTGCCCGTACCTGTCAATCCAAAACAGATGGAGAGCAACATTGCAATAAGCAAACTAAAAGACAGCGGCCTGAGAACAGTTTTTACCATGAGAATCCTTCCTTCTTCCTTCAATCTTCCAAGCAGGCGTATTTTAGCGCATCGTCGGGGTTAGTAGTCCTACTGCCGTCATAACTACAATCGACTATGGTAATGATGCTGGCTTGCCTTTAGTTCCCTTACCGATTTGCCATGAAAGGCATTCGTCCTGTCGGCATCACAGTAGGGCAACCGCCCCTCTAGAAGCCATAGAAATACCGCTTGAATACGCTGCGTTGCGGAAACACTAACCT
>DATAYF010000076.1:0-10535 GCA_036272735.1 Ktedonobacteraceae bacterium
ACAGGGAGTGAGCCTTTTTCAGCATTGCATATGTAGACTGGGATAAGCCAGAATGGTACAATGCGGCCCAGAAGTGCGTGGAGTTGGATCAAATAACGCGTTAACACCAGCAATATGACAGAGGATGACAGGAAGCCTCCTGTAGACTGCATGCACGGAGTCTGAAAAGATCCAATTCTTAGGAGGTATACATGCAGTATGGACTTACTCTCCCAAATGGAGGAGTGTGTGGAGATGTGCGTATCCTCGCCGAGCTAGGATGCCTGGCGGAAAAAGCTGGGTGGGATGGCGTCTTCCTAGAAGATTACATCGTTCACCAAGGCGATGGTCCGATCCCAACCTGCGATCCCTGGATCGCTTTAGCGGCGATAGCAGTCCAGACCACGCACATACGCCTGGGTACTTCAGTCACGCCTTTGTCCCGCAGGCGTCCCTGGAAGCTGGCACGAGAGGCAGTAGCATTGGATCAGTTATCCAATGGACGCTTGATCCTTGGTGTAGGGTTGGGCGATCCAAATGATGCGGGTTTCAGCCGTGTGGGAGAAGTGACGGATGAGAGGCAGCGAGCAAAACTGCTGGATGAGGCCCTTGATGTGTTGATTGGGCTGTGGAGCGGAGAACCTTTCAGCTATCAGGGGAAGTATTTCCAGGTCAACAATGTGACCTTTCTGCCCACCCCAGTGCAGAAGCCGCGCATTCCCATCTGGGTAGGAGGTGGCTGGCCCAAGAAAGGGCCGTCGCTGCGTGCGGCCCGCTATGACGGCAGCCGCCTCTACAAATCCCACGAGCAAGAGCAAGAGCGCCATTGGACACCTGAGGAGGTGAGAGCGCTGAAATCCTTTATGGAGAGCCGAAGGGAGGCGAATACGCCCTACGATATTGTGCTCAGTCCTGCTCGCGATGAGGATCGGACCTTGATGAAAGCTCTGGCGGAGGCGGGTATGACTTGGCGAATAGAATATGTGCCTGCCGATAAACTGGAGCAGATGCGAGCCGGGGTGGCTCGCGGGCCGCTGCGTATAGATTAGCCGCGCAGGTTCAGGTTTGCTGTCGCCCGGCCTATGGACCAGCAGCGTGACATGAAATCGTCAATGCTCTCTTCCTCGTGCCTGTGTTCCTCGTTCCAAACATCTATCATAAAGTTTGTGAGTGAGCGTAATCGTGCCATGTGAATGCCTCCTTCTTGGCTGTCATATCAGTACTCTGATATGGTTGAATGGCCTTCAAGCAAGCTTTCAGGCTCATTCAAAGATGGATGGATGTGATTTTCCTACCCAGGCGAGGAGGGCCACCAGCGTGACCGTCCTCCTGATCGGTTGTATGGATATCAGCATCGCCGTCTAATTATGGCCAGATAGGTCTCTACGCCACGCCAGGACAATCGAGAGGGTGATCTGCATTCATAACCAACCCCTGTATGCAATGTTTGTTTGTTGGTTTGAGGCGTGTGCTTCCATTCCGTATAACATAACTACAAACAAACACATATATCTTTAGACTTATAACTCAGTAGGCGATAGCCCTACTGAGATTAAACGGGTAGAGAGTATGAAGCAACCGTCAAACCAACAAACAAACATCACTTCTAGGGTAGCGGCGTGTTGGTTGGGCCTAATCAGGGTCGTTATCATCAAAGATCAGGGCCGGGGCTGGGGCGGTCTTTCTAAAAGGAGTGTACACGCCTCTGTCCCTCTTGATTTTCTCTTCTCTCATAGCGCGCTTTGCAAGGCTGTCAACGCTATCAACAGTCTTTCCAAGCTCATTCGCCACCTCGGTCCGTGTGATACCATCTGGGTGCGAATTGACGAGCTTGACGAACTGCCCTAGTTCAGACGGCGCTAGCAATTCCTCTGCCTGTTCTCCGTTGGCTACAATCCTCCAGGTCGCTAGTTCTTCGTCGAATTCAAGTGCATACTTTTGTTCGGACACATCACGGCCCTTCACAAGCAGGAACTTCTCGTTTCTACTATTTTCCTTACTGAGAATGACAATTGTATCCGCAACCGCTGAGAGTCCAGTACTCCCATAAATCTCGTCTAGCACATCGTTTGCCGCTGCCTTGCGCATGTGTTGGACTACTACAATCGCTACATGATACCGCTCTGCAAGCTGCTTCAATGGAGAAAGGTAGGTATAGGCTTCCTCGTAACTATCAGCATTCTGCTTGTGCTTCGGGATGACACGTTGTAGCACGTCGATCATAATGACCTTCGTGTCCTCATTCTGCTTGAGATAGTCTTCCAGGGCATCAACACCACCAGCGTCCAATTTATCCCACTCTGTAGCTAAATCAAGGGTATCGGGTGCCTCACTTCCGTCAAGCATTATCCTCAATCGATCCTGTAGACGTTTGTGTCCATCTTCTAATGCAAGGTACAACGCCCTTCCCTGATCAGCAAGTACGACACCCATAACTTTGCCGCCCCTTGCTACCGCTAGCCCGATATTGAGCAACAGAAAAGACTTCCCCATCTTCTGTTTACCCGCTAGCACTATGAGACCTTCTGGTAACAGTCCAGGCACAGCCCACCTCGTTTCTGGTAACTCCATACTCATCAATGTCTTCGCTGATTTAATTCTGCTTCCCATTTTCGTATCCTTTCAAACCATCCCACTGCTCGCCAATGGGTCTAATGCGTTACTTGCCTCTCGGCGTATACGAAACGATATCCACAAGTCGCACTACGATTGTTCGGCCTACCTTTGAGCAAGGTACCTGACGACTCTTCAGCCAGAGGTACAGCGCATTAGGTGTGGCCCCCTTGAGCCGCGCAGCCTCCCTGATCGTCATATATTCTCCAACTTGGTCAAGCTGACGTGCTGACATGATTAACTCCTTCTAGGAACCTAATGAACAGTCAACGGTGGGTAAAAATAAGGCTACAGACTCAAGGGCGAGCAAGGTCTGTAGCCTGGAATGAAACAAACATGAGCTGAGAAAGAAACCAGTGAAGAGAGATGTGTAAACCCTATTGTCGTTTGACACATAAATTCGCCAAAACGGGGAGATATGTGTCAGAGAGAGAAAATGGCGGGAATATGTGTCAAATTTTGATTCCCGTTTGGGGAGCGTTACATGAGGTGACAACAGGAGCAGGGTAGCGGGCAATATAGGCGCTGTATCTTAGATGTTGCGCAACGCTAGCCGGCGCTGAGAGAATGGAGAGACAATGAAAACCTGGTATGCCACAAACCCATGAGCATTGCGGCCTGCCAGGTTTTCGCATCATCCTGGAGATAGGATTGCTATCGCCAGCCTCTCATCGGCTAAGCAATCAACTCCTTTGCAAAGAAGCGCAGCGTATCCAGATTCAAGGCATCGGAGAAGCGAAGGATGATTTCCTGGACACCTGCTTCCTCCAACTCGATCAAACGTTTGCGCAGAGTGTCCGGGCTACCGACCAGGATGCTTGCCCTAAGAGCTGCGTAGCTGCGCAGGCCAGGAGGAACTTTCGCCTCTGCCTGCTCATCGGTCTCGCCAATCATACAGGAAAGTGTCACCGTGCGGTGAATGCTCTCGTAATTGCGCCCAATGGCCTCGCAGTGCTTTTTCAACACGTCAAACTTATGTTGAATAGTTTCCAGAGAACCGCTGACATTGCAGGCGTCGCCGTACTGCGCGACCAGCTTGAGGGTGACGTGCTCACCGCCTCCGCCAATCAGCAGGGGAACGTGCGGTTTTTGCACGCCTTTGGGCTGATTGATGGCGCCGCGCACTTGGTAGTAGTTTCCCTCGAAGGCCGCCTCTTCTTGCGTCCACATGGCAAGGATCACCTGCACCGCCTCGCGCAACTGACGCAGGCGAGCGGATGTTTCGGGGTAGTCATATCCATAGGCGCGATACTCGGGTTCCAACGCGCCCGCGCCTATCCCGAAGTTCAGCCGTCCATGTGAGAGGACATCCACGGTACTGGCCATTTTCGCCAGAAGCGCGGGATGGCGATAGCCATTGCAGGTGACCATCTGGCCAATGCGAATACGCTTTGTATCACGGGCAAGTGCTGCGGTAGCGGTCCAGCACTCAAACGTCATTTCCTGTGATGACCTTGGGAAGGTATGAAAATGATCAAACAGCCACAGAGACTCAAAACCGACCTCATCGGCGACCCGGGCGACCTGCGTCATCGTTTCATACGCTTCGACCGGATCTTTCAGGTGCGCCAGTTCCATGGTCAGGCCCTGCGGCAGAGAGAGGCCAAATTTCAGAGACATACAGAACTCCTTCTTTTCAGTCGTGGTAGAAGTCAGCGAGAGCAGTGAAGGCGGCCTTGGGTTCCCAGGGCACGTCGGAGTAGATATCGCCAGAGCGGCCCTCCAGGACCTTGACTACACCCCAGCTAGCCATATCCAGGTCTTCGCGGGGATCGCTGCGGTGCGGCCAGCCGTAGCAGACGAAGGTGCAGACAAAGGCGGCATCAACCCCCTCGGTGGTGAAGATGTCCAGCAGCTCGCGCAGGTGGGTGGCCTGCTCCTGCTCGTCACGGATGTAGTTGCCGTTGAGCCGTACCGGAGTGCTCCCTTCGTATTCGATCATCTCACTGCCGCCGCGGCCACCGCGATCGCCCGCGCCGCGATGTGTGGCACAACCGAATTCCGTGATTGCCACCGGCTTGCCCTGCGCGACCAGTGCGTGGATGCCCTGTTGGTAGATGTGGGCGACCTCCTTCGTGCGGTGGGCATCGACCGAGACGATGTCGAATGGTGTCCAGTCAACGCCCTCAAAAGGGATGGAGGCGTAGGTCACTTTGCCGCCGAACCGCTCGCGAACCGTGACGACGGCCCTGGCGAGGAAGTCGTTGATGCGAGCAGGCACCTCGGCCACCAGTTCACGCATCCCCGGCTCGCGCCGAAGCAGAGGACCGACCCGCTCCTCGGGGCTGTTGCCCGGCAGGAACCCGCTGTTGAACAGGCTCAGTTCGGCGCCAGTGACGAACACGACTGCGGCTCCCCGGCGGCGAATCTGCTCAGCACGCTCGGCTGCGTCGGCGAGCAACTTGAGCACTTCCTCGGGGTCGAGTTCCATGGGGTACGGCGAGAACCAGATCTCCAGACCCAAATCGGCAGCGTGGCGCGCGGCGAATTCGAGCCGTTCCAGGTCATTGCCGATCAAGCGCACCGCGTTGCAGTGCAGATCGTCGTGAATGATCTGCAACTCGCGCCGGACAAGTGCTCTGTCAAATGGCCGGTTGATGGTGCCGCCGATGCGAAATCCAGTGTCGTACCCGATACCCCTGGCGCGCAGAGATCGTTCGTGTTGCACGACTGGTGGAGTGGTATTGAGCTTCATAGCAGTTTTCCTTTCTCATTCTCTCTGCTAACCGATGACACGTCGATGAAAAAATCTGATCCCTCCCCAGAGACTGACGATGAGCGAGGTGCAGAGCACCAGCAGTACCCAGCCGAGCGCGAGCGTTGGCAGTTCCTGCCCGTGAACGGGAGGAAGCATCGCAAAGCGCATCCCTTCAGACGCATAGGTGAGTGGGTTGAACAGGGTAAGGACCTGAAACCACTTGAGCGCGCCGAGTGAGATCCAGGGGTAAAAGGTACAGCCAGTAAAGATAAGCGGGGTCAAGACCAACGCGAAAACGAGCGCGAGTTGTTGGAGGGGCAACACCGTACCCAACAGTAACCCCAACGCCGCTCCCACCAGAGCGACCAAGACCATCAGGCCAATTAAGATGACGAGATGGTCGGTTCGCACTTGGTAGCCGTTCCCCAGTATCCAGAAGGCAAGAGGGAAAAGGCAGGTTCCGGCGATAAACCCGCGCACCGCTGCAAACAATACCTTTTCAAGAGCTACCAGGGCGGTTGGCAGTGGAGCCAGTAACCGATCATCGATCTCTCGTAGAACACCCAGATCACGGCCCAGATCAGTTGATGTGGTTTGCAATGCGGTCAGGAACAGGGTAAACGCCACCATTCCTGGCAGCAGAAGCATCGAAAATCCCCCTGTGGCCGAGCCAATAAGAGGAAGCACTTTGCCGAATACGAACAAATAGAAGAGAGGCTGAATCAGTGTTTGCAACAAAAACGTGACGATTTCTCTCCGTGCCATCAGCAGGTCGCGACTCACAATCGCCAGAAAGGCTGTCAGGGCCGCTCTGGTATTGCTGTGCGGGTGAAACGTTTGGGGATGAGAAGAAGGTGTGAGAGCACTCATGAACGTAAGTTCCTTCCTGTTAAGTAGATGAACACATCCTCAAGGCTGGGTTGCGAAAAATGCAAATCGAGCAATGCGCCTTGCTCCTGGATCACTGTTTGGGCCGCGCTTGCGAGGAGCGTACCGGCATCTTCACTGGCATATAAACGGAAGACCGCCGTCTGAGATTTATCCGTTTCATCCGTTTGTGTGCTCAAGCGTTCTACTCTGGTGACACCTGGCAGCTTCTCAAGCGTTGCGCGAAAAGGGTCATCCAGGACACTGGCCGCTTCTTCTGACGAAACATGCCCGGCAATAACTGTTGCGGGAATGCGGACACGCAATTCCAGCATGGTGCCACCGGGGATCAAGCGTTTGAGTCCTTCAGGGGTACCCTCGGCCAGGATACGGCCACGATCCATAATCGCTATCCGCTCACAGAGTCGGTCTGCCTCCTCCATATCGTGTGTGGTTAGAATAATGGTCACGCCTCGTTTGTGGAGATCGGCAATGCGCTCCCAAAGGAAGAGACGTGTCTGCGGGTCCAGGTTATTGGTTGGCTCATCAAGAAAGAGCACCTCTGGTTCGTGCATGAGCGCTCGCGCCAGCATGACGCGCTGCTCCATCCCTCCCGAAAGCCATCCGAGCTTTTCGTCCTTGCGCGCAGAAAGACCCAGTTCTTCAAGCAGCGCGTTCGCACGCGCTGTGCGCCTGGCACGCGGGACACCATGGTAGGCTGCATGATAGGTCAAGATCTCTTTGATGCGTAAGCTCCGATCCAGGTTGTTGCGTTGAGGAACCATCGCGATCCGCTGCTTGGCGCCAATGGGATCGGCGGTCACGTCGATGCCAGCAAGCATGATCTGCCCGCTGGTGGGTAAGACGCTGGTTGTGAGCATGCTTATCACTGTGGTCTTCCCCGCGCCATTTGGTCCGAGCAGTCCGAAGATCTCGCCACGGCGCACCTGGAACGAAAGTCCATCCACGGCGTTGCGTTGTGCTCGCCGATAGCGTTTCACGAGTTGCTCGACGGCAATGGCCGTTGTTGTCTCTTGTGTTGCCTGCATACGTACTCCTTTCAGATTTCACGCATTGAAAGTCAAAAGGACAAAAGGACATCAAGACATAGTGTTTCCATGCCTTTTCTAAAGGATTTGTTCCTTGTGTTTCGCGGAGATCTTTCCCTTTAAGGTTCTGTGACCTTCTTCTCCGAGGTCTGGGGTTTGAAAAGTCGTAGGATAATCTCGACATCAGAAACGTAGGTATTGAATTGCTCTGGGTCTCGTACTGCCCATCGAGTTAAGCCATCGAGACATGCGCTCATGATTGCCACCAACTGGTCCGGGTCACCTTGCACAACCTCCCCGGTCGCCTGGCCCTCGACAATCAATTGCCTCATGGCATCAAGAAGCATTTGATAGCGTTTGCCGAGCAGTTCGCGCATGTCGTCGGGCATGGCTCCAGCCTGGAGTGCGTGGTTGAGGAGTTGATACATTTCAAGCGGTTCACGACGTCCTCGTGCCATGACAACGTTCGAAATCAGAGCGGCAAGACGTTCTCCAGGTGTTCCGGGGATGTCCAGAAGCCGCTGACCGGGAGCTGCGGCCGGTATGGTTTGCTTCACCAATTCAGAGAAGATCGCCTCCTTGTCGGCAAAGTAGCGGTAAGCGAGCCCAATACTGATCTGAGCTTCAGCGGCAATATCCGTAATCGTCGCTTCCATCCCCTTGCGTGCAAAGACGCTCCTGGCACTCTCCAGGATCTTTGCGCGCTGTGCTTCGCGGATGCGTTGATTTGCTTCTGGCGTTCGAGGCATGTTGCTGTCCTTTTCAATGAGTGAATTTTTCTTTCATTGAAAATATACCTCTTCGGCCCATCTTTGTCAAGCCCTTGAGGGGAAGTGTACCACCCGATCAGAAAACCTTTCTCTTCGCTTGCTCTCCTGCCGCACCGTCTGCAACCCATTCTCTGAAAAGGTGAGAGGCTCGACGCTTCCACGGAAGCGATGGTACCAAGCAGTACGCAGGATCACTCCTTTTTCTGAACGAGGATCCACTCCGTTTTTTGTTCCATCCAGCGGGTGACATTGCGCACTGGCCGCAACTTTCGTGGGGGATGCGGCGCAATCACCACAGATGACCCTTTCAGCTTCGCTTTGCTCACCGAACCGCATGCTGGGCATTGCACCTCTTGAACTGTTGATTCCAGCCAACGCGTTGCCTCAAGCTTGATCGGTCCTGAGAACGAACAATGAGTAGCTTCTTGATCTTCTTGTGCCGTTCCCACCTGATCTCGACGAGGCGATGGTTCGCCAACACGCCCCTTCGGCTTGCCCTTCTTCTGCTCGGCAGTTTCATCTTCAGGTGGTGAGGGAGATGCGGGATCGGGTTGTTTGGGAACGAACGCTGGCATACGCGCTAGGTTCGACAGATAACTGTTTTGCTCGTTGGCGTACTGAAATTCGGCTTCCCCGCTTCTGGCATCAGCACGCATGCGCTCCCATTTGGCGTCTGGCAGCACTGATTGCTCTAGATGGGTGCGCATGAGTTCAGTGCTTCCTTCTCGCAACGCTCGGTACAGTGCCCGCACCAGCCATTGCTTCAAAATGCCAATACATCCAATACTTCCCTCAAAAAAATACCACCACCGTTGCATCAGCATGTCGTGATCAACTTTGAGTGGGATCTGCTTGAGGAGCGAGGAAAACGCATTCCGAAATGCCCGACAATCGTCTTCGTCCTCGATGTGATAGAGGGCAAAATGAAATTCCGACCCACGCCTGGCCATTTGGCCATCCAGATTGCAGAACGGGAGCAAATCGTAGGTGCCGATCAAAATGTGCAAGACGCCGGTCTCGATCGCCATCGATTTGATCCAATTGAGCTGCTCTTTGGGCTGTTTTCCATCGCCAGACTCGATCAGATGCTGGGCTTCGTCCAGGATCACCACGCGAAGAGCCTGAAGGCGAAGTTCCTTTTCATACGCATCGCGTACTTCTGGGTTATCTGGATAGGCGGGGGCCTTGCCTCTCGGTCTCTTCTTCTCGACCAGGTGCTCGGCAGTAGCCACATCGACTGTGATGTGCCGGTCAAAGGTGGTTTTGCCCAGAAGCTCTAGCCCTTTCTGATAGAAGTTGGTGCGGTGAAACAAAGCTCCATCTGCTGGGCGAGTATTGATGAGCAGCGCTTGTCGGCTGGACTGCCCATTCAACCCAGGCTTTGGGGTATTTAATCGTCTGGCCAGTACCTCCGCCAGCTTCGACTTTCCCACGCCGCTTGGTCCACAAACGACCACATACACCACATCCGCTGGCTCCCAGATCGTATCTAGCACCCGCGTTTGTACCTGCACGAGCCGAGGATGCCAGACGGCGTAGTTTTTGAAGTGATCGAGGAGAGTCTGGCGTTCCAGTGGTAAAGGTTCAAAGGGCTCATCAGATGAGTGAAGCAATTCCTCCATCAGCGATACTCCGGATACGCTTGCAATGTGGTCAGATCAATGGAACCAAAGCGGGAAGCCTGCGGGGGTGTGACATCGTTCTGGTCAGGCATCAAGAGAGAAACTGGCGGAAGAGCCTCTGAGGGCCTCTCCTGGGTTTGCTCAATGCGATACACCACAACCTGATTCTCGATGTCTCGCTGCCGTTGAAGCAGTACCGCTTCATGCGCCTCGATTTTGGCCAGGAAGTCAGCCAGGCGTTTGGCATCAATGGGCGTCCTGACATGGCTGCGTCGAGCTTGTTCGCGCAGCTCTGCGCTGGCCAGCGTGATTTCTCGTTCAGAATGCCCGTGTAACTGGCCGTAATGCGCCGGAGTGACACACTCGACCCAATGGTTATGAACAAAAGCATACACATGGCTGATATCAAAAGGATCGTACCGGAGCTTCACTTTGGTTCCGACGACTCCTGGAGAGGCCAAGACATCATTCCAGTACAACAGATAGTGGAACTGAATACCATGATTACGGTAGACCTGCGCGGTTTCCCGTGGCGAACCAGGAAGAGTCAAAACCCGAAACACGTCATCATAGTGAATGCGCCGATGTTCTCTCGGTCCACCCAAGTCCAGACCTTGCTCCCATGCTTCACACGGGCTTTGCGAAAGCGCCGGGTGCATCTGTTGATCATAGACCTCGTAGGCCCACTCGCAGAGAAAATCGTACAGATCAGGCAGTTGCCATACCGCTTGATTCTTGGGGTTGACGGCTTTGGTCATCTGGCGCGCGTTCTTGCTCGCCTGGGTGTTGCCTAACAAATTGAAGACAAAGGTTGTGTTGGCTGTCCCAAACAGGCGTTCCACTACCGAGCCATAACGCGGCTTCGCCCACGGACGATATTTCTTGTGACAACCATAGCTATTGAGCAGCGTTTCAAAATACCGACTGCGGAACTCTT
>DATAYF010000077.1:0-11178 GCA_036272735.1 Ktedonobacteraceae bacterium
GCTGCTCTGTCGCCTGAAGTTAAGGAGACCTGGGGAAAGGGTCGGTGCTCCAGGTGCAAAAAGCCTTTCGAACCTTGTCGAGATGAGGTCGGATTCCCTGCATGGTCACAGTGCATGGATACGCATCACCTGGCGATTGCCAGAGTTTTTTGGATCAACAATCAACGGGTCTGCTCTTTTCCTGTCTTGGCAAGAACAGGCCCGGCGATTCATCAAACGTCGCTGAAAACTTCGTGGTTTTCTCGCTACTTTTTATAAAACGACACCTTTGGAGCACAATCCTTCATGATTCCATCGCTATCACCAGACATTCAGGACGAATTGTCTCAACTTGCCGGGCGCTACGGCCAACCAATCGTGCGCACCATCGACCTGCATGGTGATCACCTCTTCAATCCACTTAATAAACACGACCGTTACGGCGAAGTCTGTATGGTCGTGCGGCGTCCAGATGGGCACCTGCTCACGATGCTCAAACAATTTTATCCACCTGAGGGCTATCGCCTGCTGACCGGGGGCATCAATCACGGTGAGGCCATATTTGACGCCCTGCTCCGTGAGACGCAGGAGGAGACGGGACTCGAAGTAAAGGTGCAGCGTTTCCTGGCCGCTGCCATCTACCGGCTTCCGCAGTTCAGAACAGAGCCTGTTTTTTACACTTTCGCCTTTCTGCTCGACGAAGTTGGGGGCACCCTGGGCGTGATCGATACCCATGAAAAGGTGGCGGGTTTCCGCGAGATTATGCCGCAAGAGTTGCCACAAATGGCCGAGACCCTTGAGCACATTGGCGCGAACTACAGTGCAGACATCCAGGGCAACTGGCAGAACTGGGGCGAGTTTCGCGCGGCTATTCACCGGCTAGTATGGGAAGCGCTCACGGTATGAGTCCCCTTGCGAGGGCTGGGCCTTTGCACTATAATACGTACGAGATTTATATGAAACTTTTTTTATCCTGTGTGTTGACAAAGGATTTTTCATGAACAGAAAAATTATGAGTACGGTGTTACTCTTTGCTGTATTTATCGGTTTTCTCTGGTGGGGACTCGCAATGCTCACTGCGGCTTTCTCCGGGCATCACATTGACGGTGAGAGTATCGTCTATGGTGTGTTGATACTGGTCTGCGCTGGCTACGCCCTGGTCTCGATCCTCATGCTTCCACGCAAAAAGCAATCGTAATGGGTGAAATGGACAAAAGTATGATTGAAGAGCAGCCAACAACGACGTTGGTCATACGCCTCGCCACCCCCGAGGACATTCCCACCATCGAGTTACTCGACAGCTTCAGTAGTTCGCCCACGCGCAACATTCACCGTGACATCGAGAAGTATTTTGGCTCGGTCGATCCCTCGACCCATGAGCAGACGTGTATCTTTCTGGCTGAGAAGAACGGGGCAGCCATCGGCAAGGTGGAATTAATGTTGCCACCAACCACGACACAACCGATTACCGGGTACATCAAGCGAGTCGTGGTGCATCCGCAGTTTCGCGGTCAGGGTCTCGCCAAACAATTAATGCAGCACGCCATCGACTTTGCGCACAGTACATACCAGGTCGAAGCCATCGACCTGCACGTCTGGGAAGGCAATCGCGCGGCCAGAAAACTCTACGAGGATCTCGGTTTCCAGGTGCAACACCATGAGATTTACTACCGTTTGCGCTCATAATAGCAGATCAAAACGTATAGTTCTGTTTTGTGATTGTCGCCATATTTGTGACACCAGATAGTTTCCTTTCGTTATAAAACACGGACCATAAAAAACTCTTGCTATGTCCTTGTTTGCCAACGCAGGAGTCCAGGTACTTAAACGGGAGGGAAAGCGCTCCACAACCCACATCGAGCACTCGTCGATATGAAGCAAATGATGATGGGCAAGGCGTAGAAATTTTCATGGAACAGGGTCCTGCCACCACACAGACCACCCAACCAAAAAATGCACGTAGCAAAGCATCGGCTGCCTGGTTGCGCTACTTTTTTAGTGATGACCTCTCGCCCGCTAATCACGCAACGATTGAGTTGCAACGGCGGGCGGTATGGGTCAGCGTCGCTCTGCTGCTCCTATCACCCTCAACATTGGATTATACCTGGTTTAATCGCGCCCTCACGCCGGTCGGCTCAATCATTCCTATTCTGCTGACCATTGCCAGTTTCTACGCGCTGTGGAGGGCGTTTCGCCCCACGCCACGTGATGCCGTCGAAACATATCGCCGACAGCCGACGCGCTGGCAACGCCTGGCCCTCCTGCTGATACTTATGCTGGCTATTCCGGGGGCGGTCCTGCTCGGTCGCGGTGTGGCGCTGTGCATTCTGCAACCGCAGTTTTCCAACGATGGCACCTCTCTTGACACCAACGCGGCGATTTTGCTTTTGGAGGGGCACAATCCCTACAGCGATTCCAGTTTATCCGCGTTGGCACGCCACTTCGCCATCCAACCCGATTGGACGACGCCACTGCGCCAGGGTCAATTCGCCAACCGCCTTGACTACCCTAGCCAGGCCGATTTTCGTTCGGTGCTGGATACGGCCCTCAAATCAGGCAATGCACCCGAATTTGAGGAGAAGGTAAGCTATCCCTCGCTCTCGTTTTTGACGCTCGTACCCTTCGTCGCGGTGGGGGATTACAACGTGCTGCCATTCTATATTTTCTGCTACCTCGCCATTATCTTTATCGCCTGGAAGATGGCTCGTCCGGCCATACGCCCGTGGGTGCTGGTGCTCTCGATGGCAAATGTTCCGATGTGGTCTTCCGCCATTGGTGGCAACCTTGACATTCTCTACGTCTTGTTCTTAATCGTGGCCTGGCTGTTTTACACCAAACGTTGGACCTCGGCCCTGTTTCTCGGC
Source organism: Ktedonobacteraceae bacterium (assembly GCA_036272735.1). Taxonomy (GTDB): domain Bacteria; phylum Chloroflexota; class Ktedonobacteria; order Ktedonobacterales; family Ktedonobacteraceae; genus DATAYF01. The sequence continues at coordinate 2,844 of DATAYF010000077.1, forward strand.
CTGGCCGTCGCCAGCAAACAAATTGCCTGGTATTTCGTACCCTTCTACGCGATGATGCTGTGGCGTCAATATGGCTGGAAAGAGGCGCTGTATCGCCTGACCATTGCTGGTGGCCTGGCGCTGGCGCTCAATCTACCCTTTATCATCTGGGACCCGCATGCCTGGCTTGCTGGTGTATTGGCTCCCATCAAAGATCCTATGTTCCCGATGGGCGTGGGGATCGTCAATATGAGCGTTGCGCATCTCATCCCGTACATGCCAGATACCATCTACACCATCCTGACGTATATCATCGCCATGCCCGCGATGTTGTACTGCTACTGGCGCATCTGTCTTAAACATCCCGAAGCGGTGATGCTGCTGGCGATACTGCCGCTCTTCTTTGCCTGGCGCAGCCTGCCATCATATTTTTATTGCACCGCCTTCCCGCTCTACATTCTGCTGGTCAACAGGTTACAACCCAGGCTGCCGTCCATTTCCAACAAGCACGCGCAAACGCCACCAACATCGCCCGAAAATAAGGGTGTGGCAACCCCAATTAGCGCATAAATAACAGGTTCAGAGCATAAAACGGCTATAGGAATAGGCGTAGAGGTGTAGAGGTGTAAAGGTGTAAAGGTGTAAAGGTGTAAAGGTATAGATGGTATAGGTTCCATCCTACTTCTCCGATGGAGGGGAATACCTTATCTACATCTGAGCTAGATCGGCTTATAGAGCGCTTTTGGACCCTCTTTTTTTATCTACACCTATCTTCTACACCTTCCCGCTACGCCCAGCAACCCTCGCGCCTCGACGCTGCCCCCGTGGGCGTGGTACAATCGAGGCAAAGCCTGAAGATGCAGTTGTTGCGAGGAGATTGGAAAGCCCTATGTCACGAAAAAAAGCAGGCACCGTTGCACTTTCGCCCGAAGAAACCACACAGGTACAAGACCTATTTGCACAATATCATCAGCTAGCACAACAACTTCGTGCCAGTTCACAACAGGCCGGCGCTGAGAGCGCGCTCGCACCATTACAGGCCCTCCCGGCAGAGGCCCAACTTGCGTTTCTTACGACCCTGGCTAAAGAAAATCACGTTGATGCCGCAGATTTGCTCGTAGCGGTCAACACCTTTCATCCCGACAAAGAGACACGCAAAGAGGCGCGGCGTGCACTCTTACGCCTGGAGTCGGACAAGATTACGCCACAATGGGTACCACCGGTCGTACATACGTCGGCGATCACGGTCAAAGTTGCTAACCCGCCGCGTTTCTGGAAAGGTTGGGCCACACAGACCCGCGAAGAGGGCGAAATCACGCTCACACTGTGTTGGGAGCAGGGCTACGATTACAGCGAAGGGCGCATGTTGAGCTTCCAACTCGACTTCTGGGAAGATGGCATCAAGAATTGTATGGTCAGGAGCGATTCCAGGCGGCGTGTTGACGGCTTTCAGGCCGACATGCGCTCCTCGCTGGGCGCGATACCCGTGGTGGAATGCACGCCAGCCGAAGGCAAACGCTTGATCGAAGAGGCGCTCACGGTAAACGAGTGGCGTCAAAGCACGCCGCAACAGGACTACTATCATAACCTGCCACTGATCACGAAACTCTTGCAATTAGAGGATAATCCTGATACCGATACGGGGCGCACATTTATCAATCCCGAACTGGAGCCGCAGGAGGTCGCCATCAATTATATCGGTGCCTGGGCGATGGGTGACTACGGCCTGGCCTACGACCTGCTGAGCGACAACAGCGCCATACGTGCAGGCGTAGCACGCGACGAATGGATCAGCCTGCGCCGCGCCTGGGCAGATGAAGCCCATCCCGCGCGTCTTGAGCTTGGCTTCGTGCACGAACGAGCGGCAAATCAGAGCGCGATCTGGCTGCCAAACACGAGCAGCAGCCGCGCAACACGCCATGAAATCGAACTTGGCTGGTCGCTTGAATTGACAGATACGCAGCTCAGCGGCACGCTCAAAGAGATGCCCATGGGTACGGCGGTGAATAAAGATACTGGTCGCCACTGGTTCTGGACAAGCTATACAATCGTGCGCGAACGTAACACCTGGCGTATTCAGAACATTGTGGATGAAGGAGCCAAAGCACAAGGTCTCTCTATCACCGAGCTACAACGGCGCGTCAAAGAACATATCGACGCCATCGACGCGCTGTTGAAGGAAGAGCAGCAGAAGGCAGATCCTCAGAAATTCGCCGAAGAGGTCAGTTGGCGTTTGACGCAGATGTTGCACTACTACGACGCGCTGCTCGTGCTGCTACCGCTTGACTACCAGACCAACCAGGACGCCTACCAGCGCTCCGTCGTCGCGGCCAACCCAGAACGTACCACGATCTACCTGGAACGCCTGGCGCAACGTTTCCCCAACAATCACGCGGAAACGTTGCGTCGGCTCGGTTCGACGTTGACAACCCTGGCTTATAAATATGAGGATCCTGAGCTACAAGAGCGCCAGCAACAGATCTTAGCCCGCGCCGAGAAAGCGCTACAAGACGCACTAGAGGACGACCACAGCGCGTTGGGGTATGTATTACTGGCGGAACTGTATCTCAGCCAGGGTCGCAACGACGATGCCGAGGCCCAACTCACGAAAGCAAAAGCAGGGGCACCCAGTCCTGATGAAGAGGCCACCATCGAAGCAGGATTGGGCAACATCGCCATGCGGCTCGAACAGATACCAGAGGCCATTCCTCATTTCGAGCGTGCGGCTGAAATCAACGCCGAATACCCTGGCATCTGGTTTAGTCTCGGTTTCGCCAACCGCTTGCTTGGCAAGCTTTCACAGGCCGAAATATACTATCAGCGAGCGGTTGCCAACGCGCCTGACGATGAGCGCTCTTTCTCAGAACTCATTGCCATCGCCATGAATCGTGGTGATAAAGCAAAGGCACAGCAGATCGCCGAGCAAGCAGTACAAAGCAATCCCGCGTCGGCCAGTTTACACGCGCTGCTTGCATCGGTACTTCAGGAGATGGGAAACGCACGTGCAGCACAGCAACAGCTAGCACAGGCCGAGGCGATTGACCCGGAGCTAGACATTGTGCAAAGCGTTCGGCAGCACCTTACTACGGTCAAAAAGAAAGAGCGCGCCTAAGCACTCTTTCCTTGAACCCACATAAAGGATGGTAATATGTCACATAAAGACCATAAAGCCAAAGATCAAGCGCAGCACATGGCTACGCAAGCCGATACAACACAGGTTCAAGCCCAACTCGCCAATTACCAGGCTATCGCCGATCAACTCAACGACAATGACAGCCCGGATCAAGACCAGGAGTCGCTGGAAAGCATTCTTACCCTGGACGTACCGGTGCAGATAGCATACATACAGGCGCTGGTAAAAGAGAAGAACACGGCAGCCGCCGATATCCTTCAGGCAATCAACAACTACGCGTCGGCCAAAGATGTACGCAAAGAGGCACGCCGTTCGTTAATCAAATTAGAGTCTATCAGCGTCTACCCGGAATGGACGCCGCCGGTTATCTCACTGGTTGAACCGATGTTTGGCAAAAGCGCTTCCAATCAGGATGAGTCAATGGATGATGATCTGTTCTCGTTCCTTCCACCTGAGCTAGCTAACCTGCTCCCTAGTGCGCAGCACGAAAGCATCGTGCGCGACTTTCTCTTGTCCTGGGCCGATGGCGATTATAAGACAGCCTATAATAACCTGGCGAGTGATAGCCCCATACGCGAAGGGCTCACGCGCCAACAGTGGGTCAAACGTCGCCAGCAGTGGGCAGAGCAGGCACAACCGAAAAGTTTTAAGGCGCTATCCGCCAAAGTACACGACGAGAACAATGATCCCAGCGCCACCACGCTTGAGATGAGCTGGTCGCTGATCTTTCATAGTGACACAGCTCCTGATAGCGAGCCGCTCCCCGAATTACCCGCTACTACGCTGCTGTACCCTGACACTCAGCGCCACTGGTGCTGGGCAACTTATACGTTTGTGCGCGAGGACGACAAGCTGCGTATCTACGATTTTGTCGACGAGGGCGCACATGCTCTGCAATTGCCTGACGAAGTCCTGCAACAGCGCATAGACGACTTTACGAAGCAAGCTGATGAAGAATTAAAAGCATTGCAAGAGGCTCAGGACAACACCGAACAAAAGCTTGGGGAATTAACTGAGCCGCAAGACGAGGAGGACGAGGAGGACGAGGACGAAGAGGATTGGGATGATGAAGAAAATCTGCTCGACGACTCGCTTACCGACATGATGATGCGTGCTGGTGAGGCGTTTTATGCTGCAAGCAAGGCCTTGCACTACCGCGATGCTATGCTAGCCCGGTCCCCACAAGATGCCACGCTCTACGACGCTGGGTACGATCTAGCAACCCTAATGATGGATGAAGAACGCGCGGCAGCATACATGCAACTGATGGCTGAACACGTTCCCAGCAAACGCGCCGAGGCCCTGCAAAAGCTCGCGAGTGCGTTGGTGCTTGCTACCACCCACTATGATGACGAGGAAGATGAAGACGAAAACGAAGAAAAAATTGATCTCTTCCTGCAACGCGCAGAGGAAACATTGCGCGAAGCCATCACGATTAGCAACGATTCGTTCAATCTCGTTATGCTCGCCCAGGTCCTCATAACCAAAGAGGAAAATGAGACGACCGAGGCCGAAGACCTGCTGCAAAAGGCGCTGGCAAGTAATCCAGACGAACGCACAGCAACGCTCGGCAACGTCAGCATGGGCAGAATTGAGCAGGGACGAGACAATCATCGCAAAGCTTTACCCTACTATGAAGAAGCCGCGAGAATCAGCCCTGATTTTCCCAACATCTGGACTCATCTCGGTCTGACACGCATAGAGTTAGAACAGATCGATGAAGCAGAACAAAACCTGCTACACGCGGTCGAGCTGGACTCAGAGGATACCAGCGCCTACTCGGGCCTGGCATTTCTCTACACGATAAAAAAGCACGATCTAAATCGCGCGGAAGAGGTCCTCGAAGAAGGTTTGGAATTCAACCCTGGATCCGCCGAGTTGCTCATAGCCTTGACCAAGGTTGACATCGAAAAAGGCGATCTGGAAGCAGCGGAAGAAAATCTCTCAGAAGCCGAAGAGGTTGAGCCAGATAATCCCTTTATCGAGGAAACGCGTATGGTCCTTGACCAGCTCAAAGCGCTGCGCCGGGGTCCGAAACGCGCGAAACACAAGCAGACAAAAAGGAAAAGATGATCCAACAGGAACCACGAGAATGCACCATCACGTATCATACCGTCACGCTTGGACAACTCACGCGCGAGGGGGTGGCGCAAGCTGAGATTATACTACCCAATGAGGATGGTGAGCCACAAACGCTCACTGTCCTCGTTCCCGCTGGTCTCCCTGGCGAGCAAGTAACCATCGCCTACGAGCCGCCTCCCACGCCGCCGAAGCGGCGCAGGCGTCACTGGAAACCACGACCGGCACGCACCTGGATTACCGAGATGCATACCACCTCGCCACTGCGCGTTGAGGCGGCGTGCCCGGTCTTCGGCACCTGCGGCGGTTGCCAGCTTCAACATATGCACTACGAAAGCCAGTTGGAGTGGAAACGTGCTGTCGTCGAGCAATTGCTCCAGGACGTGGGCAACTTTGATGATCCGCCGCTGCTGGCAACTGTTCCCTGCGACATACCCTGGAACTATCGTAACCAGATGCGCTTCTCGGTCAATCGTGACGGACAGCTCGGACTTACCGCACGCGGCACAAGACGCGTGCTGCCACTAAACGCGTGCCCAATCGCGCATCAGCGCATCAACGACGCCCTGGGCATACTGGGCTGCTCGGCGCATCCTCGTCCCCAGGTGGTCGTTCGCTATGGTGCCGCCAGCGGTCAAATGCTGATCCAGCCACAGCAGACGCCGGAAATGGCACAAACGCTGGCCGAGGCCGAACTGGACATACACACGGAAACTATGGAAGAAGTTCTGGCAGGTGAAACCTTCCGTATTCGCCCTAGCTCTTTCTTCCAAACCAATACTGCACAGGCCAACAAAATGCTCGACATGGTGCTCGCTGGCCTGCTCTCGTCCAACGAGCGCGCCGCCAGTGAACTGAGGGTTGTGGACGCGTATTGCGGCGTCGGTACCTTCGCCCTGTTCCTGGCACGCCACGTGGCACACGTCATCGCTATCGAGGAGTCGCCCAGCGCCATCACCGACGCCGAATGGAACCTGCGCCACGTTGACAATGTGGCTATTCGCAAAGGCAAGGTCGAGGACCTGTTGCCAGAGATGGCCGCTACGCTCGATGGGTTGGTTATCGACCCGCCGCGCGCGGGCTGCCAGCGTGGAGTGCTCGACGCCCTGGCAGCAAATCCGGTGCAGCGCATCGTCTATGTCTCCTGCGATCCGTCCACGCTGGCACGCGACCTGGACATCCTTTGCCACCAGCATGCAACCTATCGCCTACGCACAATACAACCGCTCGATATGTTCCCACATACCGCGCATATCGAGACAATCACAGTTTTGGAGCATGTATGCTAGCCACACACCTGCCATTGTTGCTCGCCTCCGCGTCACCACGGCGCAGGCAGCTTATCGCTACCCTCGGTCTCCCCTTTACGACCGCCGTTGCCCCCACCGATGAGGACGCGGCACAGACCCATTATCAGGGTCCCATCACCGGACTGGCACAATGGACTGCTGCGCACAAGGCGCTGATGATGTTTACCCTGCCAGATACCAGTAACCACCTGGTAATTACCGCCGATACGACGGTCCTGCTCGATGAGGAATGGCTCGGGACCCCACGTGATGCCGCACACGCACGTGAACTCTTACTCGCGCTGCGTGGCCGCTGGCATCGCGTGATCACTGGCGTAGTTGTGAGCGCTTTGATTGATGGCAGCCTGTATTCACGAGGAGCCAGTTGTACGACGCCGGTCCTGATGCGCGATTATAGCGAAGAGGAGATCGACGCCTATATCGCGACCGGCGATCCTCTCGACAAAGCGGGAGCCTACGGCATTCAGCATCCACAATTTCAACCGACGGAGCGGATCGATGGCTGCTATCTGAACGTGGTTGGCCTGCCACTGTGTACGCTGGTCAAGTTATTGGCTGAATTCGGCGTTACACCAGCCACGCAAGGCTGTACCGACACGGCCTGCCCTTGGTCAGAGCAATGTCGGCGCTGACCGTTCCCGTACCAGTACGAGGCCGCTACGCACCCAGTCCCACTGGCGACCTGCATCTTGGCAATCTGCGAACAGCCCTCTTAGCCTGGCTGTTCGCACGTGCGAGCGGCGGTCAATTTGTCATGCGCGTGGAGGATCTTGATCGGCCACGCGTGCGAATTGGCGCGACCCAACGTATGCTCGACGATCTGCACTGGTTAGGTCTCGATTGGGACGAGGGGCCCGATTGCGGCGGTCCCTATGCCCCATATACCCAGAGTGAGCGCACCACGATCTACGTGTCCTATCTTCAGCGCTTGCAAGCAAAGGGGTTGGTCTATCCCTGCTATTGCAGCCGTGCCGAGGTCGCCCAGTCCTCAAGTGAACCTCAACAGGGCGACGCCGAGGGGCAGGGTGCACGCTACCCAGGAACCTGCCGCTGCCTCACGATGGCACAGCGACAGCAGCACGAGGCCAATGGTCGTCACCCCTCGCTACGTTTTCGCGTCGATGACACACGCGTAGTACGCTTCACCGACCTGCTGGCTGGTCCACAAATGCAGCAGGTTCAGCACGCCGTGGGGGACTTCATCGTGCGCCGCGCCGATGGCATCTTCGCTTACCAGTTTGCCGTTGTCGTTGACGACGCACTCATGAGCATCAACCAGGTCGTGCGTGGTGCGGATCTGCTCTCCTCCACTGCGCGTCAAATCTTGCTCTACGAAGCGCTGGACTTCTCCGTTCCCACATTTGCCCACGTGCCACTCGTCCTCGATACCCAGGGTCATCGTCTCGCCAAACGCCAGCAAAGCGCTGGTCTGGCACCATTGAAGGCGCGGGGCAGCACGCCAGAGCAGGTTGTAGGAAAGCTGGCCGCAAGCTGCGGATTAGTAGACCCTGGCACCGCACTTCGTCCAAATGCCCTAGCGAAACTCTACGCCTCTTCATCCTGTGATATAATTCGTACGAAAATACGGAACCAACAGTCACATTGACACGCATTGCCGGTTTCGCACTTCCGTGTAGAAAAGGGCTTGTTCACCTGCATCTTTATGCCTACATGATAAGCGAATAGCACAAAAAATAGTAAAAAATCTGTCACTAGAGAGTAGAGTAACAATAGCACGCATGGCCTTTCTCTTGAGTAGTTTTGTCCAGATTAAAGGCGTGACTGCAAAAAATTCACAGATAATGCAGAGCGCGCAGAATGCACAGACCGTACC
>DATAYF010000078.1:0-3802 GCA_036272735.1 Ktedonobacteraceae bacterium
GTATTTTCGATCCGCGCGACCCTTCTCTCAAATGACCAAGACTCGCACGTCGAGGCTTTGGACGTTGCGCCAGCGTTCGAGGCCGCCGTGCGAATGTCCCGAAAGGCTGGCGAAGTTCACTCATGGGCAACTCCTCAATTATGGCTTGAACGGGCGCGCCGAACTCCAGAGCGCCCCCGGATTGACCCGATATTGACCCGATGTGGATAGAGCGAGAGCATCTTCTCGTAAAGATCTCGCACGGTCGTCGTTCATGCCGTGCCCTCCGCTCTTAACGACCTACACTTGTGCCATGCCGCCATCCACAAACAATTCTGTTCCCGTGATGTAGCTGCTGTCGCCAGATGCGAGAAACACCACGACCTTCGCGACCTCATCGGGTGTGCCAAGCCTGCCGAGCGGAATACTGTTGGAAATCATCTTCCTGCGTTGCTGACCCACTTCTGAGGAAGCCAGCAGGTCATTCAATCCGGGCGTGTCGATGGAGCCTGGACTAACCGCGTTCACGCGAATGCGCCGATCCTTTAAGTCCGTTGTCCACGTCCGCGCGAATGAACGCACGGCGGCTTTTGTGGCGCTATAAACACTATTCGATGGCAACCCTTTGCTGGCGACGATGGATGCATTCAGGATGATAGAAGCACCATCCGGCAGAAGCGGAAGCGCCTTTTGCACCGTGAAAAGGAGGCCTTTCACATTGATAGTAAAGATCGAGTCATAGAACTCCTCGGTTATCTCGCCGAGGGGGGCATACTTCGCAGCACCGGCATTCGCGAAGACAATATCGAGCGTGCCCTTCTCCCGCTTGATTTGTGCGAAGAGGCGATCAAGATCGCCAAGGTTTGACACGTCTCCTTGTACGCCGATCACATTTCTTCCGATTTCCTTTACTGCCGCAGCCAACTCCGGATCGCGGCGTCCTGTGATGAAGACGTACGCACCTTCGTTCACAAACTGCTCCGCCGTGGCCTTGCCAATGCCGCTCGTGCCACCAGTAATGAGGGCAAATTTTCCTTCCAGTTTCCCCATATATTTCTCCTTATTGAGCTTTGCTCGTGTTGTAGGCCGTCAAGATCGAACCATCACTTTTATGGCCTGTCGCTGATCCATCGCTGCATAGCCAGTGGCAACCTCGTCCAGGCTGACCGAGAGATCCAAAATGGGCGAAGGATCGAGCCGACCCTCAAGGGCCTCGCTCAGCAGTTCTGGCAGATAGGCGCGTGCTGGAGTTAGCCCACCATGCAGGCCAATATTTTGGGAAAACATCCGTTGGATGGGAACCTGCCCGCTTCCATGTGGTGCTCCAACAAAACCAACCATCCCGCCGGGTCGAGCCACGCTCACGCTCAGATTGAGTGTCTCTTCGGTTCCAACACATTCCAGGACCGCATGTCCTCCTCCTTTGGTTAGTTCGAGCACCTCGCTGATGGCCTCTGTCCCGCGCGTTGTCACCACATCAGTTGCGCCAAACCTCCGAGCCAGTTCAAGGCGTAATGGCTGATGTCCCAGCACCACAATCCGTTCGGCTCCCAGCCGACGCGCCGCCAGCGTCCCGCAGAGGCCAACGGCTCCATCTCCGATCACAATAGCCGTATCACCGGGACGCACTCTTGCCGTGACTGCCGCATGATGTCCCGCTGCCATCACGTCGGTCATGGGGAGAATGGCCTTGAGAAGGGCTTCGTCCCCTTCGACAGACGCAGGAACGACGACCAGCGTGGCGTCAGCGAAACGGGCACGAATTGCTTCTGCCTGACCTCCTTCGTGTCCAAAGCCCCAGAGTCCTCCTTGCACACAGGCGCTATCAAGACCCTTCTGACAGAACTCGCACGTGCCATCAGCAAAGTCGTACGGGGCGATGACGCGGTCTCCTCGTTTGATCGTTCGTACATCTGGCCCAACATCCTCAACAATACCCATCCATTCATGCCCTATCTGCCAACCTGGCGTATAGGGCCCCTGCCCCCGATACGGCCAGAGATCAGTGCCGCAAATACAAGCGTGAGTGATACGTATGATGGCGTCAGTTGGCTCAAGGATGCTTGCATCGGGGATCTGCTCAACCCGAATATCGAATGCTCCACGAAACACGGCTGCACGCATGTTTTTTCTCCTTCGTTGCTCAAACTTCAATGTGAGATGTTCTCCCCATTGCTCTTGCTCGACTTCTGAAAAATGTTCACCTTCCTCGTCGCGCATCTTGCCGTCTTGCTCACTGTTCTCTCTTGAGAAGAGCTTTCTGGAAGGACACATATGTCCTGCTGGATCAAATCAGCCATGGTCTTGTGGCTTCGCGCGTCGGCCTTGTGATGTTCTCCTTCACGGCTCGGACCTGTTACAATGGATACTCAAGGCAGAGGAAGAGAGAAACGCTGCTCTCTCGTGCGAGATAGCAGTCAGTATATCACAGAAACACATACTATCAAAATACTTTTAGTGGTAAAATAAAGCTGAAAAATGGTTCAAAGCTTACTGGTAAAAGAGAGAGATAGGTAAAACACAAAGGAACATCTTCATGTCTATTCAAGAAGAAGAAGCGGCGAAATCTTCACCAGAGTCACTCAGACTGGTGCAGGAGTGTCTCAATACCAATTTTAGTCCCAAGCGAGCTGATGAATGGGAAGATCCAGAACAGCTTCGTAGCTGGCTCTTGCAGCGTCAACTTTTCGCTCAGGATCACTCTATCACTCGCAGCGACTACCAGCGTTTGCTGGAGGTTCGTGCCGCCATACGCGAACTGGTGCGTTTCAATAGTCGTGACCACAGGGCCGATCCAGCGCAGATTGAAGCACTAAATCATCTCGCGCAACGGGCTCCCTTGCTAGTGACATTCCAGCAGGACGGACAGGCAAAATTGAAACCGGAAGCGGGTGGCGTTGATGGGGTGATTGCCACGCTCTTTGCAGATATCGTGACAGCCATGGACAATGGAACCTGGAACCGACTGAAAATCTGCCGCAATGAACGCTGTGGCAAGGCGTTCTACGACGTTTCAAAGAATCGGTCTGGGACGTGGTGTTTGATGGCAAGGTGTGGGAGCCGAGCAAAAGCCAAAGCGTATCAACAACGGCAAAAACAGCGTCAGGAGAGGCATTTCGACCATTGAGGTGCAACGCGCTCGCACAAAGAGGGATCGCTGCCTTTTTCATCCAAAGCCCAGGCTCATCTCACCCCCACTATGACAGTGAATGTACAGCGTCACAGTGGAAGGAGCGCAGATGGAGAGCGGATGTGAAGGCAGAAGGACTGCCACAATCCGCGCTGTCGCCAGCTCTTCTATGATCGAACGCGGAGCGCAACCCGTCAGTGGTGTTGCCTCAAATGTATGGACCGAGAGCGCTCTGCTCGACGGTATGAGCAGGCCAATTTGTAATTTACAGTGATTTTAATTCTTATTACTGCAAAACTTACTTCCGAAAACTGCAAAACTTATCTTCCATTCGCATCACTGCGAAGATGAGATATAATTATTCTAGTCAGTTGTTACAAGCTAAAAACGTTCGCACAGAACAGAAAGATAGGCCGGTAGGCGGTTTTGTGTGACTGACTCACGAAATGTTAATATTTACACACGTCGAATTGAAGGGGTTCTCTATGAAGTTTGGTATTGATATTCCAAATGGTTGGAAGATGAGTCTCGTAGATATCAAAGATCCTGTTGAAGCCTATGAGGCGATGACAACCCTTGTCACCACTGGCGATGAGCTCGGTTACGATTCAGCATGGGTGGTTGATCACTTTCACACGGTTCCTACCCCCACCCAGGAAATTACCTTTGAGTGTATGATGCTGCTGGCTGCTC
>DATAYF010000079.1:0-12622 GCA_036272735.1 Ktedonobacteraceae bacterium
TGCACAAAGTAGCGCGAGCCTTCTGCATCGGCTCCCCGGGCACGAGGACTGGAAGCCGAGCGTCGGATGAGGCGCGCATATTTGATGCGCTGATCCAGGCCGTGTTTGACCACCGGATCCTGCCAATCGATGCGGGCCGGCAAGCGATCACCTTGCCAGAGGAGCATGCCTCCCTGCCCCTCTGACCCGGCATCGACTGGGTGCAGCACAAAACGCAAGCCGGTATCGTTGCGCTTGTTCTCGATGCTCGAGAGTCCCCGCCCTCGGCTCTTGAAGCGGACGCGTCTGGCCTGTCCCAGGCAGACACGATTGAGGGCATGGTAGGCACGACTGGCCAGGGTTTGCGCGAGCACGGCATCCAGATGGTCAGCCAGCCACGAGACGCGTGCCTCTTTGGCATAGGCGTGCAGCGCGTACTCCGAGAAGCCATACTGCTCGCGCAGCGCGCGAAAGGCGCACGCTCGTTCCTGTTTCTGGGAACGAGCAATGACACGAGCGGCGAGCCAGGCCGGATCGGCGCGCATCTGTCTGAGTCGTCGTTGTCCTTCACCGAGCACGGCATTGGAGAGCTGCCTGCCGGCTTCCAGGTGTCCCCTGAGGCGTTTGGCCTGGCCCTCGTTCACCACGAGAGGCATTTCCAGCAGCAACGTCGGGGTCCGGCGATGCGGCTCCCCGCTCTCCTGGGGAACGTTCCTGCGCTTCGCTCGCTTCGCTGCCATGCGCCTGCCTTTCAGAAAGAGGAATATTTGTTCGAAGTGTACAAAACACGGGGAAGAGCTGTCAAGCCGTCCAGGACCTCCCCTCCTCTCACCAAAGGCACAGCGCTTCATCCCCCGGTTGAAACTCGGAGCTTTCGCGCTCGGATTTCTGTAACCATACCGGAATTTCCTCATTGTGATGGTCAAACAGTACAAAAATAGAGGTCATGCATCATTGACTTTTATAGATGCACACTGTATGCTTACGATGTGCATGAATTTCCCATATATTCCCGTGCCATAGACGCTAAAGGCATTGATTGCTGGTATGCGTACATTGCACATACTGTAGCAGGATGCAAAGGAGGGAAACGGCCTCGACGTTATCTTGTTTTCACAAAGATGTGGTTGCGTACCCCGCAGTACAGGCTGACGTGTGGACATTATGAGCATATAGTGTATTCCTTTCTCTGCTATTTACGGCATCTCCATTCACACTCTAAATATCACCATGAGGGAGATGGCACGGGTGGTTGATCTTAGCAAGATGCATGACAGTCCTCACAGCAGGCCCCAGAGATAGCGCAACTCCTCATTTCTCGTCTATGTTTTTCCATTCTGGTTCTTATGCCGACCACCAACGCCACTGCGTGGCTAGCGCTACCGCGCTCAGGTGTTCGGATCAGTAGTATTGTTAGTTTTAGATGCATGGAGGTTCTTAACGCGTATGAATCGCATTCGATTTCGCTATGGCGTCCTGGGCATCGTCGCGGCATGTGCGCTCGGGCTTGCCACCTATTTAGCGCCAACGGCGGCGCTCGCAGTGCCAGTCCAGCCGCACTTTAATCACTTCCTCTCTACGCACATTAATGGCGACGCCAGGTATGACGATAACAACCCGGACAACAACCTGGCACAGCAGCAATACAGTGACCGCGCATACCCAAATACCTACATCGGTACCACACAGGCCACGAATGCATACAATGCCAACCAGGCTTTGACGCACCATCTCACGGCCAACCTTGCCAGCAACGGTCAGCAAGCAGCATGGACCCAGGTTGGTCCTACCACCCCAAATGTAGCGGCACAGGCGACCTACACCGGCCGTCCTACGGTCAACTCTGGCCGCATTACCTCTCTGGCGGTGGACCCAAACTGTAACCAGAACATCTGCCGGGTGTATGTTGGTGCCGCTGGTGGTGGCGTCTGGCGTACGAACAATGGTCTGGCCACGAAGCCTTCCTGGCAATCGGCATCGAATGGCCTCACATCTAATGCCATCGGTTCGCTAACCATTGATCCGACCAATCAGTCCGGCAGCACCATTTATGCTGGTACTGGCGAGGATAGCGGATCAAGCGACTCCGAAGCTGGTGTGGGTCTCTTCAAGTCGACGGACTATGGACAATCCTGGCATCTGCTTTCGGGCAGTGTCTCGGCGGCGAAGGACCGCTCAATCGGAGCCGTCGTCGTTGATCCCAGCAACTTCCAACACATCTATATCGGTACGGATGTGGCGCGTCATGGCTCCTCTTCGTCCATTGGCGGACGCTTTACACCGCCGGATGCGCCGAAAGTGGGCCTGTACGAGTCGCTGGACGGTGGCCGCAATTTCAAAATGGTCTTCAGCAAAGAGTCTGACGTGGTGAACCCCGGTTCTCCCAATGGATCGGACTTCTTCCGTGGCGGCATCACCAATATCCAGTACTACCAACACCAGATTTACTTCTCGGTATCCGATTATGGCCTGTACCGCAGCGCTAGCGGCTCGTTCGAGCAGATATTTGCCTCACCTTCCGGCGGCAGCGTGGCAAATAGCTCAACCGACCGCACCGAGTTCGCCCTGGCTCCGATGGGCAAGAATTTGCGCATCTACCTGGGCAACTCAGGCATAACCGACCCCACCACTGGTCAAAGCGGTAATTTCTACCGTACAGACAATGCGAACGTTCCGGCAAGCCAACTGACCAATGGCACGGCGAATCCTGGATGGACCAGGCTGGACAACAGCCAGAAGGGGACGCCGGGCTACGCTTCTTACGATTTCTGCGAAGGTCAGTGTAACTACGATATGTTCGTGGCCTCACCCGCGAATCATCCCAACAATGTGTGGCTGGGTGGTTCGATGAACTACAACGAAATCTTTACGAACAATCCGCCATCCAATGGTCGTGCCGTGCAGCGTTCGACAAATGCTGGCGTCAATTTCACCGACATGACCAATGATACGCAGACGCCGCTGCCACTGGGTATGCACCCCGATCAGCACGCACTTGCTTTTGATCCGCAAAATCCAGATATCGCCTTCATCGGCTCTGACGGTGGCCTGGTGCGTACCAGCGGCACATTTGCGAATGCCTCTAATGACTGCAACTCGCGTGGTATCAGCGGCGCTGACCTGACCGATTGTCAGGCCTGGTTGTCGAAGATTCCTACCCGCATCTTCAGCTTGAATGATGGCCTGGCTGATCTTCAGTTCTCAAGCGTCACCTACAATCCACAGAACCCGAACAACGATCTCATCGGTGGCACGCAGGACAACGGCACCTTCTCCACGACTGCTACACCTGGCACCTGGACGGAGACCGTTGGTGGCGATGGTGGTCAATCGGTCATCGACGTTGGCAACCCCAACATCCGTATGCACACGTATTATGGACCGAACGGGGACGTCAACTTCAACGGCAACGACCCCAACGACTGGAATCTCTGGGCTGATCCCCTGACCGCCAGCAATGAAGCGGCTTCGTTCTACGTTCCGTTGATTGGTGATCCCCAAATCAGCCAGACAATGTTCATCGGTCTGCAGCACGTCTGGCGCACGCAGGATAGCGGCGGTAACAAAGCCTACCTACGCCAATACTGCAACGAGATTACCGGTCAATACAATCCGACAGTTCATCCTTGCGGCGACTGGGTGCGGCTTGGTCCAGATCTGACCAGCACGGCCTTTGGGGCTGATAAAGCTGGCAACTATGTTGTGGCTATCGAGCGTGCCCCCAGCAATACCAACACGATGTTGGCAGCGACGCGCCTTGGCCGCCTCTTCGTCTCGACGAACGCGAATGCAGCCGATGCCAAGAGCGTGAGCTTTACCCGCATCGATACGGCGGCTCAACCTAACCGCTTCATCAGCGGCATCGCGGTTGATCCAAAAGATCCAAACCATGCCTACGTCACGTTCTCTGGCTACAACGCGTACACCCCGAACACACCTGGTCATGTGTTCGATGTATACTATAACGCCCAGACCGGGAAGGCGACCTGGAAGGATATCAGCTACGACCTCGGTGATCAGCCAATCACCGGCGTTGCCTACAATAGCCAGACCGGGAACATCTATATCGCGACCGACTTTGGTGTTGACCTGCTGCACAAAGCTGCCCATAGCTGGGGTACTGCCGCTAAAGGTCTACCCATGACGGCCACGTATGGTTTGACGCTCTCCGAGTCGGGCCATGTGCTCTACGCCGCCACGCACGGGCGTGGTGCCTGGAAGCTCAACCTGAAGTAACGCTTATCGTTCCATTAGTTTGGCGGTCTGCATCTCTGTTGGGATGTGGGCCGCTTTTTTTACTAGAAAACACATAAAGGATTATTAATGGTTTCGCGAAACCATTAATAATCCTTTATGTGTTTCTTATTACTCAGTCTCCCTGAATTCCCCAAAAATTTGTGTCAGGTTTCTTCTCCTATTTGCGATATGGGTATGCATACTGTTCGATTGTACCGTCAAAAACGAAATCATGTATACTAGGAAATGCACGAAGGAAATTCTCATGTCTCAAGAGATATTTACGCTTACACCTATGCAAAATACGACCACACCTCCCACGCTGGAAACACTGTTTGCTGGTGAGCGTGGTCGCTTAGTTCGCCTTTGTACGCGCTTCACTGGCAATGTCGACGTTGCGGAGGATCTAGCCCAGGAGACATTGTTGGAAGCCTGGCGTCATCTCCATACATTTGATCAGGAGAACGCAACACAGCCGGAAAACTGGTCTCGTTGGCTCTCTGCTATTGCTCACAACGTCTGCAAACGTTGGGTACGTGAACACTATCATAATGCAGCGCATATCGCCCTGTTTGCCGCAACGGTGGAAGGCGATGACGAGCCCTCTCTTGTCGATCTTTTACCCGGTGACGAGACTATCGAGATTGAACTTGAGCGTGAGGAGATGGCCCATTTGCTCGACCGTGCTTTGGCGCTCCTCCCACCTTCCGTACGAGAGGTGCTAATCGAACGTTACATCAACGAGTCGTCGCACGCGGAAATCTCTGAGCGTCTGGGCCTGAGCGAAGATGCGCTCGTGCAGCGCCTACATCGTGGCAAACTAGCACTGCGTCGTGTCATCTCGACGCAGCTTGGTGACGAGGTCACAGCATTTGGGATTACCATTGCAAATGATGATCAGGCACAATTGGCGACACGCATCTGGTGCCCGCTGTGTGGGAAGGGACAATTGATCAAGTACTATGATGCTTCCGACAATAGAACAGGTTTCACCTGTCCTGAATGCTGGCATGTGGCTTCGCTATCATCTCCCAACATCTGGCAGGGCATCAAAAGTCCAAAGGTGATCCTTGCCCGGCAACTTTCCTGGCTCGGCGATCATTATTGGCGGCCCATTCATACACAGCAAGCAACCTGTATTGAATGTGGTTATTCAGCGGACTATAGCATTTACCAGTCGTACTATGCACCAGTTCAGTACTCTCAAAATGACCAGCCTGGAATCTGCATTTCCTGTGCGCATTGTGGTCATGTAGAGGCAAATGGTCTTCCTCATATGACCCTCGATATCCCCGAAGCGCGTCAGTTCTGGCGTCAACACCCGCGTATGCGCTGGCTACCAGGGCACGAGATTGATTATGCCGGTCGTCCCGCGCTCGTGAGCGGCTTCCAGAGCATATCTGATGCAGCACGGCTCGACGTCATTATTGACCAGGCTACCTTCAAAATACTCAGCATCCGCGAACGCTAATCGTAGAGCGTCCCCTCAAAAACGACTCTTTCTTGAACAAGCGAAAGGATATCACTATGCTTGTTACCTTGCGCCAACGTAACTTTGCCCTGCTCTGGTTCGGCGCATTAATTTCGCAGATCGGTGATTGGCTGATGAGTATTGGCCTACCCGTCTATGTCTATATGCTCACCGGTTCCGCCTTGCAGACGAGCTTGATGCTGATTATTAGCTATGTCCCTGGCCTGGTGCTTGGCTCATTTGCTGGAGTAATGGTTGATCGCTGGGATCGCCGCCAGACTATGCTTATCTGTAATCTACTCATGGCCCTCGATCTGCTGCCGCTGCTTGCTGCTCACACTCAAGCGACCCTCTGGATTGTCTATGTTGTCCAGTTTGTGGGTGCATGCGTCTTTCAATTGGTTTTGCCAGCGGAAAATGCCTTGATTCCCCAGCTTGTTGGTGAGGATCACCTGGTGAGCGCCAACTCGTTGTCATCGATCAGCCAGAACACCGCGCGTCTGCTTGGTGGAGCGTTAGGCGGTCTATGCATTGGGCTGGTCGGCTTGACGGGCGTGACGTTGATTGACGGCGCAACCTTCCTCTTTGTCTGTGTCATGCTGCTCTTCATACGTGTTCCTACCCGGCCAGCAACGAGCGCATTACCGACCACTACTACTACGACTATGGCATCCGCAATACAGCATTTCATGCAAGACTGGTTAGAGGGCATGCGCACTATCGTACAGCGGCGAACACTAGCCGTTCTATTCACGATGTTTGCGCTACAGAGTATTGGTGAAGGTGTCTTTGGTGTACTGCTGATTGTCTTTGTGGAGAAAGTTCTAGGATACGGTTCGCTGATCTATGGCTCGTTGATGTCTTTTCAAGCTGTAGGTAATATTGCTGGCGGCCTGCTATTAGGGCAATTGGGCAAGCGTCTTATTCCCGCCCGTATGCTGGGTCTCTGTGCCACCGTGTTTGGGCTCATCGACCTGCTTATTATCGATATTCACCTATTTTTACCTGGACTTTTTCTCTTCTTTTTTCTTTTCGTGCTGGTTGGCATTCCGGGTACAGGAATGATGGTAAGTGCCTTCTCACTGCTACAATCAGAGGTCGAAGATACACTGCGTGGACGCATTTTTGGTGCCTACATGACCGTGCGAGCCTTAATGACGCTCATAGGCATGGCGCTCGCGGGTGCTCTTGGTGATCGTCTCGGCGCAACACTCATGCTCAATATCCAGGGTGGCGTCTATGCGCTTTCCGGTCTTTTCGTGCTGGTTGCGCTCAGATCTGTCGTACCACGCAAACAGCCAGCTTCTCAGGAGACGAGCGAACTGATGGTGTAATTTATCATTTGCTAAAATCATCGCCCAAAGGGTTGACGCCATCCCAGGTGCCAAAGGAAGCCAGCGGACGCAGGCGAGCAAACAGCTCTTCGCGATACCAGCGCTCTTGCCGGGTGCGGCGAATGACCTCGCTATGGGCAGCAGGCCCTGCATAGGCGAAGGATGTGGCGGCGGGCAAGGTGCGCCAGAGGCTGAGCGTGGCCTGGTAGAACAGGGGAGCCTCGCCGATTCCAACGGAGTTTATGAGCGTGGGCTGAAGCGCAAGCTGCTCTGCCACAGCAGGTACGGCAGCGAGGAATGCACGCACTTTGGTTGGGCGAATCGTTGCGCGAGTGAGCACGATCCACGGTCCAGGCGTGGGCGGCTGCACAGGTTCGATAGCAGCGAAAGGGTCGCGCCCGCCCCACTTGCCATGCCAACGCACCGGGCGCATGTGCACCGTCCAGCACTCGTCGGCCTGCGCGCGTATACGCCGCATCACGGGCGATTGTTCCTCGAAGCGCTGTAACGCCTCTTCCGACTGCCACACCGTCAGTAGCGCGTAACGCCGCCAATCGGGGTGCGGATCAAACACGCGACCCCGACCAACGCCCAGTAAGCGCCAGAAGCGCAGATCAGGAATTCGGCTCAAGGGCCTGCGGTCCAGGCCAAGGTGCGCCAACGCCGTCATGCTGGCACGTTGTGGGTAACGCGCCAGCGTAAAAGCAACAACTGGTTCCCGTTCAGCCATACAACACAATCACGATCTATGGTGGTCAAAAAGGTCGCCGCGTTACAATGATGAATGATGCTCGGATGCAAGCATGGTGAGCACTTCGGCTTCCTCTTCATTATGCGCCTGGTACTCATCAGCAACTTTTTCAACCTGCCAGACTTTCCCTTTAAGAATCACGTAGCACCATTCCAATTTGGCACTGTTATTAAAATCAGCCGGTAGCGCGGTTTTGAGCAGATCCAGCACGTCCTCCGGGGCAGGCTGGCGAATATCCAACGTGCCTGCAAGCACCTTTTCAATATAGGCGGGAATAATGCCCTGCGGATCTGGACGAAAAATAATGCGGTCTAGATTGCGCAAATTGCTTTCCGCCGCTTCGCGGTGCGCGGGAATATCAAAATCGTTCATGATACGGCGGCGCAACGCCTCGAAAAAGCTATACTGCACCAGGCCACTACAAATGAAGCGCAGTATCGAAGTTCGAGACTCCTCATCGGTATCCCATTGCTTAAAGAGATCCACCAGAGCTTGTGCAGCCTCGGCGGCTTGTGGCACCGCCTGCAAATGACGACGAGCCGCGCGTTTTGCATACAAAGCCGTCAATTCAAGCACGATGGTACGATCATACAGGCCGTTAATTTGATCGAGCGCGATGCCGCGTACATGACGCAGATAGGCGATACCATGGGTATCTTTTGGATTGTGTGGATCGTGCCGTGACTGCTCGTATGGGTTTTCAACGTACCAATCCAGCGGAAGACGTTTGATGCCAACAGTAAAATTGTCAAACGGCACCACTTCGTTGCGCCAGCTCGCGATATCAATACCCTTCGTTCTGGCCTCCACGAGAAAGGCGTTGTTAAAGCCTTTATGTGGATCACTGGTAAGATACACAATAGCGGAATGGCTCCATTTACTTGCCGTAGCCAGGCGTATCAGACGTGCAAATACTTCCTTGGGGTCTTTATTCGCGCGCAAAATCACATCGGCGGTTTGCAATAATGGACCGTTCTTGTCCATGCGCAAAAAATAATCCAGCGGGTCCTGTTCGATGCGAACAGCACGATAGGCCATAGCGTTGCTCCCCTTCCCTAAGAGACCTATTATTACTTGTTGGCTCCATTATGACACTGATATACACGAGCTTACAAGCGGAATAGACGCAAAATATCCTGAGGCACAGTGTCATTTGTCAGAATGTTTAGAACTTACGCGAGTTTGCTGATTCAAGCAACGAATCGGAAAAACCGTTTCGTCTGTGGAGCGCATCGGCATGCTTCCAATGGAAGTGTTTTTCCTACTTTCAGCAAACTTGTGTAAGAATCTCACCTTGGTAACAGATGTAACGGATGTGGTAGCTGACATTGTTTGAGTAGCGAGTCACCCACCAGATGTGTCGTTTGGTCAGTTCATCGAGCCAGGGGAAACTGAAATAGCCTCGATCAAAGAGCAACAAGATCCCAGCTGCCAGCCGCTCGATCATCAGCGTCACCGTCACCTTACAGTTGGGCGCCGCATTGGGAAAGAGTTCGACGCGCACCCACTGTTGAAAGCGCAGGTCAAAGAGACCACAGAGTCGTCCAGCCAGCAAGCGGAGATCGCTCCCCGCCAAGCGGCGCAGATTGGGGAGCCAACGAGAGAGTTTATCCAAGGTCGTTTGGTCCAAGGCCACCACCTGCGAAGCAAACGGAGCCAGTTCTCGCTCCTGCCAGCCTTCCAGGTACCAGTGAAGCCAATGGGTGACGTCTTCAAAGAGCCGACGCATGTAGGTATCAGCGTGCTGCAAGCGGTGGTAGATGGCTTGATCGGTCTGCGGGATAGGGGCACAAAGGGACCCACATGCGACCACCCAAGCAGACGCCACAGCATCCGTTGCGAGAGCCATTTTCGCAGGAAACACTGAATGATCCCCAGGCAGAAATGGGCCCAACTGATGGTCGCGGGACGTTCCAGGGACCGGCGGCCGGTTCGCGCGAGACTGACGCAATACGTTTCCAACAGCGCCATGGCTTGCGACTGATCAAACGTGGCTTCTTCTTCAACTTGAAGGTCTGCGCTATGATGTGTCATCTAAAACACGATGCTGTCTGCTTGTAGTTCCTGTAAGCAGAGAGTATCAGGACGATGAAGCACTGTGAAGCGCCGAAGCGCGGGCTCGCGCTCCTGCCAGCGCGTGTTGGTCCAGATATTGTAGATACAGACAACAAAACGGAATGAAGCTGTTCTTTTGTCCATTTTCAATAGCTTCTGAGCATGATCATTTCACCACTCCCTTGGCGTGTGGGTTCCATGTTCAGGAAAGTTGTTCATCAACTCCTGAAGCAAAGCTTTGCCTGGAGACCAGGAGCCGAAACTGTTGATTGACTTATAAAACGGCTCATATCCACTTAAAAGAACCTCTTCCAATCATTGTGACAAATGACACGCAGCGCTGAAAAAATTGACGTACCGTCCAGAATATGTTATAATTTGAACATGATTTCTATGTACTCTGTACACTAAGGCCCATTGTACACCTCGCTATTTCCATTTCGTTTGTAGGCTGTTTAATCTTTTTTTCTTGCACATAGACAAAGGGGAACGCGTACATGAGTATTATGCAACTCACCCAGACATTACATTTGCTGCCACCCACACCACCACGCATACGCCGCAAAGCGCTCAGCCAGCCGATGCTCCCCGGCATGGAGTTCGAAAAGCTACCCGCGCCACAGGTGACAAACCGCCAGATCGCGGAGGTGCTCGCAGACGTCGCTGACATGATCGAGCGCCAAAATGGCAACCCGTATCGCGTGCAGGCATATCGTAATGCGGCGCGCGGTGTGCTGGACCTCATGGAGCCTGCCGCAACCATCCTGCAACGCGGCGAAACGCTGCCAATCATCGGCATTGGCGAGCGTTTGCGTGACCATATTGCGGAACTGGTTACGTATGGTTCCATCACCATCCAGAGCGGCCTCTACATGCAGACGCTACCAGCGGGTGTGCGTACCTTGATGGGGGTCGAACACATAGGCCCGATCACCGCAATAAGGCTATACGAAGATTTAGGGGTCGATTCATTGGAAAAGCTGTTGCACGCGGCCCAACAACAGCGTATTCGTCGCTTGCCCGGCTTTGGGCCACGCAGCGAAGCACGCTTACAAAAGGCCGCCGAAAACCTGCTCAGGCGCAGGCCCACACCACGATCACTCGGCGGAGTCGCATAACTATACGTGCGACTTCCTCTGAGCCTGGCGCACAAAAACCAGGGCCGCCTTGTTTGGACTGGTCTATTCAAGCAGTGCACCTTCCGGTAAAGGTGGAGGGCGTAGCGGAACCGGCGAGGACTGAATAATTGTGGTCGTGGTTGAACCATATAGAAGGAAACCATCAAGCAATCGATCAAGCTGATCGATTGCCGGAATGTACACCTTGAGCACAAAGCAATCCTCACCGGTGACGCGGTGACATTCCACTACTTCGGGTATCTGTCGCGCCAGTTCCGCAATCCTGGGGAGTTGCCCTGGATTTGGACGGATGCGAACATAGGCCGCAATCGGCAGCCCAAGCGCTGCTGGATTGAGGTCCAGACGATAGCCCCGAATCACCCCAGCTTCTTCCAGGCGATGGACGCGCTCCGTTACAGCAGGCGACGACATCCCAACGCGGCGACCCAGCTCCGACATGGTCAAGCGGGGATCGCGCAGCAACTCTTCCAATATCCTTCTGTTGACCCCATCAATCTCTCCATTAGAAGGCGTGTAAGTAAATAGACGCTTTTCCTTTAACTCTTGAGACATATCACACCTATCTCCTTCAATATCCCATGTATTTTTGTTGATTTCCATTGTACCATATGGAAGTGGGAAATCTACGTAAGGAGACGATATGTTTCAAATAAGAAAAGCGGGCGTGACGGACAAGGTCCCGCCACATGCATACTTTTTCGTGAGTGCCATCTTTCACTACCTGGGACCTGCATTTGCCGTACTCCTTTTTTCCAATATCTCAGTGCTTGGAGTGGCATGGTTCCGCATTGCGAGCGCCGCCATTGTGTTTGTGCTGTGGCGTCGTCCATGGCGCATGTTTGTGAAGGTGTCCTGGGCACAGCGCCGTATTCTGCTCGCGTTGGGCATCGTGCTCGCTCTGATGAATGCCTGTTTCTATCTCGCCATCTCCCGCATTCCCTTGGGAACCGTTGGAGCCATCGAGTTTCTTGGTCCCATTACGCTCGCTGCCCTGGGGGCACGGACACCACGCAACATTGGTGCATTGTTTCTGGCCGCGGGAGGTGGATGGCTGCTGACGGATATACGCTTCAGTGGGCAGCCACTAGGTTTCGTGTTCGCCTTCGCCAACTGTGCTTTCTTCATGCTCTATGTGATGCTCGGTCATCGCATCGCTCAGGACGGTGGTACCGCTGGAATTGATCGGCTGGGTGCCTCGATGCTCATTGCGCTCGTGGCGATTACCCCGATTGGAATTACCGGAGCCTTGCCCGCCATGAGGCAGCCACTGTTGATCTTGGCTGGCTTCGGAGTTGGCGTATGCTCGTCGGTCATTCCTTACGTCAGCGATCAACTGGCAATGGCTCGCTTGCCACGTGCGACGTTTGCACTCCTGCTCTCACTATTGCCAGCATCCGCCGCCATTATTGGCGTCATCGTCCTGCGTCAGATCCCGACGCTAATCGAAGTTGCAGGCATCCTTCTCGTTGCAGGCGCAGTAGCACTGCATAAGGAGGCTGAGGCGCGGCCCAAACAGCGTATTGTTCAGAAGCTCTAGAGTCTGTTCTGAACTTATGATGAATGACGGGAGGAAAAAGAAAGTCAAAGAGGACGGCTTGCATCCACTCCCTTTCGCGGACCTTTCTGGTCCACTGTGGGTATGAACAGAAAAGCATAC
>DATAYF010000080.1:0-2676 GCA_036272735.1 Ktedonobacteraceae bacterium
TGAGTTTCCGTGATGTCGAAGAGATGATGGCAGAGCGTGGGGTCGTGTTGACTGACCTGCGAAACCGTCAGGCAGTGGTGTTTGAAATTTAGCCAGACGTACGCCAATGAGCTGAAGCATCGTCGCCGGAAAACGGGAGACAAGTGGCACCCCTATCTCGTATACCTCAAAATCAATGGGAAAACGCACTCCCTCTGGAGAGTTGTGGACCAGGATGGCAACGTCCTCGATATCCTGGTCCAAAGCCGACGCAACAAACACGTGGCGAAACGCTTCTTTCGGAAGCTGCGCGTATGGACTCCAGGACGTCCCGCGTGTGATCATCGTGTGATCATCACGGATAAAATGAAGAGGTATGAAGCAGCGAAACATGAGATCCTGCCTGGTGTGGAGCATCGCCAGCACTCGCGTGCTCAACAATCGAGCAGAAAACTCCCACCAACCCACGCGGCTGCCTGAAAAGAAGATGCGGCGGTTCCGCATCAGCCCGCACAGGCCCAACGCTTTCTCTCTGCTGATCGCGCCCCATTGCTGGGCATTTCCAACCGCGACGTCACCGTTTGACTGCTAGGGGTTATCGTATCCTTTCCAGGACCGATTTCAAA
Source organism: Ktedonobacteraceae bacterium (assembly GCA_036272735.1). Taxonomy (GTDB): domain Bacteria; phylum Chloroflexota; class Ktedonobacteria; order Ktedonobacterales; family Ktedonobacteraceae; genus DATAYF01. Next base: position 606 of record DATAYF010000080.1, read on the forward strand.
CATGGACTGAAGTGACTGGAGCAAAACAAGTCGCATACCTAGAGGCATCCCCATTTTCCATGACCCATGAGCATCTTTGCTCACCATATCTCAGCAATACTCTTCATTTTTCTGGTTCAGTTGACAATACCTCGTCGTGACACGAAAGTGTGAGCAGCACAGCCTGTCCGCACAATCCCACTCCAGTACCATGACACGTTGCACATGGAGCACTATACTGATTGACAGCGAGCAGGGAAACGATGAGACGAAACGGATTGGCGTCTTCACCTACGCACTGGGGATCTCTCGCAAAACGGTTCTGCGACAATAATGTATCGTTGCATTGTATAAGAGAAGGAGAATAATATACAGAAAAAGCAATTTGGCAAAATGGAACTGCGTATTACGCCAGTTGTCCTGGGTGCCTGGACGATGGGCGGCGGGTAATGGCAATCGAGTTGGGGTCCACTGGATGATCAGGGATGCATAGCAACGATCATCCATACCAGATTCGGGCATTAATTGGATCAGCACCGCTGCGGTCTATGCTCTGGGCCACTCCGACCATAGTGGGCAAAGCTATCAAGGGTCGCGTGCGGTCTTACATCTTCACCAAGGGTTTCCTGGTCTGGGACGAGCACAGGAATATGGGTCATCATCTTAAAGCCGCCTCTCCGCGGCGCGAAGTTGAAGCTAGTTTGAAGCGGCCCGATCCTGATCCCGATATTGAAGAAGGCTGAAGTACCCTCGCCGCATTGAAGCAAGAGAGAAAAGTGCGCCATATCGGCGTTTCGAACTTCAGTGTCGAGCAGATGCAGCGTGTGGAGAAAATCGTGTCCGTTGAGACGCTTGAGCCGCCTTATTCGCTGGTGCATCCCAACGCCGAGAATGCCTGCATACTACATCTTGCAGTTCCTTCTTTGCAAGACACGTTCCTGAGTTCCCGTGCCCTTATATTGTGGTGCTTGAAGCACGACTTTCTCATCAGCGGTTTCGTTCAGGAACAGCGCCAGGGAAGTACGAGCTTTCTCAATCGGTCGAGCCGTGTGGAAACTGGAGACTTTCCCCGACGAGTTCAACAGTTCATAACAGTTCATAGGAGCAATGGTTTTCTTGCTCTGGCCCTTTGTCGAGAGGGTTCGATTTGATAGTAGCATATAAGGAAACATCTATGAGCAACGACTTCAGAAACGAGCAAAGGAATAGGACGCTAGAGGCACCGCTCCCCGCGCTGTCGACAGCGACAAACCTCCAAAATCAAACGATCTCACTCCGTGAGGAGATAAGCAAGGGCTACGTGAAGCCTCTCATTGCTGAACTCATCGGGACGTTCGCCTTCGTCTTCATTGGCACGGGATCGATCATCACTAACACCCTGACGCATGGCACGATCAGCTTGTTAGGCATCGCCCTTGCTCACGGACTGGCCCTTGCCATCGTGATCACCATTTTCGCTGCGACCTCAGGAGGACATATCAACCCCGCTGTCACCATCGGATTTCTGGTAACGAGGCGTATTGCGCCCCTTCTGGGGATCCTCTATATCGTGGCCCAACTCGTTGGTGCAACCCTGGCTGGACTGCTGCTGCGGGTCATTTTTCCACAAACGATCTGGCAGGCGGCCCAACTCGGCACACCGAACCTCGCGCCTGGTGTCTCCTTCGGCATGGGAGTTCTCGTTGAGGCGGTCCTGACGTTCTTCCTGCTCTTGGCTGTCTTCGGAACCGCCGTCGATCCACGAGCACCAAAAATCGGTGGCTTTGGCATCGGCCTGACGGTGCTGGTAGATATCCTGATGGGCGGAGCGCTGACAGGGGCAGCGATGAATCCTGCGGTCGCCTTCGGCCCAGCTCTGGCTGGCGGCTTCTGGCAGAATGATCTTGTCTACTGGGTTGGACCAATTATCGGTGCCGTCATCGCGGCCCTGATCTACGAATATGTGATCTTGCGCACGTGGTGGGCCGATCATAAGATGGTCTAAGATATCGCCTGGATGTGTCGTCTACCAGGCACATCCAGTTCTGCTTTTATTAGGAGCAAAGGAAAGATGAGGCAGTAGTGTAGTGGTGGGGGACATTGCTGCAGCTCT
>DATAYF010000081.1:0-15433 GCA_036272735.1 Ktedonobacteraceae bacterium
AGCGACTCACCGCGTTCAGGGCATCCCGATAGGCCAGTTGCGTCGTGCGCAAGGCCTGGAACTGTGCAGGATCGGTATGCAGTTTCAATTTGGCGGTGATCAGCTGCTTCATAGAACAAGTGTACAACGTTTCACAGAGAAGGTCAAACGCCATATCTGTGAACGGTTCTACCCAACCCAAGCCCCAAATAAGGACCCGCCATTCCTCCCCCGGCGTTCACGCCGGGGACTCCTGGCTCGGTGGGTTGATGAGGCTGTATGGGCTCGGAGCCCATACAGCCTCATCAATATAAAAGGCTCTCCAACGTGATTGCGTTGGGGAGTCTTTGCTGTCCTATATTCCTTAGCGCGTGTATAACCACTCGCTTGTTTGCATGTTACGCTAGCCGATGGCGTAGACGCGTACACGTTGTGGGGTGGCCTCTACTTCACGGGTCGCTCCCATGCCTGCCAGCACAAGCGCTGCCGCCAGCCGTACCGCACGGGGGACGTTTCGCTGCTGCGTTATGTGTTGCAATTGTGGGACCATGTCCCAATCGTCGAGCAATGTGAGCAACCAGATTACTGCTTTCCGTTCATCTTCGTCATCAAGATAGAGAGATCGTATCAACTGGTGATGAAAACGGCTGCCAAATTGCTGGCTGTCATGTCTGATGGATTGCTGTAATTCGCTGGTGGTCATGTCGCTATCGATCACCAGGCGAACAATTTCGTGCACTCTGTGATGAAGTGCTCTGTGAGACTCAAGCGCTACTATAATCCTGCTATCTTCTACTGGTTCTGGGGTGGCTGTGTGCAGGGATAGCCTGGCGTCCCTTTTTTCCATCAAGCAAGGTCCTTTCTGAAGCGCTGCTGGCTTCTTAAGAATTAGGGATATCTCCGTTCTGTACAGAACACGCTACAAGATCGGTAAAGGCTTCCTGGCGGGCTGCAACCGTGCTCAGGAGCATCTGCAAACCATGTTGTGCTCCACTGCGTTGCTCGGCATTCAATATCGTTGCCGCGTGAAATTCGTCCTCGTCGAGCACGCGTGTCTGCCCCTCAGGGTTCACCCACACGTCCAGGTACAGGTCTACCTGCTCAATATGGCTCTGCGCGATGATGGCAGGCTCTGCGATGTTGCAATACCAGCCTTTGCGCTGACCCGTTTTCCCGCGAATATCAAAAATATTGAACCAGCGATCCGTATAATAATACTCTAGAAAGTGATCGCCTGGTACAAATTGCGTATACCCTAAATCAAGCGCTGGATGACTCCAATACGCCTGAACAATCACGCGCTGCGCAGTGCGTTCCAGCACCTCGCCGTGGTAACGTACCTTCTCTTCGTGCCGTGGATTCAATTTGCTGATATTTATCATTTCAACGTGTCTTTAGCCTATATGCTTATCTATCGTTATCGTCTTTGACGGAGTATATTGTATCATCTGCTATTCAACGTGTGCACCCGGCATGTTCGTCATATGCTGGCGAATGAAGTCCAGACCACGTTGCAGTTTGTCCACATCGATATCCCCGTTGCTGTCGCGTGCTGGCGATTCCAGGCTGATGGTGCCACTGAAAGCTTTTGTTTGCAGGCGAGCAAAAAATGCATCAAAATCAATACAACCCTCGCCTGGATGTAGATAGCGACGCTCACCATTGACAGATAAGCCAGCGCCACTGAAGTCTTTGATGTGAATATGCTTAATGCGCTGCTCCTCCCACAGCCAATCTTGCGCGAAGACCGTTTCAATCTGGTTATGCAGTGCTAAAAACTCAGTATCGAGCGTGACCTGGCTACGCTCATCATACGCTATGGCTTGCTGCACATTGTAGAGTGGATCGTGCAAACGGCATGGGATAGTTTCGATGGCGAGTTGCAGCCCATAGCGGCTCGTCATATCCAACGCCCTGTGCAGCGGCTCAAAGTTCTGTTCCAGGTGATCATCGAGTTCTGGCCAGCCCCACAGGTGCAGCACTACAACCTCGGCTTCAAGCGCATTTCCCAACTTGCAGTTTGCCTCCAGCCAGGTCATACCCTGCTCACGTTCCGTCGCATCAGCTTTGCCGAAGGCCACGCCAATAGCTTTATCACCATGAATGACGGGGAAACGCAGACCGGAGTGGCGCAACCCCGCGATAATCGCGTCGAGTTGTGTGTACCACTGGGGATAAAACATCACTTCGATGCCATCTACGTCCAGTTGCGGACCAATGTGTTGGATAGCACGGTGATCAATACTATCGGGATAGCGGCTAAACGCACCAGATGAACAAAGTAGGTGGGCACGTAGGCTCATGGTAAGGCTTTCTCCTTGTCGTTTTGCAATAGAGCTCTCACCACGTATTGTAGTGTATGACTTTTTAAGAACGCAAATAGGAGATGCTTTGTGAGGGCAAGGCAGGGATGAGGAGAGAGGTGAGGCATACTAGGGTTGGCAAAGTCAGATTGAATTGGGAAGTATGCCCCACACGCAAGAAAGGGAGCCGCCTAAAAATAGAGATACGCATATTGATTGCGGGCTACACAAAATCGTAGCAGAGAGATGCTGCTACCAACGAGAGCAGCAGCATATCATCCCGTTAGGCAAGCCCTTCAATGACACCCTGTGCGCGCGACAAGGCATCACGCCGTACGTAGTAGTAGGCCCACAGCCCCTTTTTACGACAATCCACCAGACCAGCATCGCGTAGGATACGCAAGTGATGCGAGATGGTAGGCTGCTCCAGAGTAAAGCTCTCCACAATTTCAAAGACACACACTTCTCCTTCGTGACGACTGAGCAAACTCAGGATACGCAAGCGCGTAGGATCAGCCAGGGCCTTGAGTAAACGAGCCTGAACAACCGCGTCGTCCTCGCTCAACGTCGGAATAAATTTGGGGGTAATCCCTGTAGTAGCATTAGTGAGCGGTGAGGTATGACGATGCATAATGTTAGCCTGGCTCACAGGACTAACCGGTGCTGTTCCCGCACGATTACTGTTCCCTTGATTCATTGTTGTCATTTGTCTTCTCCTTCTTCCATCCACCCAAACCGGATATAAACCCTGTGATGGGGTGTGTCTTATAATGACTAATCTACTTCTAGTATACCGGAGTATCCAAATTTAGGAGGTATCCAAATTTAAAATTTTTTCATTTTAAACAAATACTACTTATCCGCAAATCTGAGCGCGTAGCGCTAGCCACGCCCGTGGCGTTGGATTGCGGAATAAGAATGACACTACTTATCCGCAAATCTGAGCGCATCACGCTCGCCTCGCCCGTGGCGCTGGTCGCGGAATACAAACAGAGGATAGATATGCATCTGATTATGCTGATAAACTCTGCCGTATGCACACGGACGCAAAAAGAGGATGGCATGTCCTGCCATCCTCTTTTACACAATAGGCACAACTCCGGTATGACACAAAAGTACCGGCTTAGCTTTGCGAACTAGCGTTTCTGCTCTGGTTCGTGACGAATTTGCAAATGCAGTTCTCGTAACTGTTTCTCGTCAACCAATGCTGGCGCTCCCATAAGCAGGTCCATAGCACTTTGCGTCTTGGGGAACGCAATGACTTCGCGAATGTTCTCCTCGTCGGCCAAAAGCATCACCAGGCGATCAATCCCCAGGGCAATACCACCATGCGGCGGCGCTCCGTATTCGAAAGCCTCAAGCATGTGGCCGAATTGCTCCTTGATTTGCTCATCGTTCATTTTCATTAACGTGAAGACTTTATGCTGAAGAGCGGCCACATTGATACGGACGCTCCCACCACCAATTTCATAGCCATTACAGATAATGTCGTACTGTTTGGCGCGAACCTTGAGCGGATCGGTGTCGAGCCGTTCGATATGCGACTCGTCCATATGTGAAAATGGATTGTGCTCTGCATCGTAGCGCTGAAGCTCTTCATCATAGTGGAAGAGCGGGAAGTTCACCACCCAACACAGCGCCATTTCATCGGCATCGATCAGGTGGAGACGTTCCGCCAATTTCACACGCAAACGGAACAGCACATCATTGCACACCTGGGTGCTATCGGCCACGAAAAGCAACAGATCACCTGGTCGGCCTTCAAGACGATCAATGATAGCCTGAACCTCGTCAGGGGCCATAAACTTCGGTAGAGGCGATTTTATGACACCATCGTTTTGTAGCGCTAGAGAAACCAGCCCCTTAGCTCCCAGGGTGCGTGCGAACTCAGTAATTTCATCCACTTCTTTGCGCGAATAGCCAGCAGCCCCTGGCACACGAATACCCTTCACCATACCCTCAGCCGCGAGCGCATTCTGGAATACGCCAAAAGTACCAGCCCGCGCCAGGTCGGAGATCTCAACCAGGGGCAGATCAAAGCGCAGATCTGGATGGTCGGTACCATAGCGGTCCATGACATGCGTGTAGTCCAGGCGTGGGAATGGTGACTGCTTGATGTGCTTCTTCGTAAGTTTCTCAATCAAGAAGACGAGCAGCCCCTCAATCAGCGTCATAACATCGTCTTCTGAGACAAAAGACATTTCGAGATCGAGCTGGGTGAACTCTGGCTGACGATCAGCGCGTTGATCTTCGTCGCGAAAGCAGCGAGCGATCTGGAAATAGCGATCAAGGCCAGCGACCATGAGCAACTGTTTCAACTGCTGAGGTGACTGAGGGAGCGCATAGAACTCGCCCGCGTACAGACGGCTCGGTACCAGGTAGTCACGGGCACCTTCTGGAGTACTCTTCATCAAAATGGGCGTTTCAATCTCAAGAAAATCGCGCTCGTCCAGGTAGTCGCGCATCGCCTTCACCACACGGTGACGCAAAACGATATTGTCACGCATTTGCGGACGGCGCAGATCAAGGTAGCGGTATTTCAGGCGCAGGGACTCGTCAACCTGTGAGGACTCATTAGTGATAGGAAAGGGAGTCGTGCGTGCGGGATTGAGCACAACAATTTCCTGTGCAACGACCTCGATGGCACCAGTGCCCATCGCGGGATTTTCAGTCCCAGGAAGGCGGCGAGACACGGTCCCACTCATCTGTACCACGTATTCAGAACGTACCTCCGAAGCAACGCGGTGCGCCTCTGATGAACGCTCAGGATCACAAATAACCTGGGTGATGCCGTAGCGATCACGCAGATCGAGAAAAATCAGGCCACCATGATCACGGCGGCGATTAACCCATCCCGAAAGCACTACCTGTTGACCAACATGTTCTGTATCTAATTCGCCGCACGTGTGCGTACGATAATGTACCTCTAAACCCACCGAAGCGATCTCCCTTCATCACGACACAAAAATAGAGACAACTGATTAATACCTATAGAAGAAAAACGACATGACTACTCACTGCCTATTCCTTCCTATTTTGACACGAGTAGTCAATCTTTTATACTTCTCCGAACACCTGAGCGCGCAGCACTCGCAGCGCTAGCCACGGCAGTCGCGTTGGTCTTCGGAATAAGAACTTTAGGGGGTGCAAGCATTGGCCTGGGGATCGACGCCAACCGAGACGAGGTTAGACTGCGAAGCCTGCCCATTCGACGTCAGGAGATAAAGTGTTGCATTTTTAGGGTCGGTCGCAACGCCTTTTACCGTATTGAACAGATCATTAGAAACAAATTGCTGCACCAGCGACATTGTCAGTGGTTGAGCCTGGGTAGCAACGCCGCCGCCAGTCTTCCCGCCATTTGCTGGTGTAGGCATGGGCGTGACAGAGTTTTGGGCAACTTGCAGAGCAATAATGCGGTGATAAAAACCATCAATAACGTAGAGACGCGGGGCATTGCTCACCAGATTGGCCGTTAAAAAAGCGGCATGAGAAACGACTGGCAAGGCCAGAAACGAAGAAGAGGGTTGCCCAGGTACAGGCACATCCGTCTGTAACGAAAAATCCTTCGCACTCATCGTCAGGGGCAAGGGGATAGGATGCTGCGACACGACACTAGATGCCTGACTATTGGAGCCGAACTGCAAGCTCTGAATGTTCCCATCACCATTGAGCAAGAACAACTGATGATTGGGAAACGCCGCGACGCTGGCAATGCTCGTCGAAATTGAGATCTGCAAAGAACGAGGATTGCCCAACTTGCCATTGTTCATCGAAAAATCTAAAATGGTCGCCGAATTGGGAGCCGTCGGCGAGGTCAAGACGAGATAGGTATCAGACTGCCAGGCCGTCAATAACGTGGGGACCACGCCGTTCTTCGTATACGTGTCGAGCGTAGTCACAGCCACATCGGGTTTCGTGCCAGCTTTAGGAGCCAGCACATCGAGACTATATTTTGTCGCATTATTTTTGGTCATGGAGGTCAGGACCAGGATATGCTGCTGATCACTGTTCACAAAGGAGACGCGTGGATTGCCAGGCAAACTCTGCTTAGTAGTGAGTGTGTTGCCGTTATCCAGTTGATACAAGTTATGGTCCGCACCCAAAGCATAACGAAATGCTTTGTTCGCAGCATCATTTGCAGTCGCAACGGCAATAGGTTGCGTGTTGGTGCTGCCATTGTTGATAGCCGCAGAAGTCGTACTTGGGCACGGCAAGGAAGCAATCAAAGACTGCTGATCGTATCCGGTAATCGCAGACTGGGTAGTTGATACCAAATCATTCTGTAGCTGCTTCATGTTCTGGTTTTGGCTGGCAGACAGAGCGATATGGTCTAAGGAGCGTAAATCTTTTTGGGCAGATGAGAGCGCACGTAACGCATTGCCTGGTTGGTTGGCTCCCAGGTTTTTTTTCGCCTGCGCAACCTGCGTTGAAGCATCGGATAGAGAAGCATCCACATTGGTTGTTGGGAACAGGATTGGACGCAAGAAATAGTAAGAACCTCCAACCACCAGAGCCACGATCACCAGCACCAAAAAGGCAGCGGTCGGTAAGAGCAGACGACGATTCTTATGGCGAGCAGGCGCAAGAGCAGTCCGAGAGGGTTCTTGCAAATTTGCAGAGCCATTCAAACGAGCCGGAGGCATAGGTTGTGTTTGGGACTCGTCGATTTTTGGCGTGATCCTTAGAGAAGAGCTTGAAGCGCGGCTGAGCACGGAAGTCTCGGCATTTGCGAGTTCACGCCCGCCGACAGGAACGGGATACGGGTCCCAACCAGCGTCAAGAACGTGAATAATAATAGCAGTAATATTATCAGGACCGCCATTCTCATTAGCACGTTCAACCAGGCGATAGACACTTTCCTGCGGCTGTTGGTACTTGTCCACAATGGTATGTAGCTCATCATCCGATACCTGACCAGAGAGACCATCACTACAAAGAATAAACGTATCGCCATCTTCTATCTTCTCAGTAAAGATATCGACTTCAACCTCAGACTGCGTGCCTAAAGCGCGGGTAACGACATTACGCTGAGCATGAGAACGAGCCTGGTCCCTGCTCAATAAGCCTGCACGTACCTGTTCTTCCACCCAGGAGTGATCCTGCGAGACCTGCCTGACCTGGCCTGCTCGCACAAGATATGCACGGCTATCACCAACGTTTGCGATATATGCGGTTCCACCACGCAATATAGCGGAGACACATGTCGTCCCCATGCCACTGCGCGACATATTTTCGGCTGCACGCTGACGAATTAAGGTATTGGCGCGTTTAATAGCACGCAACAATGAAGCAGGCGCATCCTCACCATCGTCTTGTTGATAGTAGACATTGCTGATCGTATCGACGGCAATTTCGCTTGCAACTTCACCTGCTGCATGTCCACCCATGCCGTCAGCCACAATAAAGAGCGCACCCTTTTTCGTCATTACCTGGGGGTCTTTAGGCATAACGTAGGCCATATTATCTTCATTATGGGGACGTTTACGGCCAACGTCCGTCAATTGCGCGACATCAAGCCGAAGTTGTTTGGACAACGCGCTTCTCTCCCGTAATTCAATAGGTCTTAAATGGTCCCAACTGCACAGTAGGCAGTTGTTGAAACTTTAGGCTATAATACACCGATGCAGAGAAAAACGCAATGTATTACCAACTTTCGCGAATATTGTGCACTTCTCTGTTGCCTAATGTTCCTTTGCCCTTAAATGTGTACAAAAATATTGCCACCGTCTAGCGCTCACTGCACCTGAGTATACTCTTTCAAATCTCAGCATGCAAGAAGGTAAACTGGCGGTACTAGCTCTTACTGCCAGGAGAGAATCAGGAGTTAAGATGGAAGACGTGGTACAACGGCTCATTCAGTGTATCGACGAGCACATTCACGACTATCAAAAACAGTGGCAACAGCAGCGTGAGATCTGGCATACAATTGCCTCAGCAAACGAAAAGAATGAGGTCGCAAAGGCTCTGGTAGCGCTAGCAAGCTCCTACGGAGTCGAAAGCCGCATACACGCCCAACCTCATAATGGAATCTATGGAGCATGGGGAGAGCAAGCAGCACCAGTGGTATTCATTTACGTACCAGTCAGGCAACCAGGAAAAAAGTACCTGGCAATACTTGCCACCTGGTTGGTCGCCATAGCGTCCTATCAAAAAGTCCTGGGGACGCTTCCTATCCAAATACACTACATCCTGGTGAATGGTGATAAAGCAAGTGGTCAGCAGCTAGCCGATTTGTATTCGCAGGCTCAGCCGCAAACGCACAACCACCTTGGATGCATCTGGTATAGCGAGGAGTCGATCAGAGCCTCGCCCCCCCTATTTGCCCTGGGATGTAAAGGAATTTTGGATGTAGAGCTTCGTGCCCGCACGGCAACCGAACCCCTCGCCAGCACACACGGTGCAGTGGTTCCCAATGCATTGTGGCGACTGGCATGGGCTATCAATGCCCTAAAAAATGCACAGGAAGAAATTCTCATCCCCGGATTTTACGATGATGTGCAGCCAGAAGCAGACCAACAGATAGCAGTTCTCCACACCTTGCCTATGTGCCTTCAGCAATATATACAGGCTCAAGGCATAGCTCAACCGCTTTTAGGGTTGCAAGGATTTCAATTTCACTATGCCCACCTGTTATTGCCAACGTGTTCCATCAGTGGTCTAGAGGAGGATGGTACCGCCGAGGAACCACGCAAATTACCAGCACAGGCACAGGTACACGTGCATTTTCACCTCGTGTCTCAACAAGACCCCGACGATATTTACAGAAAATTACAGACGTACCTTCAGCAACAGGGCTTTTCAGATATTGGGATACAAAAAAACATGGCCAGGTTGCCACGGCAAACGCCGCGCCATGAACCATTCATCCAGGCTATGCAAGAATCCTGTTGCCGGGTGTATGGAGCACAAAACTACGTCGTTCCATTGAGTGCGGGCAGCTACCCCATCGAGAGCATTGCACCAGGGAAAAATATTCCAATCGTCTTCGACCTGAGCACGTTTAACCCATACGGCGAAGATAGCCCTGAACAAACCGCGGCAATGACTACACAGATAAAGCAAATTGCGGTATTATTATATAAAATGCAATCACTTGCTAAAAAGTGATACACGTCACAACGAAATGGCGCATTCCAACGTTTATAAAGGTAGGAAAGACGCTTAGTAAGCCAACCAATTGGGCCACCTGCTAGGTAATCGCCGACCAGGCAGAGTATACTAGAGGTTACAGGCATGGCTTTGCACGCCTATAATTGGGGCGGCAACGTGTGCGGGAATGGCTAATATGTTACCACGCAAATTTCTAGGACGTTTTTTAATAGTAAGCAAAAAAGCCCGCGATATGTCTCTATTACACGTGCAAATTGCAAAAAGCGAGAATAAAAAACGCTAGGAAATTTTTCCGGCAGAAGCCGCAAATTCTTCATAACATTGACGAGGAGCACACTGCTAGCATGCATATTGGTTTGAATGCACAACTACTATCCTTTAGCCAGAACTATCGCAATGGCGGCGTCAGCCGCTACATTCGATATCTCTTGACGGGGCTAGCAGAGCAGCCAGGTGAGCACGCAGATGAATATACCGTTTTCGTCAATGGGCCAGAGACTATCGAGCGCCTACCACAACATCCATCTATTACTTATGTTTCAGCCCCCTGGCCGGAAAACAAACCAGCTGCAAGGGTGGCATGGGAACAGTTCGTGCTCCCCTCGCTCGTCCAACAAAGAAAGATCGATGTTTTCCACTCTCCGGTAAATGTTCTGCCCGAACGATTGCCAAAGCAATGCGCAACCGTCGTTACCCTTCATGACCTGGCTTTTCTTCGTTTTCCACAGGTGCTCACGCGCTTCAAAAGGCTCTATCATCAGACTTTCACCATACGCAGTTTAAAGCGTGCAGGCATGTTGATTACCGTCTCAGAGAGCACAAAGCAAGATGTTCATGAACTAGTAGGCATAGCCAGAGAGCGGATACAAACCGTCTATCCATGTGTAGACGAACGATTTCAACAGGTACCAACACAAGAAGAGCTACAAACGTTTCGTCGCAAACAAGGACTTACCGAGGGTTTTATCCTCTATCTTGGCACATTGGAACCACGCAAAAATATACAGACGCTCATCGAAGCCTACGCCCAGCTACGCCAGCGTACGCCCACACGCGAGAAGCTCGTCATAGCTGGAGGTAAAGGTTGGCTATATGATAGTATATTTGCTACGGTACAGGAACTTCGCATTGAAAATGAGGTGATTTTCCCCGGTTTCGTAGCTGACACAGAACAAGTGCTCTGGTATCGTGCCGCTACTGCATTTGCCTTTCCCTCGCTTTATGAAGGATTTGGTATTCCCGTCGCTGAAGCATTGGTGTGTGGCGTGCCAGTCGTGACCTCGAATATTTCTAGCTTGCCAGAAGCGGGAGCCAACGTGGCACTATGTGTTGATCCTCATAGCACAGACGCACTCGCCGAGGCTTTGAATCAAGCAATACATGATCCTCTGCTACGAGCCCGCACACACGAGATGGCACCCGTAGTGGCAGAGCAATTTTCGCTCCGACACATGATAGAGCAGACGCAGGCTGCTTACCAAATGGCAGCTGAGAGACACAGAGAAAGCCGTTCGCAACACAGTATATCTGTTGTGCAATAGTATAAAGAATATGGCTTAAAACCGTGAAACATAGTCAATTAATACCAATTTCTGAAACCTCTACATCAGAGAAGACGGGATCACTCGAAATGGTTGGAGGAGCAACGGGGCCAATAACCAAAGCAATCTCCAAACGCCGCTCGAATCGTCGGCAGTGGCGTATATTGGAGTGTGTGGTTATGGTCATACTCGATGCTCTGCTCACGTTTGCAGCATTCAGCCTGGCATTCCAGCTACGCTATAAAATCCTGCGCAATAACCCGCTTCTCAGTGCTATTCATAATAATTTGTTCGATACACCAGGCAGTTTTAAAGATGCGAAGTTCAGTCAGTTTATGGGTCTGGGCATTGCCGTTGTCATCGGCCTAATCGTCATTTTTGCCGTACGCAGGCTCTACACCATTCGCCTGACCGGAAGCTGGTTTCGTCAGGTGTGGTCCATTGTCGGCTCCTGTACTATCGGCCTGGTCTTTTTGATCGCGTACTACTTTGTGTTCCAGCCCGAAACAAGTGCGCAAGCCAGTTCACGTCTATTGTTTCCTTTTATATGGGCCACAGCAATCATCTTACTCTGTTTTGGCCGCCTGGTTGTTTCAGTAATCGTAGGCTCTTTATACCAGTTAGGATTAGGTGAGACGCGCTTGTTGGTGGTAGGATCGGGCAGGCTCGGCAAGATGGTGATGCAACACATTACAGCCAATCCTGTCCTTGGCTATTCCATCATCGGCTTCCTCCACGACCTCAACGAACCGCCGAGCGATTTTGGACGTTTCAAGATGTTGGGAACCATCGACGATCTTGGACTAGTTATTCGCTCGATGCAAGTTGATGAAGTGATTATCGCCCTGCCCGCGCAGATGCACCAATACGCCGTACGTAGCGTCAAGATGTGTGAACGCCTGGGAGCTTCATTTAAACTCATTCCAGACCTCTATGAACTGAGCCTTTCGCGCATCGACATGGAAGCTATCGAAGGCATCCCGCTCATCGGCATCAAGCAGGTATCGCTGAACAAAGTCCAGCGTTTTCTCGTGCGCATGACCGATATCTGTGTCGCATCGCTGATCCTCCTGGTAGGTTCGCCTCTGTGGTTGTGCATTGCCCTTATCATCAAATTTAGCTCGCCAGGACCGATCATCTACAGGCAGACACGGGTGGGATTGAACGGTCAGTGGTTCGATATGCTGAAATTCCGCTCGATGTACATCGATGCCGAGCAACGCCTTGCCGCCCTGTTGGCAAGTAACGAAGCACAGGGGCCGCTCTTCAAGATGAAGGACGACCCACGCAGGACGCTTATTGGCAAGTTCTTGCGCCTGACCAGCCTGGATGAAATTCCACAGATGATCAATATTCTCACGGGCAAGATGAGCCTGGTAGGTCCACGACCACCGCTTCCTAGGGAGGTATCACTGTACGAAGACTGGCAGAAGAGACGGCTGGCAATTAAGCCCGGACTCACCGGTTTATGGCAGGTGCGAGGCCGTAGCGATATTAGCTTCGATGAGGGGGTCTTGATGGACCTGTACTACATCGAGAACTGGTCATTACGACTGTATTTCCAGATTTTGCTGCGCACCATCCCTGCAGTGCTATCAAGACGAGGAGCGTATTAGGCCGATGAAAGTAGCAATAGTACATGATTACCTGAATCAAATGGGCGGGGCAGAGCGGGTCGTGATGGCCTTGCACGAGATTTTTCCTGCTGCGCCCATCTATACGTCCATCTATGATCCGAAACGCGTTGATCCCGCGTTTCAGCAGATGGATATTCGCACCAGCTTCATGCAAAAATTCCCGCTGGTTACCACCCACCACCAGCCTTATCTACCATTCTACCCGTTTGCCATGGAAAGTCTGGACCTGCGTGGCTACGACCTGGTCCTCAGTAGCTCCAGCGCCTTTGGCAAGGGCGTAATCACCAGGCCCGGCACCATGCACATCTGCTATTGCCACACACCTATGCGCTGGTGCTGGAATTACGATGAGTATGTCGAGCGCGAAAAGTTAGGCAGAGTCGCACGCGGCATTCTCCCTATGATTATTACGGGGCTTCGCGTGTGGGACCAGACCAACTCGATGCGCGTGGACCACTTCATCGCCAATTCTCCAGTCGTAGCCGAGCGCATTCGTAAATACTACCATCGTGACGCGGTCGTCATCCCACCTCCGGTCGAGGCTAATCGCTTCCCCTTTGACGCCAACCTGCAACCAGAACCCTATTTTTTGACGCTCGGCCGCCTGGTTCCCTATAAAAGAGTTGACCTGGCAATCGAAGCCTGCAATCAGCTACAATTGCCGCTCTACGTTATTGGCGGCGGGCGCGACCTCGCCCGCTTGCAGAAGATGGCCGGGCCAACCATTCGTTTCCTGGGAAAGTTACCAGATGAAGAAGTAATCAACTACTTCCGCCATTGCCGGGCGTTCCTCTTCCCCGGAGATGAAGATTTCGGCATTACTCCGCTTGAAGCACAGGTCTGCGGAAGGCCGGTTATCGCCTACGGCGCTGGCGGCGCGCTGTCATCCATCATTGATGGCGGGACCGGAATATTCTTCCGCGAACAAACAGCAGCAAGCTTAATGGAAGCGCTGGCAACTTTTGATGAGCATAAATTCGATCCTCATGTCATTCATAATCATGCGTTGGAATTCGATAAACCACGTTTCCAAAGACGTATCCTTCAGTTTATCGAGGCCAAACTCAACGAGGCTCACCAGGACCAGCGCTATGATCCAGCGAATTATCCCGTGTGAACGACCATCAAAAACGTATCCCTCTGTCTAAACATCCAGTACTAGGCGGACATTCTCACCTGGGCTAGTGAATTGACAGTCGGTAATCGACTCATTATAGTAGAATAAGCGTTAAGCAAAAAGAAGAGACGGAAAGCTAAATAAGAGTTCCCGCCTCTTCTTGTATAAACGGACCCAAGAGTAAAGAGCGACACAGGCCACACTTCTAAGTACCAGCAACCTAACGAAATTGCGAGATACGAGGAGAGAATACATGCAGGGGCAACCGCAACAGGACAACGACCCGATAAGTAGATTGACAGCAGCACGTCTCAACGCATTGAAGGCGACGGGATACCACAAAGCGATAGACCCAAGGCAAGCAGGAACAGGCGCATTCGAGAAACTCGCTTCGGGACAGCAGCGAGTTATTCCCCAGCGTCCTCCTAACATGCCCCACGTGGATGCACCACCACCAACACCCAGAATCGCTAAACCCAGGGCCGAGGTAGTAGACAAGCAGGCACTCAGACGACGCTTACTGATATTGAGCGTGGTGGTGGTTATTTGTGCGATCATCGGTACCATCGGGGGCTGGAGCATCTTTAATACTAGCGTGAATGCGAATATGACCGCTGGCGCGAGAAGCACCACTACAGATTTTCTCAACGCGTTGAAAACCCAAAATTACGATCAGGCATACAAAGACCTGGGACCAGCAATTACCCTGCCAATGCCCTCTAGCACCTTCAAACAAGCGGCACAAAGTGACGACCATTGCTTTGGGACCGTGCAAAGCTATCAAAGGATCAACGGAAATACAGCCTCCCAGAGCGCCAACAGCCAGAGCCTGACCTACCAGGTGACAAGGAGCAAATCTAAGTCATTCCAGATTACCTTCACCCTACAAACTGATCCCGACAGTTCAAACTGGAAAATTACTAATTACGGCAACAACCTGGGACCCTCAGATCCAGCATGTTCATAAACAACCCGGCATGCAAATGTTTTTTTTCACCCTTTGTTTTATGAGGAGAGGCAAGGTTATGGCCTCGCCTCGCCTCATAAACCACGCGCCCCCTTTATGTACCGCCTTTGATCGTAACCGAATGGACGATCCATTCGTATTCGAAAGGAGAAGCACCTAGCTGGCTAGCATGGGCTACAATCTTGACATGCTCCCCACGGCTAAAGCTGGGGGATTCCTAGAGTTGCCTCTAGGGTTTCCTGCTTCGTTGAGTCTTGCCCGGTTTGGTTTTCACCGCACCGGGTCTTACAGACTCTCCACAGGCAGCCACCGTGAGCCCCACGGCCAAAATGTTTTTTGCAGCATTGCTATCACGGTCATGGGCAACCCCACATTCAGGGCACGTCCAATGACGAACATCAAGGGAAAGCGAGTCGAGAATATGCCCACAGTCACAGCAGCGTTTGGAGGAGGGATACCAACGGTCAATCCTGACCACAGTACGCCCATACCATTCAGCTTTGTAGGACAAAAGGGACACAAACTCCGACCAGCCCACGTCGCTGATGGCTTTGCTGAGACTGCCGTTCTTGACCATGTTCTTGACTGCCAACGACTCGACACATACGACTTGGTTCTCGCGGATGAGTCTGGTCGAAAGTTTGTGCAGGAAGTCACGGCGTCGATCAGCGATACGGGCATGGATACGAGCGACCTTGAGACACGCCTTTTTGCGGTTCTTGGAGCCTTTACGCTTCTTAGCGTGTCGCCTCTGCGCCTTCGCCAGCTTTTTCTCATCC
>DATAYF010000082.1:0-7176 GCA_036272735.1 Ktedonobacteraceae bacterium
CCTGGCCTGCTCCGACCTCCAGGGGTAGTTCCAACAGGAACGTGGGCGTCCTCGTGCTCCGCCTGGTCGGCGTTGCGGACGTGGGTGTTGCTCGTTGCTTCCTGGTCCGCATCGGTGCCATGCCTCTGCCTTTCCGTCAATAGAATACGTGTTCTACTGCTAGCAGACGCAGGAACCCTTTGTCAAGTGTTTCACGCTTTCTCTGGTAGGAAAGCCCCTCCTTCTCTTCCCCCCAGAAGGAACGGGCAATGCATCCCCGGCATGAATGCTCGGGGATGCATTGCCCGTCTATTGTAAGGCAAGAGGCGGCTACCATCCCTTTGGGGTTGTTTTGGGACCGCAACCATTGGTATCTCGTCGGAAGGAAACGAGATGGTAATGCTGCTATGAGGTTGTGGCGAGCGGATCGTATCCTCTGTCTCACGATGGCTTCCTCATCAATATACACGCCAAATGCGTTCGACGTCCAGGGCCTTTTAGGGCACACATGGCTAAGGTCGGCTATGGATCAATGGCAACGCAATGCCCCTGTCGTCATTCGTCTCACGCGGGCACAGGCGGAACGACTCCAGCGGGACTGGTATTATTGCCATGCCAAATTTGAAGAGAGCACAGACAATCAAATAATCATGACGATTGGTGAGGACAACCAGGCCATCGTCTTCGAATTGCTGCGCTGGCTTGGGCCAGGGGCAGAATTGGTGGAACCGAAAGCCTGGCGAACGCAAATAAAGGAGCAATTACAGCAAATGTTGTCGATTTATGATCCTCCTAAGTAAATCCCCACACCTATGCACCCTGCTGTTTCGCTCTTTGGACAACAGCATAAAGCATGCCACCGTCGCATACGTGCAGCCCAACCTCACGCTCATCGTACACCGCATCTTAACCTCATCTTAACCTCATCTTAACCTATCCTCAACCTATCCTCAACCACACACCTCTTGACATGTAAATCGGTACTGATCAATAATTGAACTATTACCATTTACATCTATTGGTTTTCCAACTACTTCTATACTTTTTGGTTTTCCCTTCTTTCATTGCATCAAGAGATGCAAGGATGTATTGTACATCGCTATAACTAAAAATTTGAATGGAGATCAAATGTTGTCAATGCGTCGACTTAGTGTCTCCCGGCGTACTCTCGTTTCCCTGGCAGCCATCCTGGGCTTATTTGCAGCGACATTCAGCGCCTTTACTTTCGCCCATAACGCTTCCGCTGCTGCCGTTGGTAACGCGTACGTCTCACTCAATGGGAGCTTCACCAAAGCGCCTGCTCAGGCACACCTGAGCGGCCACCACACCAGTAGTGCTCCCATGACTGTCTCGCTGCTCCTCCAGTCAAGGAACCAGGGCCAACTCTCGAACACGATCAGTGCGCTGTACAATCCGGGGAGCAGCCAGTATCATCACTGGCTGGCAAAGGGCCAGTTCAACCAGCAATTTGCCCCCTCTGCCACCGAGACTGCACAGGTAAACAGCTTCTTGAAAAAGGCCGGACTCAAGGGTGCTGCTTCCCCATCGCCTTTTCTGGTACGTGCTACCGGCACTACGGCACAAATTGAGGCCGCTTTCCATACGCGCGTCAACAATTATGTAGCCGCGAACGGGCAGTCCTTCTACCAGAACGACACCAATGTGCAGGTTCCGACATCCTTGAGCAATACGGTTACCGCCGTGTCGGGTCTCTCCAACACCTATCGCCTGCACACCAATTACGTCACGACCCGTTCCGCCGCTCAGAAGCAGGGACGAGCCGCACCGAAGTATGGTGCTGGCCCTGGTGGTAGCGGTTTTGCCCCTTCACAGATCTCTAGCCTGTACGACGCGAACCCGATCTACAAGATGGGGAGCCGTGGGCAAGGCAAAGGCACCACGCTGGGCCTCTTTGAGCTGTCGGGTTACACGGCCGCTGATATTAAGGTCTACGAAAAGCAGTTCTTTGGCGCTTCTGAGAATGTGCCCATCGTCAACGTCAACGTCGATGGTGGTCCCATCACTCCGGTCTGTCCAACTGGTGATCAGTGTAATCCCGCTAACGACTACTCGGGCGATATCGAGGTAAATGCCGACGTCGAGACGCAGATTGCCATTGCCCCTAAAGTTGACCGTATTATCGTCTACAATGCCCCCAACGACTTCCTCGGCGTCACTGGCGTCAACGAATACTTCAAGATCGCCAGCGACGATCTGGCCTCTTCGATCAGTTCAAGTTGGGGCCTGTGCGAGCTGGATGCTGGCCTCGCCAATGCTGAGGCCGAGTCGGTCGCCTTCATGCAAATGGCGGCTCAGGGTCAGAGCATGTTTAGTTCTTCGGGCGACACGGGCGCGTTCGACTGCCTGCGTGGTTCTGGCAACACGGCGCTTACCGTTGATGATCCAACCTCGCAGCCGTTCGTAACCTCCGTAGGCGGCACCTCCTTCGGCACTTATGATCCTGGCAAAGCCTTGCACCCAACCTATCCTCAAGGTTCCGAGACGGTGTGGAACGTGCTTGACGCGTGCAGTGGTTCAAGCTATGGCCTTAGCCAATGCGCCGCTCTGGGCGCTGGCGGCGGTGGTGTGAGCAACTTCTGGGCACAACCTTCCTTCCAGCATGGCCCTGGTGTCACCAGTTCTTTCAGCCAGAAAGGACCCTATTGTAGCCAGGCCGCTACTGGACAGCAGTGCCGCGAGGTGCCGGACGTTTCCGCCAACGCTGACGAATACACCCCCTACGCCGAGTATTGCACCGGCTCTGCAAGCACTAATAGCATCTGTGCACAGATCAATGGCTGGTTTGGTATCGGTGGTACCAGCCTGTCAAGCCCGGTGTGGTCCTCTATCATCGGCCTGTGGAATAGTGTGCATGGCTCACGCTTCGGTAGTGCCAGCTACGGGCTCTACCAGTTGTTCCGGTCCAATAACGCCTATAACAATGTCTTCCACGACATTACCGGCAAGTTCCAGACCGAAAACAACAATGGCTATTATCCGACGACCACCAACTACGATATGGCAACAGGCATTGGTACGCCCCGTATCGCAGGCATCGTCAAGGCCAAATTCTAGGGCAGGACCAGACCTTTTCTCGTAGGTATAGAAGTAAAGACGAGCGTTCGTTGCAGCAATAGCAATGGGCGCTCGTCTTTTTACGACCCCGAAAGAGAGGTCGTCTGCCTGCGGGGGCCGTTCGCCCAACGGACGCCAGTTCACCTTGAAACCATTGCCAACGATACTCCGTACCAAAAAGTGAGAACGGTTAAACAAATACCAGTATAGAAAGTGCGACGACACAATGAAAGCATGGACACAAAACGATGTACGTACCCACATGGCGGTACACGACTCAGCCGACAACGATCTAGGCCATGTTGAGGAGATCTATGAAGACTCGTTTCTCATGCGCAAAGGGCTGATTTTTCATCATGATCGCTACATCCCCTACAGCGCGATTGCGCGTATCGATAACGAGCATGTCTATTTGCTCATGTCCAAAGATGAGGTCAACGATAAAGAATGGAATAAACGCCCCGACTACGAGGATCACGAGGCAGACCCCACACAATTGCTCTATGACCGTGGACACGGCGTTACCGATCCCTTCGATGAAATCAATCCCAACCACACCTAAGCATTGGATCATACGCCCCCTGTCGGTATTCCCTCAATTGCCTGCATAAATCTTTTTATCAAGCCCCAGCGTATACACAGATAAAGCAGCGACTGGTGCGCAGAAGATAAGGTTAAAACCTTAGCCTATTTAAGGTAATCACCCGATGTAGTAGCCCTGTCATATCTTCTAAAATGAGGGCAAAGATAGCAAAAGCTGGACACGTAAAATAAGAGCACACACATGCATTCCGGCACGTACGTGCTGACCACGAGGCCATACGGAGTCCGACGCTGATTTTGTCGGTAAGTTTCCTGAAGGGAGCGTGGGATCATGGCAATTGTTGATCCTGTCAGAGATGACCGCAGGACCATGCTAGGAGATGATACAGAGAGGATAGCAAGGTTCCCTGCCGCCGTTACAGCAAATTTAAATCTCGATCTGGAGAGCATAGGGCAACCAGAGCGCACTACTGAGCCACTCAACGAAATAGAGGAGGCCCTTGGGGAACGCTATGCTCTGTTTGAGGAAGAGGAGAGCGATACCCTCCCCGCGAGTAAACGGCAAGCCAACATCTCCACCACCAAGCAAGCTACAAGCACTGAAGATGCTTTTCAGAGTTACCTGCACGATATTCGTGGCCTGGGCCTACTCACCCATGCAGAAGAGATCGAGCTGGCACAAAAAGCAGCAGCCGGTGATGGGCTGGCGCGCCGCAAGCTTATCGAATGCAACTTGCGCCTGGTCATCTCGATTGCCCGCCGCTACACCAGCACAGGCGTTCCTCTCATCGATCTAATCCAGGAAGGCAACATGGGGCTCATGCGAGCAGCCGAGAAGTTCGACTACCATCGTGGTTGTCACTTTGGTACCTATGCCACCTGGTGGATTCGCCAGGCCGTCAGCCGGGCCGCGGGTGAGCAATCCCGCATGATCCACCTGCCCGAACACGTATCAACACGCCTGCGCAAAGTACGCCGTGTCGCAGCGCAACTTTCGCAAGAAAATGGTCTCGATCCATTGCCCGAACAGATTGCCGAGGCGTGCAACCTTGGTGTCAACGATGTTATCGACCTGCTCGGCGTAATCGAGCAGCCGGTGTCACTAGATGCCCCGGTCGATGACGAGGCACGCTACGCCCTCTCGGACACGTTAGAAGATAGTAACACACCTGCCCCTTCGGATACGGCTTCACAACACCTACTCGGTGAAGAACTTCATCGCGCGCTCGCGGTATTGACGCCACGAGAACGCGCTGTGGTCACACTACGCTACGGCATCGGCGATGGTAGGAGCCGCACGTTGTTGGAAGTTGGCAAAGAGTTGGGCATTTCACGCGAACGCGTGCGCCAACTCGAAGTGGTCGCACTGATGAAATTGCGCAGTATGAGCGGCAGCGTCGCACTGCGCGAGTGCGTATAGGTAAGCACTTATAGGTAATACATAAAGAAAGGTCAATGGTTTCGCGAAACCATTGACCTTTCTTTATGTATTACCTATAAGTGCTTCAATGTGCGTAGATGCATCCTATATACTCTGCTCCATTTCTTACGTGCCTATTACCAAAATATAACAATAGATCGTATTGCCGCCAGAGACGACATGTATGATGTACGCGTGGGGTGGCAATGGATAGCCGCGTTGCACCAGGTGCTTGGGCCAGACCAGGTAATCATAACCCTGGTAGTTGCTAGCTGTTGGCAGCACTTCCGACAACTGAAAACGCCCGATCAGATCCTTATTATAAGTAAACCAGTTGGTAGTTGGACTGTAGCCATCTAGCGTGCCCTTCGTCGCGATCAACCCAACCTTCGCGTTGGTATGCCTGGCGGACACCAACCATTGTAACGCATCGCGATAGCCCGGATACGCCACCTGAAGCCGCGTATTTTCATTATTATTGAAAAATTCGGTGGTGTATCCTTCCGCCGCGTAGACCGTACTCACGCCGAGCAGGTGCGGCCCAATCGCCAACAACGCCAGCAGCACGGTCGGGATCACAACATATGGTGCAAATTTTAGTGTCGTGGCCCTTGCAGTCACCCCAGAGGCTGCATCAACCGTGTCAGCATCGTCGTGTTCCAGGTGCTGCGCCTTTTTCCACACGAGGTCGGCAACGAATTGCAGGATGAGAGCCAACCCTGCAACGCCTGCCAGCGCCACAGACGGAGCCAGAGGCAGGTAGTAATGGGAACCGACGGCAATATTGAGAAAACTGAACGCGACCAGAATACACACCAGCCAGATAACCAGGTAGGCATAGCTCGCGGCCTGCATATGATCAAATTTTGCTTTGCGCAAGTGGTAGCGAACCAGCATAACGACGGCAAAGATCACGAAAAAAGCGGCTGGAATGGTCAGGAACGCGCTCATTTTGGTGAAGATCATGTAGACAATCGTCCACTTTGGCACATGCGTAAGCACCTGGCCTGCCAGAAACGTCAGGTGACCATTTGACGAATGCGTCTCTTCAAATCGAAAACTACTGAGCAAGCGACTGACTGGACTGGGCCAGATAGCCGGGTCAGCCACGAAGAACGCCAGCGGAGCCACAACCACGGCAGCTCCCCACCAGCCCCAGGGCAATGCTGACCGCTGCTCGACCGGCATGGTTGGCCGCAACAGGAAGTAATAATACGCGGTAAATAGGACGATAGCCGGTATCACAAGCGCGGCTGGATATTTGCTGTCAACGCCCAGGCCCACGAACAGCGCCATAACCACAAAAAGCCAGGGGCGGCGTAGCGCGTGCCACAGCACCAGATAGGCCAGCGTCACAAATGCTGTCATGGTCATGTCCAGGTAGGCCAATGCGCTAAAATAACAGAGCCAGGGACTTAGCGCCAGGGCAAATGCCGCGATCAAAGCAACCTTGCGTCCAAAGGGAGCGCGACCCAGCCAATAGATAGCCAGCACAAGGATCGTCCCCATCACGATGCTCGGCAGGCGCCCGGCCAGCAGTTCGCTTATATGGTTCCCCAGCACCCTATTCAACTCGATGCAGAACCCCATGAAAAACTTGGCCAGCGGCGGATGTTCTTTGTTCAGCAGCCATTGACTTGAGCCTATATTCAAATGGGTGAGTAAAGGCATATAGACCTTACCCGCGAAGAGATAGACAACCTCATCAGTTACTACGTCGAGTTGCAATGCCAATATCAGGCGTGGAATAAGTGCGACAATCGCCAGCCCGACGAGTGCCAGTATAGAAAGTATAGAATGGCTACGCATAGGAGTAGCAACCGATGATTGCGAAGACAGAGGTAACGAATCTTTTGGTGTTTGCTTTAGTCTGGTATCCATAAATCTTCCTCTGGTAAATATAACGTGAGCAAGTATAGCATACAGCAGAGGATTGCGTCGATCAACTGGTACCGCAAGTGGCTGTTCCGAAGGCGTCTATCGTGAATTCGGCGTCAGAGGACCCCTTGCTTCGAGCTATGGGGATGAATGCCGCCGTTCCTTTCAGCATTTCTTGTTGACTTTCTACACCATGTCTGCTATAATGTAGAGTATGGAACAGAAACGCGCGTACAAGTGCAGGTTCTATCCCACAGACGAGCAGAAGCAGACGCTTGCTC
>DATAYF010000083.1:0-14460 GCA_036272735.1 Ktedonobacteraceae bacterium
CGGAGCTAGCCGCGCCATGGAGCAGGGGGAGTGGGCAAATCGACCGTTGTGGAGCAGATCGTGCGTCAGTTACGCGATGCGGAAACAGATCCCGCTGTGGTCCCGGCGGTGATCGTGCAGGCATCACCAGAAGATGTGGGATCGGCGGCGCGCCTGGATTATTACCAGCAAGTGCTTGACCAGTTTCAGCACCATCCGGCCATCCGAGATCGGACGAAAAATCTGCCGCTCTATATCAATCGAGGAAAAAAGAGCAATGATCCTGCTGAATGGCTGGAGGTCCGCAATGTGGTCGAGTATGCTCTGAGGTTGTTTCAGGTAAAAGTGGTCTTTGTGGATGAAGGCCAGCACCTGCTGGCCCCTGATCCTCTGCGCAAGCCGACGGCGCAGTTAGATTGGCTCAAGGCGCTCGCGGATCGTACCAATGTGCTGCACGTCCTGGTGGGCAACTTTGATTTGTACGAGTACTGCCATCTCAACGGCCAAACAACACGGAGAATGCGCGATCATCATTTTCCTCGCTATCATCTGGATAATCAGAAAGAGTGTGAAGAATTTGTCGGTGCTCTCCAAAGCTTGCTCGAAAACGTGCCTCTGACGGTCGATGTGCCAGCACTGCTCTCTCACTGGCGTTGGTTTGGGGAATGGAGTATGGGATGTGTAGGAATGTTAGGCGATTGGATCGTCGAGACCGTGGATGCGCTTTGGAGCGAGAACAAGACGGTTCTGACGGTGGATCCGCTCACTAGCTCGGCCTTACAGCCCGACCAACGGGCTCGTTTAGAGATGGAAGCTCGAACAGGAGAGCATCGAGTGGCACGAGCCAAAGTGCAAAGTGAACAAGAACTCCAGCAATTAGTAGATACTCATGCCAACGAGAGGAAGTCAGCTCAGACAGTCAATCCTGCCGCAAATGGAGGAGGGCGGGAACGTAAAGGAAACCCGGTCGAGCGAGCGGCTGTCCGTGATCCAGTGGGCAATCAGGCACCGTCGGCAAACACGCCAAGATGCATCTTTTCTGATGTGCTAGGTATCGATCCAGGACGCTTTCAGGACAGCAGAGTGGCGCGTGGAGAATGCCCTGAATGTGCAGCATTGCGTCAACTTCAACTCCGCAATGGGATTCTCCGTTATCCTGCTCATGAGAGGCGAAAGACACAGACGCTTCAGACAGAGCGACGGTGGGTGCAAGGCGAAAAGAGTGATTGGAGCACCTGTAAATCCCAAATTTGGTGAAGCAATTTCAGCACAATTATCTGAGGGAATAGCCTTCAAATTGCCTCAGATAATTGTGCCCATTTCCTTTCACAGAATGCTGCGATTTATACATGAGTATCAGCAGCAGCATGGTGGGATTTACTCGTGTGGGAATGTCGCTTGCCGCATGTGCCGAGAGAGAAACAGCCATCCGGTGATCAGAAGCAGGCCACTCCACACGATGCCCACGGTCGGCAACACGCCCAGATGCTCCAGGCTCAGCCCGAGTGCGGAGGAGCCGATGGTGAGGACACTGAACAAGATCACGCGATAGACGCTACTGACGCGGCCTTGCAGGGCATCTGGTACAACGGCGAAGCGATAACTGTCCATGAAGATCGCACGGACCGAGTCGGCGAGAGCGATGGCAGCGAAGACGGCTCCCAACAGCAGTGGCGTCGTGATGAAGCCATAGAGAGGCCAGAGCACCACGAACACGATCAGGGCACAGCGAAGCGTGAGGCCTATGCGTATGCGCCGTTGCAAAGGCGGGCAGAGCGCCGTGCCAAGCAGGTTCCCGACGCCGCCAACCGCAACGATCAGGCCGTAGAGCACGGACGGGATATGCTGCTGTTGCACAATGTCCAGGACGAGAAGCACGCTGGCTGTGATGGTGAGGTTGACATAGCTGGAAATCAGGAAGATCGAGCGTATGACCTCATGCTCCCACAGCCAGGTGAGTCCCTCGCGCACTTCTCCCAGCAGGTGGTGACGCTGCGTCCTCCGTTCGTCTTGCATGGGCGAGCGGATGGAGAAGAGTGAGCCGAGCAAGATCAGAGAGGAAAGTGCGTCTGCGACGAACGGGAGCAGCCTGCTGAGGCTTATGAGCCAGCTACCCAGCGCGGGTCCGACAAGCGCGCTGGAGCCAACAATCACCTCGTTCTGTGCGACTGCTGTGGTGAGCTGGCTCTTTGGCACGATCCATGCCAGTGCTGCAAATCCGGCCAGCTCGTAGAAAAGCGAAATGGCTCCCAGGCCAAAGGCGATGGCGTAGAGGAGAAGCAGCCGCAGTGGTCCGCTGGTCAGCAACAGCGCCAGGGGAATGCTCGCCACGCACACCATCAAGCAGAAGGTAGAGAGAAGCATCACGCGTTTGCGTGGCCAGCGATCTACCAGCGACCCGGCGGGTAGGCTCAGGAGGACGTAGGGAAGCTGTCCCAGGCTATACGCCAGCCCGGCAGCAGCGATAGAATGGGTCAGTCCCACTATGAGCAGCGGAAACGCGAACTGCGTGCATGAAGTGCCGAGCGAGGAGACGGCGTTGCCGAGCCAAAGCAAAAGATAGTCACGATTGCGCCAAAGGGAAACGGGCTGTTGTGGAATGAGTTCCGTGTTGGTCATGAAACATCCTTTCGTTCAACTTGTTTCTGCAAGAAGGGAAGCAAAAGGAGCCCGGCAACCGAGGCGCGGTCCAATCAACACGGGGCTGAGATACATCGCAGGATGAAGACAACGCATATCCTCGCACCAACGCGATCAGCGCTGCGCGTGAGGAGGGCGCTATTCACAAACAGCCACGTAAGCGCGATCTGTGCCGGGCTTACGCGGTCAAAAGCGGCTTCACACCGCCTGAGGGGAACAGATATCTTTTATTCATCAGCCAGATGATAGCATGGAGACCGCATCGGCGTCAATGGAGACTGGTCACCCCACCCATCCACTCTTCCCATCCATGCGCAAGGGGATGGGAAGACTCGGCTGGCTCGGTGCGCGTGCTGACAACGCCACAGCTCATGGGTATTCTGGCAACGCGGATTGGGGGGCAAGCGAGAGGTGTGTCTGCCTTCTACTTGTAAATCGCAGCATTCTGTGAAAGGAAATGGGCACAATTATCTGAGGCAATTTGAAGGCTATTCCCTCAGATAATTGTGCTGAAATTGCTTCACCAAATTTGGGATTTACAGAGCACCTCACCACAAGAGCCCACGAAAGGTTATGCTGCGCTTTTTCTTCTGGCGTGGCAAGGCAGAAAAGTATTTCTTTCTTTTGAGGGACTGGAAAATTTATGGTGCGGAGTCTCTTCTTCCTCATATCCTCTATCCTGGCTTCCCAGGCTCATTTACTTGAATCTGACGAAAAGATATGGTCTGAAAAACGAAGATTTACGGTTCAGTCAACACTACCCTGTTGCTTGATCGAGCGTTCTTCCTTGTGGGTTGCTTGCGTCGTGCGAGGCGAATGTGCCGGGGATGTGACGGTCATTTTTTGCAGACGTACAGTTCTGAGCGCGCCGCACGCCGCACTGGAGACACTCTGCCTTAGAAATACCGGTGCGTTGAACCTCAGCGGGTGAAAGCTCAATGAAATCGGTGAGCTTCATCGCCAACCTGTTTGGAGGGCTATCTAAGCTGAACAGGTACGTGAGATTTCACACCACACCATCCTCTCAGATTTTTGCAGCACAGCCCCCGGTATGCTCCCTCCCCGAACTACCTGCTAAAGAATATTACACCTACGAGTGCCAAGATGCCCACAAAAACAATTGGTGCCGTAAGCAGTAGCAGGCGCAGGCTTGCATCACGTTTGCGAGCAATGAACCAGAAGACAACGACATTCTCCAACAGCCTCACCAGGGTAGCCAGGAACATAGCAATTGCGGCAGGCAAACCCGCAACGAGCCCTTTACTGAGCTCCTGACCTACTAGCACAGAGGAAGACGCGGTGCTCGCCAACGAGCCTAGCACCACAACGACCAGGAAGCCAATCGTTCCAAACAAGCGCTGCGCCGCCCCGCTTATCACCATTAATCCCAGAAACAACATGCCAAACTGCAGCACTGAACGCAACTCAAGAGGAGACTTGAGCCGCCGCTTTTGCGGAGCTTCTTGCTCAAGCTGTTGGGGAGCCTCCTGCGTTGACCTCCTGAAACGTCGCAGATCAAAAAGTGCGAGAATGCCCGCTGCCAACATCATCGGCACCAGTACGATCAAGGTGCTGATGCTGGCCTGAATACCACGTGGAAAGGAGAAGACGACGACCAGTACCCAGTTGCGTAGAATCATTGCCAGGTCGGAGAGCACGACATCTGTTGGCGCTTCAGCCTCGGTCGCTGGATCATCTCGCACCGCTTGCCCCAAAATAGCCACTGATGCCGCACTATTCGCTAATCCACCCAGGATCGCGCTATAGCGTATTCCGCGTGTGCCAAATAGCCGTAGGAGCACATAATTGACAAAACTCAAGCTTGACACAATCACGACGGTAAACCAGACGGAGCGTAGATTAAGCACCTGCCAGGGATCGATAAAACGGTCAGGAAGTAGCGGATAGCCTATCACGGCAATAAACCCGAAGAGAATCGTACCGCGAATCTCTTCCACTGTCAATTTACTGCTAAAGGTGACGATGTCCGTTTTCCAGGCAAGCAATGCTGTGATCACGAGTGCGCTGGCAAATGCAAGGAAAAAGTTTCCCATCCCACTCATGATACCCAGCACATTGGCTACCACCAGAGAGAGGGAGGTAGTGATCTCCGGAGATTGCTCGTTCCGCAGAGCATACACGTTGATCAGAATGAGTACCACCAGTAGTATCCCGAACTGCACGTAGGCCAACGTCGGAGAGACCAACCAGGTGAGCGTACCAAGCAATGTAACGGTGGCGAAACTTCGCGTGCCGACTTCTTTATGCGCCCATGCACGTTCCAGTCCGATGAGCATCCCGATACCTGCTGATGCTGCAACTTTCGCTATCAGCAATAAAAGTGTATCCATTTCTTTTCCTCGATGATCGGGTTCCACCCGACAACCGCGCTACATATTGGATAATTTTATAGATCACACTTTAGAAGATTACGAATCATCTCATAGAAATAGATGAACCCTATTACCTGTAAATAGCTATTTCCTATCTAATAACATGCGTTGGTATGAGAGAAAAAGAAGAATTATAGCCAGTTCACCAAGAAGAAACACCAGACTTTTGCACAATCTGGATGCTTGCCAGGTTGTGACACTATAGATGCAATCCCCGCTTTTCCCATGCCTCACGTCATAACGTAAGTAATGCTCCGCGAGATAAAGTTTTTATCTAATGCGTCTGGGTGTCGACAGGTTCTACTTTGCCCGAGAAGAGACGGTAGACTGCGACAAAGTAAATGATCGCGAGCACTATGCCTATTGACCACCAGATCAGTCCAACTATTAAAGCATAGTGTGGTGCTGAAGCGTTGTAAATGGTTAAGCTGTACGCCGGATTGGCTGCAGGCAGGACGTCTGGATAAATGCCCAGGGCAGCACTGGCAAGCATTCCCACAATGAATGCTCCTGATGCAATGAAAGCTTGCAGATCCCGCTGCTTATAGCGGAAGTAGCCTGCTCCGATAAGTCCGGCGAGCGCAACGATAGGAAAGATGTATCCCCAGGGACGTTGCTCATAACTCTTTAGGATGATTGGTTGTACTGAAAATGTAGCGATGGTAGCAAGAATAGCGAGTACAACGGTAGCAATCCAGCTATAGATGGCGATCTTATGAGTTCGTAGATGTACCGGACCTTCAGTTTTTACAGTTATATAATTGGCGCCATGCATAATAATGGTGGAGCAAGCCAGTAAACCGACGAGAATTGTGTACCAGTCGAGAATGCCTGGATTACTGCTGTAAGGATTGAAATCGGTCCATAAGGCCTCAAAAAAGGCAGCATGTTGATCGAGGGGAACACCACGGAGCACGTTAGCCATAGCTACCCCGAAGAAGATAGTGAGGAGAGCGCTACTGATAAAGAAAATGCTGTCCCAGAAGGAAGACCATAGTAAATAGTGAATACGTGAACGCAATTCAACAGCAATCCCCCGTCCGATCAATAGCCAGAGCACAATCATCAGGGCAAGGTAAAACCCGCTAAAGCTAGATGCATAGAGAAGCGGGAAGGTAAAAAACAATGTTCCACCTGCGGCAATGAGCCAGACTTCGTTGCCGTCCCAGACCGGGCCAATGGCACGGATAATCACGCGGCGTTCTTGCTCCTTTTTAGCTGCGAACAGATGTATAATCCCAGCACCCAGGTCAAAACCATCCAGTAGTACATAGACGCTGAGCATAAAAGCCACCAGGATGAACCATAAGGTTTGCATTTGTTGTTTCTCCTGTCTAGTAGATGCCATCAACATTGGCGGTCTCTTGCTGTCTGCCTGGTTCAACCTGAACAGCCGGACCACGTATGATCTCATGGACAACCAAAATTATGCACAGCAATCCCAGCAACGAGTAGATTCCCAGGAAGCCGAGTAGGGTAAACCAGATATTCCCTGAAGAGACTAATGGAGAGTTGCCTTGCGCAGTGCGCAAAAGGCCGAAAGCGATCCAGGGTTGGCGACCTACTTCTGTAGTAAACCAGCCAAAGGTGTTGGCTATGATCGGGAATGGAGCAGCGAGCATCAAGGTCCACAACATCCAACGGGTATTGAATAGACGCCGTTTGTTCCACCACAACAGAAATGCCAATCCCATTATAGCAACGAAGATCGTTCCCAGCCCTACCATAATATGATAGCTATAGTAGAGCAGACTGATAGAGTCAGGCCATTGATCCTTTGGAATGTCCTTGAGGCCCGTCACTGTTGCTGTCCAGCGCCTGTAGGTTAAGAAGCTCAGTATTTTAGGGACGATAATGGGATTATCGATACGCTGGCTTTCCGGATCTGGCTGTCCAAGAATGATAATTCCTGCACCGCGTTCGGTATTAAAAAGCCCTTCCATTGCCGCCAGCTTAGCTGGCTGGTAGTGAGTCACCTGCGTCCCTTCCATATCTCCGGTAGGAAAGATCTGAATAATAGTGACGATTAACCCGACTAGCACGCCGATCGTTACAAACATGCGCCCGAATTCAATGTGCTTGTTAGAGAGCAGATAAAATGCGCCCAGTCCTGCCATCAAAAACGCTGCGGTAGTAACGGTCCCGCTCATGGTATGCAGGTATTGTGGAAGAATCCACGGGTTGAAAATGACCGCCCAGTAGTTTGTAAGCTGCGCTTGCCCGTTTTTGGTAATAGTGTAACCAACCGGGTGTTGCATCCAGGCATTAGTGGCAATGATAAAGGCAGCTGAAGCCCATGTACCGATCCAGACCATGATGGCAGAAAGCAAGTGTATCGTTTGCCCAAAGCGTTGTTCGCCGAACAGAAAGACGCCGAGAAATGCCGATTCCAGGAAGAAGGCAAATGCCCCCTCCATTGCTAATGTTTGAGCGATAATATTGCCTGCATATGCAGAGAAGCGTGACCAGTTCGTACCAAACTGGAATTCCAAAGGAATGCCGGTAACGGCTCCCATAATAAAGACGATGGCGAATATTTTTACCCAGAAATGAACAGCATGGTTATAACGCTCATCTTTTGTGCGCCTATAGAGGATTTTCAAGATTACCAGCAATAGCGCTAAACCCATGGTAATCTGTGGGAAGAGATAGTGATAGCCGACAGTAAAGCCAAATTGCAGGCGCGATAATATGGTTGGTATGTTCATGCAGTACCTTCTTTTTTGGCTGCGCAGCGCCTGCGGCGCTGCGCCTTATTTTGTGCATGCTGGTCAGCTCGCCGCCAACCACCAGCATGCCCACACCCCAGGAAAACCGCTACAAGCGGCAAGCAACAGAAGACCAGAGAAGTTTATCTTCCTTCTGAAGCAGGAAGGGTTAAGATGGCATTTTGACTAGCGTACATTTGGTGATAGAGACCTTTTTGTGCTAGCAGGTGTGCATGGATGCCATGCTCTTGTATGGTTCCCTGCTGTAAAACGATAATCTCATCCATGCGTTCCATGGCAATGAGACGATGCGTAATTACCAGAGTAGTACGTCCCTGCATGAGCATAAAGAGCGCATCCATTAGTGCCTGTTCGGTGAGTCGATCAAGATTAGCTGTCGCTTCATCCAATAGAAGGATGGGCGCATTTTTTAAAAGAGCGCGAGCAATAGCCAGCCTCTGGCGCTCACCTCCAGACAGCCGCAATCCCTGCTCTCCAATCCATGTTTCCAATCCTTGTGGTAACTGGCGTACAAAATCGCCTAGTTGAGCCTGTGCTAGTACCTGCATCAGCTCATCATCGCTGGCCTCGGTTCGTGCTAGCAACAAATTGCCACGCAAGGTATTGTTGAAAAGATAGGTATCTTGCGCCACTACACCAATCAGACTGCGTAGATCAGCAAGCTTATACTGGCGAATATCCTGTGCGTTAAGGTAGATTAAGCCACTTGCTGGGTCCCAATAGCGCAACAGCAACCTTGCCAGTGTGCTTTTTCCTGCCCCACTCGGGCCGACAATCGCCGTACAGGTACCCGGACGTAGTTGCAGGTTTACATCTTTTATGACATCCTCGGCATTATAAGCAAATGAGATGTGATCGAACGTGATAGCGTATTCTCGCTCTTGCGGGAGTGCTCGTGGATCAGGGCATTCGATCACAGTCGGTGAGGCATCAGTAATATGAAACAGTCGATTTCCGGCCGCTACGGAGTGTCCAAGAAATTGAAATGCCTGTCCAAGTGGTTGTATGGCTTCAAAGCTGCCCAGCATCAGTAAGGCAAGAAACCCCAGATAAACAGCGCTAATGGACCCGTTGTTAATAAGGGCAATAGCCAGGATGAGAATACAAAACATTGCTATATTCGCCATAAAATCGTTGAGAGCCTCTTGCGTGCTTGTGATGTATGCCAGCCGCCTTTGAATGTTGCCTAGCATCGTATCGAGGTGCGTGATTTTTTGTTGTTGAGTATGTTTCTGGTCATATATGAGCATATCTTGAATACCTTGAATTCCATCAACAATATGCGCTTTTTGTTCAGCGCGTAATGCCAGTTGTCTTTTACCCAGTTCACGTGATAAACAGAGTGAAAGCAACGGAACACCTAGCCCGGTTACTAGCAAGAAACCAAATGCCACCCATGTGAGTATTGAGCTGAATACCAGGAAGACAACAAGGGTAAAAATGCTCATCAGTATTGCTATGAGCATAAGGGAGACGATACGTAGATACAGATTTTGCAGCTCGTTTACATCGGCAATCAGGCGTGAAAGTATATCACCGCTACGATAGGTTAGCAGGTGAGCGGGCGCTAGCGGTTCCAGGTGTTGGAAAACCCAGGTACGTATTTTAGTGAGCAGGCGAAAGGTCAGTTCATGCGAAACTAGGCGTTCGCTGTATCTTGAAACCGGACGTAGTACCCCCATAAAGCGGACAATATAGATCGGAAAGGTCAGTAGGAGCAGCAATGGCGCTAAAGCTGCCGCTGCGATTAAATAGGCTGCCATACTGAGCAATATGATGCTACTGGCTACCATAGTGCAACCCAGGATGACGGCGAGCACTATTTGCCAACGAAAAGGAGCCAGAAATTGCAGCAGGCGCAGCAAGCTTTTCATATTTGGCTTCTCGCCCCCCGTTGTTTCATCATCAAACGTGCGAAGGCTCCTTGTTTTTGTATAAGTTCCGCTGGTGAGCCGATTTCTACGATAGATCCTTTATCCAGTACTACTACCTGGTCTGCGCTGACGATTGTGTTGTAGCGATGAGCAATCACCAGGACTGTACGGTTGAGCATTAACTGTCGTAGCGATTGACGAATCAGTTGTTCACTGATTGGATCGAGGTTTGATGTGGGTTCATCAAGAATGAGTAATGGTGCATCTTTCAAGAAGGCGCGAGCGATAGCGAGCCGTTGAGCCTGGCCCGCACTCAGGCGCATACCCTGTGCACCAATTTCTGCATCAAAACCTTGAGGAAGTTGTTGAATGAACTCGAAAGCTCCCGCTTGTTTTGCCGCTTCGATAATTTCCTGGTCTGTGGCTGTAGGACGAGCCATACAAATATTTTCCCGTATAGTTCCAAAGAAAAGATACGGCCGCTGGTGTACCACGGCAATACGTTCGCGCCACGTTGTTAACGATAATGCCGTCATGGGGAAGCCATTAACTGTGATCACCCCTTGATTACTTTCAATAAAGCGCAACAATAAGTTTACCAGCGTGCTTTTGCCCGATCCACTCCGCCCTACTAGTGCTGTGCAGGTGTGCGCAGCTAGCATACATTGAATATGAGAGAGGGCTGCCGTTTCATTGCCTGGATAGGTATAGGTAATATCGGAAAAATTAATAGTGAGGGTGTCGCTAGATAGTAAGCCGGATGTTGTCGTTTGCTCGGTTGCCGGAAGTGGGTTGAGCATATCAATATCTTTGTTAATATCAAAAAGACGCTGTAGGGCAGCCTTCCCCTCCATACCGGAATGACGATGTGTTCCAAGATCCCGTAAGGGTCTATAAAACTCGGGCGTAAGCAGTAAAATAAAAAAAGCGATTTGAAATGAGATACCCTGATTGAGCAGGCGGATACCAAGCGTGACTGCCACCATGCCGATAGCAAGTGCGGCCATAAATTCTAATACCGCTCCCGAGAGAAACGCTAGTCGCAGACTACACATGGTTTTTTTGCAAAAATTATCGCTGACGCGTTCTATGCGTTTTTGTTCTGTCACGCTGCGTCCAAAGAGTTTGAGGGTAGTGAGACCCTGGATAGTATCAAGCAAATAGGCGCTCATGCGTGAGAGAGCCAGCCATTGCTGTTGAATATGCTTCTGCGCGCAACTACCAATCAGCATCATCAACAACGGAATAATCGGTCCTGTGACAAGGAGAAGCAGTGCGCTGGTGAGGTCGAACGGCATTATGGTTAACGCAATAAGCGATGGAATGAAAACGCTGAGAAGTATTTGTGGAAGGTAGCGGCTAATATAGGGATCAAGGCGCTCAATACCTTCGCTCAGGGTCGCTACTAGTTCACCTGTCCGTTCGCCTTTGCAAAAAGTAGGACCGAGCCGGAGGATATGGGCAAACGTGTTCTGACGCAGTTCTGTTTTAGCACGTATGGCTCCCAGGTGTGAAACTGTTTCTCGACACCATACAAGTGCAGAGCGTATGATTATTGACGTCAGGAGGAGAAAGAGTAAGACCTTCGTTTGAGCAAGTTGAGCACGCAGCAAAAATACCGCGTTAACAACCTGGCTGAGAAGGAACATTTGCGCAATAGTTACTATCGTGCTTAAGACGCCACAAATCACGGTCAATATGAGCATGGTATGCATAAAAGGACACTGCCTAAGCAATTTTTCGTTCATTAAAGATATCCCGGTAAGAGTTGAAAAGATGTTACAACGCCTTGTCTATAGGTTTTGAAAAATACGTTACATCTATGTAGTATCGGTAAAGCGGCGCGAAAAGAAATGTACACAATCAGGCCACCTATCCCCACGGACATCCTCCTCCTCGCGGTCTTGTGGCGGGTGCACTCCAAACTGAGCCTGCGTAATGTCGCCGAAATGTTTCTCGAACGCGGCTTTGGGTGTACGCATGAAGCCATCCGAGATTGGGAAACGCGGTTTGCTCCACTGATCGCAGAGCAGTTACCAACGAAGCGACGTCGTGTTATGTGTAGCGGGCTATCGATGCTGATGGCCATCTCGCTGATTCTCGGCTGAGCGAGAAATGGATTGCTATTTAGTATCTACGGAGGTGATGCACCCGAAGCGCGAGGATTTGAGCCTTGTCACCTTTCGTCGTGGCCACTCGTGCAAGGGAGAAACAGCATGCAGCGAGTTGTCCAGGGAGAAAGAGACCATGCAAAATTCATCGTCTTCGGATTTGACATACATGGTACGTCAAGTAGCGCATCCCCTAACGGGAGAAGACACCGACTATGATACGTTAATGGACTGCATTGGAGATGCACGCGTTGTCTTATTGGGTGAGGCGACGCACGGCACCCATGAGTTCTACCAGACACGAGCACAGATTACCAGCCGTCTGATTCGCGAAAAGGGTTTCTCAGCTGTCGCTGTTGAGGCCGATTGGCCAGATGCCTATCGGGTCAGTCGATATGTGTGGGGCATCAGCGATGATGAAACCGGGGAAGAGGCATTGTCAGGCTTCAAGCGCTTTCCGGTATGGATGTGGCGCAATATTGACGTACTGGCGTTTGTAGAGTGGCTGCGTGGGCACAATGAGAGACTGCCAGAAGGTCGTAGACACGTTGGCTTTTACGGACTTGATCTCTATAGCCTGTATACCTCTATCGAAGCGGTGATCTCCTACCTTGAGAAGGTGGACCCCCAGGCAGCCCAACGCGCTCGCTCTCGCTATCGCTGCTTTGATCATTTCGGTGAGGATAGCCAGTCCTACGGCTATGCAGCAGAATTTGGCCTTTCGAAACCATGCACGGATGAGGTCATCAAACAGCTCGTAGAATTGCAGCGCCAGAGGGATGAATATACGAAACGCGATGAGCGCCTCGCAGAGGACGAATTTTTCTACGCCGAGCAGAATGCACGCCTGGTGAAAAATGCTGAGATATACTATCGTTCGATGTTCCAGGATCGCGTCTCCTCGTGGAACGTGCGCGACCAGCATATGGCGGAGACCCTCGGTGAACTGATCGCCTACCTGGAGAGACAGGGCGCAAGGACAAAGGTTGTTGTCTGGGAGCACAATTCCCACGTTGGCAATGCCCGAGCAACGTCAATGGGGCAACAGGGAGAACTGAATGTGGGTCAGCTTGTGCGGGAGCGCTACGGCAATGAAGCCGTATTGATCGGCTTCAGCACCTATTCGGGCACAGTCACGGCCGCAGCCGACTGGGATGCACCCTACGAGCGTAAACGCATACGCCCGGCCCTGGCGAGAAGCTACGAGAAGCTCTTCCATGAAACAGGTCTGGAGATGGGACAGCGCGATTTTTTCGTCCTCTTGCGCGGCAATCAGATGGCAAGTTCCGCCTTACTTGGGCCACGCTTAGAACGGGCTATTGGCGTGATCTATCTGCCACAAACGGAACGGATCAGCCACTACTTTGACGCACGGCTACCCGAGCAATTCGATGCGCTCATTCACCTTGATGAAACGCTCGCGGTTGAGCCACTGGATCGCACCGCGCTCTGGGAAAGCGGCGAGGTACCAGAAACCTATCCGTTCGCAGTCTGATGAGACCAAACCTTGTAGGATGGAGAAAGATCGGGGAAGTTGATTGACGTGAGTTGCCACGTCATCCCACGTCAGCCTCTTGTGATCTTCTATGGGTACTAGTTATCCTATCACACAGGAAGATTGTGCCCTGATAGCAGAGGTTATAAGGACTTTCTTCTGGAACGGTAGTATTCAGGAACAATCTTGCTCTTACCGCTTAGCCTTCCCATTTGGGAAGGAGGTCCAAAGCCTCATTCGCAGAGTTGAAGGTTTTATCGGGAAGAAGGGCCTCAAGATCGCTGATAAGGTTTTCATCGATACTGTTTTGCCGTGCCATCTCGATAAGGTCGACTTTGCTCACGGGATAGGGAATGGTCCTCAGTATTTGGTTGAAGAGTTTAGAGTCAAAATACATGGACATCTCCATTCTCTTTGTTAGCGTAGCGTAGTACGTTGCTGGTGGCTCGGTGCCATCCTTTGCAAGAAAATCCTCTAACTCGTATTATAATCAGACGCCAAAGCTGGAGAAATAGAGGTATGGCTAGGATCGATGCTGTTGGCGAATTGCTCCCTCCTCACCCTTTCAAACACGATACCCATGCTGCACGCAGAACCGCGAAGGGTGAACGCCTCGTTTTCGCGAACGGGATCTCTTCCAGCCAGGCACCAGCTCGTATCAGATTGATCGCAGTGGCGGTGAGGACATGCTGCAAGTGCGTTTTGGCGCGTCCGATGTAGCGAGAACGGCGCATATCCAGGGCACACACCATTTGAGAAATCGTGCCTTCTATCATAAGTTCGGCGTCAGAGGACCCCTTGCTTCGAGCGATGGGGATGAATGCCGCCGTTCCTTGCAGCACTTCTTGTTGATTTTCTACACCGTGTACGTTAAAATGTAGAGTATGGAACAGAAACGCGCGTACAAGTACCGGTTTTACCCCACAGACGAGCAGAAGCAGACACTTGCTCGTCCCTTTGGGTGCTGTCGATTTGTCTACAACTGGGCGTTGCGCAAGAAAACCGATGCCTACTATAAAGACCTTTCTGCCCTGCTGCCTTTGTTGAAGAAATAGGAAGAGACGGCATGGCTCGCTTTCTGAAGTTGCCTCTGTTCCGCTGCAACAAAGCTTGCGCCATCTCGATAAAGCGTTCCTCAATTTCTTTGAGGGCCGTGGCAAGTATCCGACCTTCAAAAAGAAGCGCCATCGTCAATCTGCGACCTACGTTGGGAGTGCCTTTACGTGGCGTGGTGGCGCC
>DATAYF010000084.1:0-6399 GCA_036272735.1 Ktedonobacteraceae bacterium
CCCGATAGGCCAGTTGCGTCGTGCGCAAGGCCTGGAACTGTGCAGGATCGGTATGCAGTTTCAATTTGGCGGTGATCAGCTGCTTCATAGAACAAGTGTACAGCATTTCACAGAGAATGTCAAACGCCATATCTGTGAACAATTCTACCCAACCCAAGCCCCAAATAAGGACTCGCCATTCCTCCCCAGGCGTGAACGCCGGGGACTCCTGGCTCGGTGGGTTGAGTGATCAGCTTCGAACTGCGCGATCTTACGCTCACCTCTCAGGTGGGCCACCAACTGCCCCAACGTCTCCACCGGATAGACGATCACTCCATCGACAAGCGCGGCTTCCAGCGCGTCCACAAACACGATTTTCACGTGCTTCTCGCGTGCCAGGGCCACCATTGGCAAGACGCCATTGGTATGGCGCACGCTGCCATCTAACGAGAGTTCACCTAAGAAAAGCGCCTCGTGCAACACCTCTTCGTCGAAATCGGCCGCGCCGGAGGCAGCTAGTATGCCTATAGCGATGGGCAAATCATACGCGGGACCTTCTTTGCGTAAATCGGCCGGGGCAAGATTGACCGTGATGCGTTTCTGGGAGAAAAAACCACCGCTGTTCTTGATGGCGGAACGCACGCGCTCTTTCGCCTCATTCACAGCGGCATCGGGGAGACCAACCATCACAAAGGCTGTCAGACCATTCGCAATATCTACTTCAACTTCAACCAACGCGCCTTCAAGACCAACCACAGCGCAGCTACGAACCCTTGCCAACATAAACCAGCGCCTACCCTTCTATCATCTCACCGCAAATGCAGATCGGCATATCTTGTATTAAAGCAGAGAAATGCATGCTTTATGATTAATTATCACATTTCTCTTTGCCATACACAGCAAAATAGCATAAATGTCCCTTTGCGCATACCACTTTCGTATTTTTCTCTATAAATGAAAGGTTGCTGGTAGCACTATCACTTCCTGCCCTGGTTGCAATTCTGTTTTCAAGCCGCTATCGCCGGTAATTAATTCATTATTCACAAAGATTCTGACATGCTCACGCACATGTCCTTCTTCGGTGCACAGATGGTGCCATACCTGCGGGTGTACCTGCGCGAGCAGTGCGAGCATCTGCTCGACAGTGTTCGCGCTGAGAACAATTTGACTCTTTCCGCCGCTATAGGTACTAAGCGTTGATGGCAAACGTAGCGTTACAGTTGCTTTTTCTTCCTCGCTCATAAAAAATGCTAAAAACTCCTTTAGACAGCGCCGTCAAATGAAGACAGAGAAACATGCCTCGCACGGCACCAGGCGCGCAAGGAAAGGAAGCGCGGCTGGATGACATGGGAGATCAAGGAATCAAACAGTTATGATAACCAAGTATACGGGGAGAGATGATGGTTTGCAAGCACCAAAATCATAACACGAAAAGCACAAAAAAACGGAACCCATTCACAAATGCTGCGAAAGATGGGTTCCGATGGCGGTGTTGGTATCCACATCATTGTGGCTCACAAGGCTGAGCATCTTGAAGATGCCGCCATGCTTTTGTGCGTCTATTTAGCGCTCGTTTAGCGCTCGATGGGCGCTCCGATCAAGCTGCCCCATTCGGTCCACGAGCCGTCGTAATTGCGTACGTGCTCGTAGCCCAACAGGTAGCGCAACACAAACCAGGTATGGCTGCTACGCTCACCGATACGGCAATAGGCGACAATATCCTTATCAGATGTCACACCTTTACCCGCGTAGAGCGCCTGTAGCTCTTCAACGGGCTTGAAGGTGCCATCTTCGCGGACAGTAGACGCCCAGGGGACATTTGCCGCGCCTGGAATATGGCCGCCGCGTTGTGCACCTTCCTGGGGAAGGTTTGCAGGTGCCAGTAATTCGCCACTGTACTCGCCGGGAGAGCGGACATCAACCGTCGCGAAATCGCTATTGCCCAGCGATGCAACGATCTGGTCGCGGAATATACGTATATCAGCCTGGGGTCCTGCTGCAACGTAATTGGTACGGGGATATGAAGCCGCTTCAGTGGTAATTTCGCGCTTGTCGGCCAACCATTTTACACGACCACCGTTGAGTAGGCGTACGTCATTGTGACCGTAGTACTTGAAAATCCACAAAGCCCAGGCAGCAAACCAGTTGTTGTTGTCACCATACAAGACGATAGTGGTATCATTGCTGACACCAGCCTCGCTCAATAGCGACTCAAGCTGTTCCTTGCTCACTGGAGCGCGCACGACCTGGTCCTGCAATTGTGTCTGCCAGTTAAAGCCAACAGCTCCGGGAATGTGGCCCTCATCGTAGGATTTGGTGTTCACGTCCACCTCAATGATCCTTACCTTGGGATCATCGAGATGAGCCTGTACCCAATCAGCATCAACCAGTGCTTCGGGATGTTTGTAGCCCAATAATTCAGACATGTAAGCCTCCTGTAGAGATATCAACACTCGTTCAATCGGTACCGTGAGCCGATTGCCCCAGAAGACGTTCGCCTTCTGATGCAGACCGACCTCCGCTACCTCAACAGATCACAACAGCGCAGCCATTTGATTTATTCCCGACTTTTATGGTTTTTTGGGAAGAACCTGTGTATAAATTGCACATATGGCTTGATACCAGGCTACATCGCGCGCTTATAAGCCAGGATGAGATAAACAACGTTGTTCATTGGTATTGGCCTGTATCAGCGCATGGAGTCGCTGTAGAGAGATAGATAGACCCCCAATCGTCCTGCGGGATGAAGTTTTGTGCGTTATCGACGATGCCAACAACACAGGATTTACGCACGGAGGACGTGGTGTTCTGAAACCGTGGTATCCAGACCACGTCATTGACCAACTGCTGCTCCGCCTGGTTGTATTGCTTGATGCGGGCTGCCGGATTCGGGTTAGCATCCGCCTCCTCCATCAGTTGCTGATTGGCCTGCTGCTCGGCTGCGGCAGACGAATGATTCTGGCCATAATTAAAACCGTTCTTGGATGAATCTTTGCCGAAGATCAATGTCAACCAGTCCTGTGGATCG
Organism: Ktedonobacteraceae bacterium; assembly: GCA_036272735.1. GTDB lineage: Bacteria > Chloroflexota > Ktedonobacteria > Ktedonobacterales > Ktedonobacteraceae > DATAYF01. The sequence continues at coordinate 3,008 of DATAYF010000084.1, forward strand.
GGATAATCCGCGCTCCAATAGAGCGCCCACATTTGCAAGCCGTTGGGATTATTCAGCGAGTTGTTGCGAGCAGTGATGAGGGTCGTCTGGTCTACATCATTGATTTTAACCGTCACGCCCAGGGTATTCTTCCACATCTGTTGCACGGCTGCATATTCATCTCTGGCAGCCGCGGAGCCTTGTGTCGAGACCGTGATGGTAACGGGCGGGAAGGTGGCGGGTGTCAAGCCTTCCTCTCGCAAGCCCTCTTGAAAAACCTGCTTGGCCAGGTTAGGATTGCAGTTCGTATTACTGGTGCCCAGCGGCCCGGTCAGATTCGGGTTATAGCCGGACATGCCGGTCGGGATGATATGATTGGTGGCAATCACCGTGTCTTTGTAGATATTGTGAGCGATTTCGTCTTTGTTCACCGCTAATGCAAAAGCCTGGCGGATCTTAACGTTGTCAAACGGCTTCACCAGGTAGTTCATGGTATAGAATTGCACTTCCAGCAAAGGGACCTGGTGGAATTGTCCATTCGGGAGTGCTCTGGCTGCGGCTGATTGTGCTGATGGTACAGGTGCCTGATCAACCTGGTTGGCCTGGTATGCCTTATAGGTAGTATCGTTCTGCTGGAAGATAGGCATGACGACCTTTTTCACCTTTGGCTTGGGTCCAAAAAAGTTGGGATTGGGGACGAAATCGACCTCTTTCCCGTGAATGTACTTATCCACTTTGAATGGGCCATCACCGCCGATGCCCTGGCTCAAATGATCGGCGAAGTTGTTCCCATACTTGTCGATCATGCTCTTTTCAACGACGTACGAGGTCTGGTAGGTCAGCGTTTGCAGAAAATACGCGGCTCGTTTGTTGGCGATCAGGATCACGGTCTGATTATCGGGCGTCAAAATACTATCGTTGATCAGGCTCTTGATCTGGCCCGAGTAGCGCTTGTCCGAATCTTTAATCAGTCCCAAATAAAGTGGCGCAACCGGTGACTTGAGGTCAGGTTCAAGTGCACGGTCGATGCTGTAAGCAACATCTGCCGAGGTCAGTGGTTTACCATCACTGAACTTCAAATTGGGTTTCAGTTTGAAGGTCCAGGTCAGTCCATCAGACGATACCGAGTGCGAGGCTGCGAGTTCATCGCGTACCTGAAGGTGGTCATCGAGCTGGACCAGGCCGGTGAAGGCCATATTAATGACAGTAATGGCAGATGACTCAGTAGCAAGTGCAGGGTCAAACGTGGCAACGTCTGAGTAACCGCTGAGTGGGAGCACGAGAATCTGCTGGTTCGCAGGAGCCATGCCCTTTGTTTGCGATGTGGTGCTGCCGCCGCAAGCGGTTAGCAGCATCGTAGCCAGGCTAAAAAGAATGAGCAGGATCATCTGCGGGCTTCTCTTGCCAGAATACATAGGTGATTCCTCCCTTTCAGTAGAGCATAAAAAATTTGATGTTACACCGTTGCATTGATACGTTGGCGAGCGACATCAAGCACTTCACCGATAGAATTGGCGAGCAGTGCACCGGCCTGCAATAATTGTTGCAGCAACGCTATACCAACACCACCTGTATAATCGCGGGCCGCCATACCGCTACGCTCAAGCAGACCATCGTCGGTCGCCTGTGCTTCGGTGGGATCACACGCACCACGCACACCAGATGAAGTGAGCAACACCACAAAAACGCCGCGTTGCGCTGCATCAAGCGCCTGTTGCAGCAATGGCAGGTTTCCCGGACCAATTGGAATAGGGCAGATAACGAGCAGGTCAACCTGCGCCAGACTCGCTTGTACCTCTGCTAAGGTGCTGGTCGCAATGGGTGCATAGGGCTGCTCGGTAATCACCGTTGTGGCTAAACGGAGCGCCAATGTATGGTCACTATCCCCAACGTTTAGCGCTCCGGCGATAAAAGGAATGTGCGCATCCGCCAACGCACGCATCAGCAATTCACCAGAGCCGCCACCAGCCATGACGTGCACGCGTGGATAGGACGTCGCGCTGGTTTCGCTCACGTTGCTATCGGTTCCGGGCGGGGAAACGCTGATGTGCTCCGAACCTCGCAAAATACCAACGTGGACGTTCACTCCATAAACCCGACTCAGCAATCCCGGCTCCAATACTGCGGTTGGTGCGGCATCAGCGACGATGCCACGCTGGAACAGGATCAGCCGGGGAAAATAGCGGGCCGCAAGGTTGAGATCGTGGATAGCTGCAATCACCGAAACTCCGCGCTCACGGTTCAACTGCTGCACCAATTCAAGAGTTTCAATCTGGTGCTTAACATCCAAATGCGCCGTTGGTTCGTCGAGCAGCAACATTGCGGGCTGTTGAGCCAGCGCCATAGCAATCATCACACGCTGACGCTCACCACCGCTGAGTTCATTGAAGACACGTGCCGCTAGTGCAGTGACCCCCGCTAATTCCATGGCCTCTTGCACAATGGCCGCATCCTCACGAGTGTGCGCACCAAAAAAGGTCTTGATGAAAGGCGTACGACCAAGCCCCACCATATGCTCAACGGTAAAGGCGTAGGGGATATGCAATTCTTGCGGCACCACCGCCATACGTCGCGCCACGCCAACACGTCCCCAACTATGCAAGTCGCGCCCATCCAACGTAACCTGCCCCTGCTGTGGGTTCAGCACGCCACTCAACAGCCGCAACAGCGTGGTCTTACCGGAACCATTTGGCCCCAACAATCCGACCATCTCACCCGTGTGAATTTGGAGAGAGACTTCGTACAAAAGCACCTGCACCCCGTAGCCGAAGGTCAGCATCTTTGCCTCCAACAGTGGTTGTCTTGCCGCTAACATATCGGCATCGCTTGGTAACTTCACCATTTGTAATCTCGCTTACTGTTGCGCAAGAGCACCAGAAAAAAAGGAGCACCGATCAAAGCGGTAAACACGCCTACAGGCAGCACTGTGGGTGCGAAGAGCGTACGCGCCAGCAGATCCGCCAGCATGAGGAAAATCGCCCCGCCTAGGGCAGAGGCTGGAATGAGCAAGCGGTGTCTAGGGCCAAGAAGCAAGCGCATGATATGCGGCATCACCAGACCAATAAAACCAATCAGGCCGCTAATCGAAACCGCCGCCGCTGTTAGTAAGGAGGCCACGATGATCACGATAAATTTGATGCGTTCTACAGGCAATCCAAGATACGCTGCATTCTCCTCACCCAGCGCGAAGGCATCAAGAACACCAGATAAGCCGAGCGCACACAGTGTGCCCAATACAACAATAGCACCCACGACCACAATTGGCAACCAGCCAGTGACCGCGATGCCGCCGGATAGCCAGTTAAACAGCGCCTGCAAGCTGAATTGGGAGCGCGGAAACACCGTCAAAATGAGCGTTTGGAAGGCCGTAATCACCGCATTCAGCACGACACCCGCCAACAATAAGGTCACCA
>DATAYF010000085.1:0-3208 GCA_036272735.1 Ktedonobacteraceae bacterium
AAGGACAGCGTGAAAGTCTGGGTACTCCCATCTGTGTAAGTGATCGTCGCGGTACCGCTTGATGGACCATTGGTGGATGATCCCAGAAACGCCAGCGTGGTCAAACCGCTCGTTTCAGCGAGCGGTATGACCTGCCCCACCTTCATCGCAGGATGATCAGACTCCGCCACCTGCCAGTTATCGTCGCTGTGCTTCACTACGCTCGGCCATGGGAAGTTGAGCCCGTTGATCCTCACAATCGAGCCTGAGCTAAAACCTGCCGCAGTCAACGCGTTATTCGAATAGCTGTCTCCCTGGCCATCGAAATTGGCAGCAGAGGTGTCGCTATCGTCGCTGATCCCCTCATTGTTAAAACTAGTGGGGACCGCTGGTGGCGCGAAAGAGGGGGGGGCATCCGAGGGGCTCGTTCCCCACCTCGACGCACTGCTGCCCAGGGCGAAGTCGAGCATGCCCCCCCTGGCAACGGTTTTCCACGGCAACCAGAGATTGGATGAGGGTTTATGGTTGACGGTCAGGCTCTGCACATAGGGATTACCATCCGCTGCGTTGGTCGCGTTAATCTGCAAGGTATGCCCACCAGCCAGTTGCACCGTTGCCGAGGGGAAGAGTGGGCTGCCAAGGACGAAGCCGCCCACACCAGGGATGTCAGGATACAACCCGATGGCTGAGAAGACGTACCATGAAGACATAGCTCCGGCGTCATCGTTACCGGGTAGACCACCAGGAGTATTTGTATAAAGCTGGTCCTGGATACATCGAACCACGTTCTCGGTCTGGGCAGGCGCGCCAGCAAAATCGTAGGTCCACGGCGTCTCCAGACTCGGCTCATTCCCCATGTAGACATACTGGCTATTTGGACCCGCGTTAAGCTGGGTAAAAAACGTGTTCAAACGCTTCACAACCGCCGCGTTCCCCCCCAATTTATCGATCAGACCGGCCAGGTTGAAGGGTTCCATCCAGGTGGATTGGGACGAGTCGTCTTCCTGGAATCCAGTCCCACTGGTAATGCTCGTCGAGGCCCAGGAGCCATCACCGTTACGCGGGAAGATATAGCCACCCGCAGTGCTATCGAAGAGATTGGTCCAGTTATTCGAGCGCTGCAAATACGCCTTATAATCGGGCATATTGCCCAGCGCTCGCGCGAACTGGGAGAGCGCAAAATCGTCGTTGGTATACTCCTGCGTGTTGGACGCCGAGTTGCCCGCATCGCCTTGCGTGACATAGCCTTTGGTCACATAATTTGTATATCCCGCGCGGATCTTGGGCTGCCCATTGACCATGGCGCTCAGCGCACTGGCGGTATCAAAGCCAGTATTACCAAAGGCGTAGATACTCGCAATCTCGATATCCGCGCCATCGCCGTTCATACCTTCCGAGTCGGCGCTCTTCTGCTCCCAGCGCGGCAGGTGCCCATCACCTTGCAGCGCGTCGTTTACCAGCGATTGCGCGATATCGACAGACTCACTCGGCGCCAGAATCGCGCGTAAAGGCATCAACGAACGCCAACTATCCCAGCTGGTAATATTCTCGTACTGGGCATGGCCGGAGGCAACGGTATGTACCTGGCCATCGAAGCCCAGGTACTGGCCGTTGACATCGCTGTAGATGTTGGGGTGGAAGAACGTGTGGTAAAGCGCGGTATAAAAAACGGCCAGTTGATTCGGGGTGCCTCCCGATACCTGGATGCTGTTCAGGCGCGCGTTCCAGGCAGCATCTGCCGCGCTTTCAACCGCACTAAAGCTAGCAGAGCCATCGTTTTCCGCAGCCAGATTTGCCTCCGCGTTAGCCAGGCTGACATAGGACACGCCGAAACGCGTGTGCACCACCTGATTTGTCGTGGTGTTGAAAAAGAGCGTCGCCGCGGACGTGCCGTTGCCGCTTGCACTGCTGAAAGGCTGATCAAAATGCGCGGCGAAATAGAGCGTGTAGTGAGCACTCCCACAGCCAATCGTACTGGTGGTCTGGCCGCTCACTTCCTGGTTGCTCGTATGAATCGACACCGAGGCATTCGTACTCCCCTTAATGCTTCCGCCCGCATTGATATAGAGCCCGGCCTGCGTTGAGGGCGGGTAGGTGAGTTGCGTCATGCCGGTGTGCGGCGTCGCCGTCACTTCCACGGTCACATTCGGGTCGTCGAGGTGAACCTTGTAATAGCCTGGATGCGCCACCTCGCTGTTATGCGAGAACAACGAGGAGGACGATGGACCAGAGCCGACAAACGGCATAAAGGGGATGTCTTGCGAGTCCGAGCAGCCACGCCCGCTAAAATGGGTGAGGCTAAAGTCCTTGATGGTCGAGTCAGGGTAATAATAGCCACCAGGAATGTGCGCAGGCGTATCAGGACTCATCTGCACCATGCCCATCGGGTAAGCCGCGCCGGGGAAGACATCGCCAGTATCGAAGCCAAAGCCATAGGTACAGCCAGGACAAGGGTTGGTGCCAATAAAGGGATTGACATACTGGGTGAGGTTCAATTCGCTTGTTGCATGAGACGGGATCAAGCGCAGACCACCAATAAAGGGGAAGAAACCCAGCAGTCCAAACACCAGAGCGGCGACCATACTAAACAGAAGAGATGTGCGAACCAATGCACGATGCTTCATTACAACGCTTCCTTTCCGTATCCTTACAGAACAGACAGATATAACTTCTGACTGAGCTCTCAAGTGGTGACGTTACTCATTGGAGAGAGTTGCGCAGAAGAACTCACACCAAAGATAGCATCTCGCACCTTAGCGATGCCCCCAAGAGCAACCGCGTCCCCCCCAAGCGCTCCTGGCATGATCCGGGTGTTTGCCTATAAACTCGGCAAACTATACGCGGCCACCGAAAGACGGATTGGCTCCAGGAGCAAGGCTCCTGCTCGCATGATGCTGCCATCGAGTAGAATCAACGAAGGATTCAGCGCGCTCATCAGGCTTGCCAACGCAATACCAATATACACTCCGGCGTGCTCCAATGCCTTTTTACAAGCCAGATCACCAGCCTGAGCAGCCCGCGCAACCTGGCCAACGTCAATCATCTCAAGCTGCGCATGTGCGCTACTGGTGCCCTGGCCTTCCGTGAGGGCACGCGAGGTTCCCTGCTGCGCCTCCGCAACGATAGCAAGCGCGCCGGCTAGTGCCTCCAGGCAACCACGTTTCCCACAACTGCAGAGCGGCCCCTGGAGTTCAATTGTCATATGCCCAATTTCCCCGGCACTCCCGGT
>DATAYF010000086.1:0-4098 GCA_036272735.1 Ktedonobacteraceae bacterium
TGGCCCTCGTATGGGGCATCGGTCCCGCGCTGTTTGCTATCGTGCTTGGGCTGATCGCCATCGCCGGTTTTCTCTCGCCAGGCATTTTCACGCCGGATATTGGTCGAGATGTCGTCCTGGGTGTCCCTTTCGTCGTGATGCAAATTGTAGGCGTGGTGGTAGTGACACGGCTAGAGGTGGCTCGACGAGGGCTGCTAGCAGCGCAGCAACAAGCACGAATATATGCACAAAAACTTGAAAGCACCAACCAGGCACTCGTTCAGGCGAATAACGATTTAGAGCATGCCAATGAACTCAAAGACTATGTGATTACTCGTGCCTCACACGAACTGAGAACGCCCATGACTACCATTCTTGGTCGTACACAACTGGTATTGCATCGCTTGAGTAAAGCAGGCGAAACCGATGATACCGTAACCATGATGCGCGCGCATATAGAAAAGATCGAGCGCCAGGCACAGCGTTTACACGCCTTACTGGATGAACTCTTCGATCTGAGTAGCATTCATTCCGGGCTGTTTCCATTACGGCTGACAACCTGCGACCTTAGAAATCTTTGTTGCGAGGTCATCGAAGCACAACATACGCTTTCAGGACGCCCTATCCAGGGTGAAATTCCACCTGATCCTGTGCTCCTGCAAGCAGATGAAAAACGGCTCTACCAGGTGTTTGCGAACCTTGTGAACAATGCCGTGAAGTACGCACCCGCGCAAGCCATGATCCATGTACGCCTCAAGCCAGAGCAGACACACGTGATCCTGCAAGTCCACAACGAAGGTCCCCAAGTGCCTCAGGAGCAGCTAGCACTTTTTTTTGCGCCGTTTTATCGTGACCATATCGTAGAGTACTCGCCCATTCAAGGCTGGGGTCTCGGCCTCACTATCAGTAAGGAGATTGTCGAACGTCACGGGGGGAAGATCCGGGTGGAGTCATTGGCAGGAATAGGTACGACGTTCTTTGTCGAGCTTCCCATGCCAACAATTACCCAAACTCAGATTACTCAGCTAGCTGACAGTTAGCGTTACGATAGCGTGGCTCAAGCTCCTGGTAGGCAGACCATGCGTCTTGCAAATCAGAAGTGGCACGTGTGAGCCTGATTTGATCTCCCGCTACTTCGATGGCAACTTCATCATTTTCATGTATTTGCAAAGCTTCTAACACCGCTGCTGGTAGCGTCACCATTGTTGAATTTCCAACACGCCGTAACTTGACAATTTGCATGCCTTTTCTCCTCCCACTCTTCTGTATATGCATTAGTATACATATGAGCGTAATTATTGGTCAATGGCGTAGATGATGACGCCTCGTGCGTACTGATATGATAAGCCGTTGAGATTACCCGCAGGACGCAGTGCATGGGTGGTGGCGGCATATGTGATATACTTGCTCAGAGAGCCGTTGAGGAACAATACAAACAAGCAAAAAGTGCTAATCAGTCCTCAGGCTCGTATTTGTTTCAGCTGAAATTAATAGTATATATAGTAGAACTGGTTATGGATAGACCCGAAAATTATTATGCCATCCTGGGCGTCCCCGCGCAGGCAGATAACGAAACGGTGAAGCACGCCTACCGCCAACTGGCCCGGCGCTATCATCCCGACATTGCCGGGGAAGAGGGCGCAATAGAAATGAAGCGCATCAACCGTGCCTACTCGGTGCTGAGCGACGTGGAACGACGCCGCAACTATGATACGATCCTTGGTGGCGTTATCGATCTACGCCAGGGAGGCTTCGCTCGCCCGCGCCCACGTCCGCACAGCTTCGATCCGTCCGAGGACATAGAATTTTCTGGACTCAACTTCTTTAGCTCCAAAGGACCACTCACCGTCGGTACCACCATCAGCAGCAGCCTCGGCGTCGTGACCAGCCTCAATAGCGCACACACCGGTCATGGTCTGCTCATCGCCGCTGGCTCACTGGATGGCAAAGGTATGGTTTGGCAAATCACTGACGATACCGCTCGCGAAACCGTTCAGTTCGCCGCCGATCCCACCATGACTGTCGAATCGCTGCGCGAACTGCGTTTTTCTTCCGCCGGTCGCCTGCTCGCTGGTTGGGGACGCCTGCACCTGCACGTCTGGGATAGCTACAGTGGGAGCAGGCTGTGGAGCTACCCACTGCTCCAGCGCACAGTCCCTTCACACTTTGCCATCGACATTGCTCTCATGATCACGCCTGATGGGCAGCACAGCGCACAACTGGCTCTGCCATATCTGCCATCCGAAGAGAACCGTGCACCCAGCGCCTGGGGTGTACGTGGTACCGACATCGTCACGCACGCGGCTGACATGGCCCCAGAAGGGCTAGATACGCTCTTCACCTGTACCGAGGAAAATTTCGAGAATCGCCGCTTCTGGGCTATCCGTAGTCGCTCGCTCTCCGAAGATGGCCGCGCCCTGGTCACGCTTTCTTGCGCCCAGCTTCCTCACGAGAAACAGGAAACGGTCATTGCTCGCCGCTGGGACCTGACCAGCAAAGCACGCCTGAGCAGCAAGCCACGTCCCCATATCACAACCTCGTTGGCCCTGGGTCACTGCGCAGATAGCACAACTCCTTATGCCGTGACCACCGATGCCACGACCGTCGCCTATGTTTCTATGACCAGCAAAATTCTGCTCTGTGATATGCTCAACGGCACTTATAGCGAAATCCCCAGCGGCACCATGGGAAGTAGCTCCAAATTGGCTATCTCGCCTGATAGCCGATGGTTGGCTGTTGCACGAGAAGACAGTGAAATCAACGAGGGGGTCATTGATCTCTGGTCAATCCCTACAGGCCAGTTGATCCAGAAATTCTATCATCCCTGGCAGATCAGCGCTCTCACATTTGCTGGTCGGCAGATGATTGTTGCCCTGACTGACGGTACTATTCAGGTCTGGAAGTAGTCCTTTGTTGCTATTTCCTTCCTGACTCGTCCTCTTATAAAGGAATATTTTTTGTATTAGGGAGGCAAGGTTTTCATGCGCATATCAGTCATCGTACCTGTTTACAACGAAGAAAAAACGGTAAACCAGGTACTGAGTGTATTGTCACAAGTTCCATTGGATATGGAAGTGATCGTCATCGACGATGCTTCAACAGACCACACCTGGGAAGTCCTACAACAGTTACGCCAGCAAGAAGCCTTTACATCGTATCGCTTTATCCGTCACGAGCATAATCAGGGCAAGGGCGCGGGGCTGCGTACCGGTTTCGGCCTGGTCAATGGCGATCTCGTCACCATTCAAGACGCCGACCTTGAGTACGATCCACAGGATATTCCATCGCTCGTACACAAATGGGAAGAGGCGCGGCAATCGGGACTCGATAAAGTGGCGGTCTACGGCTATCGGAATCTCGCCGGTCAAAAGTTCACCACTCGCCTGGGCAATCGCTTCCTCACCATCCTCACCAACATCCTTTTTGGCAGCCACATTCATGATATGGAAACCTGCTACAAGTTGATGCCCGTTGAGGTTGCACGCGCGCTGCCGATGACGGGGCGCCGCTTCGAAATCGAGCCAGAAATAACATCGTGCATTCTTCAGGCAGGCTACACTATCCAGGAAGTACCCATCGGCTACGAACCACGCGAAGATAAGAAGCTCAATCCCTGGAAAGATGGCTGGCCCGCGCTCGTCATGCTCTTTCGCCGCCGCTTCTTTACTCCACCCTTTCGCATTGTAGCCACCACCCAGACCACGCAGCATGAAAGTGTCGTCTAATACCACGGCACTTGCTTATTTCCTCATATAGATTTTTTGATGCATGGAACTGGCTGCCGCACCAGGATACGGCCTCCACAGAGGAGGCCGTATCCTTTAGTTTGCTTTGTCATTCTTCTCATCTTCCTTTGCTCCTGACTATTCATATGTGTTTTCTAGTGGTATACTCTTCTAAGGCGATTTTTAAACGCTAAATAAACAAGATATCGATAATGGAGAGATTATGCGCTGCTATCGATGTGCTACTGAAATACCTGAATCAATTATAATCTGCCCTCAGTGTGGATCACCAAAGCAACAGAGCGTAGCCGTTACGTACTCGTATCTTCCTGCCGGGGCTCCTCCCTGGCTCACCACCATTCCGCAACGAGTCGAGCAACCGCCTGCTCCCCCA
>DATAYF010000087.1:0-6629 GCA_036272735.1 Ktedonobacteraceae bacterium
CTAACTACTATGCGCGAGCGTTTTGTTTACTATCCTCATGATGTGTGGCTTTTTCTCCTGGCGTCGTGCTGGCAGCGTATTGGTCAAGAAGAGCATTTGATGCCCCGTGCCGGTTATGTTGGCGATGAGCTTGGCTCTGCTCTCATGGGTTCGCGGCTGATACGTGATGTGATAAACCTCTGTTTCTTAATGGAGAAGCAGTATGGGCCTTATCCCAAGTGGTTTGGAACCGCCTTCCAACAGTTGCAATGCGCCGAACGGCTACAACCTGTACTCTGGCGTGCTCAACTAGCATCGACGTGGCAGGGACGTGCGGCGGCGCTTACGCAAGCCTTTGAATTTTTAGCTCGCTTTCATAATGCCTTGAAGATTACGGAAGAGCTTCCCGTGGCTGTTTCGCCCTTTTTTGATCGTCCCTTCCAGGTCATTCATGGTGAAAAATTCGCTCAGGCAATCGTACAGCAAATTACCGATCTGGACATTCAGCATATAGCCAGCCACCGCCTCATTGGTAATATCGACCAGATCAGTGATAATACTGATTTTCACGGCTTTGATCGTGCTTCTATTCGCAAGTTATACGATTAGCCCTTACGCGAACAAGCAAGAGCATTTCCATGCGACCTTGCTTGTTCGCTCGCTCGCTTGCCCTCACACTTCGTCGAACCAACGAGTTCCGGGCAGGCGGTACTGTTTGCCAACTTTTTCGTTCAATTCAACACCCAGTCCTGGCTTGTCCAGCACCTTGACCCAGCCGGGACGGAACCAGCTTTCCGTGCCGCCCTCCGCCATTTCGTGGAAAAATGGCACGTCGTGTGCGTGAAACTCACAAACCATAAAGTTTGGAATACTCACGCCCAGGTGCGCGCTCGCCATCAGTGCCAGTGGACTACCGATCATGTGGGGCGCGTATGATTTATTGGTCGTCGCGCACATGTCGGCGATCTTCTTGCCTTCCGCCAGGCCGCCCGCTCGCTGCAAGTCAGGCGTAACCACGTCGCACAGATCGTTGACGATCAAATTCCAGAAGCCCTTGCGCAATTGTAGATGTTCGCCGGTGCCGATGGGTGTGCTGGTCTGGTTGCGCAGGTAGGCCAACGCCTGCTCATCGTAGGAGGGCACGGGGTCTTCAAACCACATCAGGTGGCAGGATTCGACCTGCTTCATAACCTGCAAAATATCGTTGGCCCGGTAGCGCCAGTGGGCATCGACCGCCAGATCCACGTTTGGCCCCACCGCGTCGCGCAAGGTATTGGTAAGTTCAACCATCCAGTCGATATCCTGTTTGCGCAATGGATAGCCCGTGGGCGAATCAAACGTGCTGCCGGGCAGGTCCAGGTCGAACTTCAGCGCAGTATAGCCCTGCTGTACCATCTCTTTGGCGCGTTGGGCTGAAGCAGCGATGACCTCGTTAGCTGGCAGATCGAACTTAGGCAGCTTTTCCGCCCATGCCGGGTGGGCCGGTTGCTGGAGCGCCGTTTGTGCTTCGAGTGCTCCGGCGGCATGACAATCCAGGTAAATGCGCACTTCATCACGGAACTTGCCGCCCAATAGTTGCCAGATCGGAACTGCTAAATACTTGCCCTTTAAGTCCCAAAGCGCTGTTTCTATACAGGTGATCGCGTTCCAAATGACGCCGCCCAGCGCTCCAGCTGCCAGCCCCGCCCAGCGCATGCGCTCGACGAGCATCTCGATATTGTTGAAATCCTCCCCGACAAGTACCTCCGAGAACTCTTCAATGATCTGGCTTAAACCGGGCGCGAAAAAACATTCACCAGTGCCATACAGGCCACCATCGGCATCGCTATAGACCCGTGCCATGGTCCAGTAAAAGTTGGCCTGTACGGTGGCCGTTGTAATCTTTGTGATCTTTGGCATACGTTGCGTCGCTCCTTTACTTCCTCTCTGGTCCTATCCCCGTTTAAACAAACAACCCGACATACTACAAGCATAACCGAGCGAGCTTCGTCCGTCAACAACCACTTTTCTGCTATTCGCATCTCAATTCTGTTGTGCTTTTCACTTGAATGAAAGCCTTTCAGGTCGTTAAGCTTTTTGTTAACATAATAATAGCCCAATTGTGGCCTCTTCTTTACAAACATATGATCGATATTATACAATATAAATATGTTTTCAAGATATCTTATGCTTTACAAGCGTTGACCACGCGTGTTTTGTTCTGCATTGAGATAATCAAGTCGTGTGTAGGTTTCCAGTTATTCTTCCCGTCAACATGAAAGGATTGAAATGCATGAGTGATCTCTTAACCGTGGCAGAAGTTGCAAACATTTTGCGTGTCGATGACACAACCGTACGTCGTTGGGTGAAGCAGGGGGCCCTGGACGCTGTGGTGCTGCCTCATGTGCGTGAGCGGCAGGCATATCGCATTCGCCGCGAGACGCTAGACAAGTTGCTTGATAGCAACGCCACTTTAGCATAGGTCCGTGTAGTTGCACGAATACAAATAACGTGATTGAAATTGTTTTCAATCACGTTATTTTGTATTCGCTTTACATTTGTCTGAGGAGATTAGCGCCTGGCGATCTGTGGGTCTCGCTCGCGTGGCAGGCGATACCAGATGTCGTTGCAGGCTTGTTTCTCGTCTTCATCCAGCTTCAGGTCGATACCTTTTAAACTTTCCTCAAGTTGCTGTGGTTTGCTGGCACCGACGATGGCGCTGGTCACGGTAGGCTGTGAAAGGACCCATGCCAGAGCCACGTGCAGGATGTTTTTGCCACGTGGTTCCAGAAAATGCGCCAGTTCTTCCACTGCATCAAAAGCGGCTTCGTTCCAGTAACGCTTTTGGTACATTTCCCCTGCCTTTTTCAGACTGAAGCGTGTGCCTTGCTCGACTGTGCGCTGCTGACGATAGCGACCAGTCAGGATGCCGCCAGCCAGCGGATTGTATACGATAACGCCCACCTGATGCTTCTGACACAGTGGCAGAAGTTCGTCTTCAATCATGCGGAAGAGCAAGTTATAACGCGGCTGCACACTGTCGTAACGCGCAATGTTATGGAATGTGCTGGTCCACAATGCGTCGGCCAATTGCCACGCCGGGTAGTTGGAGCAGCCGATGTAGCGCACTTTCCCCGAGTGTACCAGGTCATCGAGCGCGCGTAAGGTCTCTTCAATAGGGGTGGATGTATCAGGGAAGTGTACCTGATACAGATCGATGTAATCGGTGTGTAAACGGCGTAAGCTTTGCTCACACGCGTTGATAATGTGCTTACGACTCAGTCCCTGGTCATTCGCTGTGGGACCCATCGCGCCACCACACTTGGTTGCCAGGGTAATGCGTTCGCGTGCATTGCGTTCGCGCAACCAGTTCCCGACGAATTCTTCAGTTCTGCCAACCATCGAGAGATCCCCACCGAGGGGATACACATCTGCTGTATCAAAAAAGGTGACCCCTGAGCGGTCCGCGACATCCATAATCGCAAACGCTGTCTCTTCGCTGGCCTGGTTGCCAAATGTCATGGTTCCGAGGCACACTTCGCTGACCTTCAGTCCGGTCGCTCCTAATTGTTTGATGCGCATGGTTTCCTCTTTTCTACAAAAGTTTGTGGTGGATATCCTTACTACCTGCACTGTGGCATGTTTATAAAAAAATGTCAAACGCCTTCGCTGTAGAGCACAGGGCTTTTCTTGCTACCTGGACAATACTATAAGTTCAACAGCGAAGAAAGAGAGCCTGTCACCTTTTTTTGAGCGTGGGCGTATTTCAGATAGAATAGCAAAGAGCAAACGAGATCGGTTGAAAGGCAGGTTCAGTATCATGGCACTTTCACACTATAATCCTTTACATAATGCGTTGAGTCTTCGACATGCTATGGATCAGTTGTTGGAAGAAAGCTTTGTGCGACCGCGCTGGTTAGGCGAGGGCGAGACTGGCGTCGCGCCAATGGATGTCTATGAGGATGAGCAAGGCTACCATGTGCGCGTTGCGCTCCCAGGAGTCAAGCCAGAAGATATCGAATTGACCGTCGATCAAAATACCGTGACCATTAAAGGGATGTATCGTTTAACGCACGAGCCAGCGCAGCAACAAGGTCAGGGTGCCCGTGAAAACTGGCTGATGCACGAGATGCAATCTGGTGCGTTTCAGCGTTCGATCACCTTTGATCGCCCCATTGATGTCGAAAATATTCGTACAACTTATGAGAATGGCATACTTGAAGTAGCAGTACCGATAAGCCAAACCAGTCGTCCACGCCGTATTCAGGTCAATAGCAGCCCCCAGGCATCTCAGCAAATAAGCGCTGATACTGGTCAGATGAACGCTGCCAAAGGCCAGATGACCTCGCCACAACAGACGAATACTCAGGGTGGACAAATGTCGAGTGGAAGTTGAGCAAGTATATATACAACGAAGGGAGCAGAGGAGCCAACTCTGCTCCCTTCGCGGCTTGCAGCGTAAGTAGTGATCCTGGTCGCCTGTAAGAAGCGAGGCCTATATGCCAAAGAGACATCAACAACACCATGCCAGGGCAATTGTCGGTCGCAATAATCCCAGCAAAAGCACTGAGATTACCACCGGCCCTCCCAAGAAACGAGAGACGTATCGTAAACAAGCGCTAGCACATGACAATCCTGGGAAACCTCCTCAACAAGTCGAGCGCCCACCCGCTGCATATGATCCCAGCCTGGGGATCACGCATCAGGCAAATTCCCGTGCTCGCATTGATGATAGGGAGCAGCGCTCTGGCAGCGATTCCAACGCCCACCAGCCTCGCAAAGGTTTCGTGGTCGAGAGAAGTGTAAGAAAGCGTCAGCCGCAAAAAACGGCACGCCCGCGTGTAGATTTTGAGCGTGACCTGCATCCGAGTGAGAATATGAATGCGCTAACCGTGCGTGGTTATGGCCAATCAGCGTACGCTATAAAAGAGCTATACACGATCCTGGCCGATTTTACAGATGATGAGCTGAAAAGCATTATGCTTCTACCCACTGGGACACGCCTGGAACAAGGTGCCAAGTACATCGATCTGCGACACCTGGAACGCGGCGAATTCACGGCCAACGCAGACATGGTGGTCGAGCCAGGCCATTATGTTGTGGCGAAAAAAGAGACCGATTACGTGCTTTGGAATCGCTTGAGGCAGATCAATATCCCCGCCCGGCTCGATGAATCCAATAATCCCTAAGTGAGCAATTATCCCTCATCTATAGAAGCGGATATGGTAGCCTCACGCCAGGCCATCATACCCACTCCACACCAAAATCGCACGAGCGCCGTAGGTGCGAGGCTTCGCGCAGGCATAGTGTAAATATTAATAATGTAAGAAAAAGCCGAGCTTATTCCCCATATACATAAGAAATACATTAAATTTTGAGATAGCATATTAGTTTGCGTTTATAGACGATTTATACTAGAGCTTATAATTGAAAATTTCATTGTAATTCCCGTTGCAATGCGCTATGTTAAAAGAAACGCCTGATGTTGATTATCAATTTCATTTGGTAGATAGGAAGAGGTTATTTATGCTTGCGCAAGAAGCCATCAAAGAGTCGATGCTTGATTTTTCTGATGCGCAACTGGCTCAACACACGCTGGCTGGAGATTCAGAGGCTTTTGAAGTCCTGGTACAGCGTTACCAGACGCCCATTTTCGGTTTTGTCAGACATTTTCTTGGTGATTATGACCAGGCTTGTGATATTACGCAACAAGTATTCGTACGCTTATATTCGTCGTTGCCAACGTTGAGAAAAGGAGTGCCTTTTAAAGCCTGGCTTTTTCAGGTCGCTCGCTACTGTTGCATTGATGAAGTACGGCGACAGCACCGGCAGGCGATCCCATTTTCGCATGTCGACTCTGACTATCAGGACGAAGATACCTTTGCCATCAATGATATTCCCGATCCTCACTGCTCGCTTGAAGAAGAACAGGAGAAAAGAGATATCCAGTGCACGTTGCGCCAGGCAATTGCCGAGCTTCCGCCCAAATTTTGCGCGGTCGTCACCTTGCGTTACGCAGGCCAGCTCAAATTCTCGGAAATTGGTCGCACACTGCATATGCCAGAGCCGACAGCCAAGACCTATTTTGCGCGCGCTCGTCTTTTGTTGCAAAAGAGGTTGGTAGGAGAAAAAGAATTCCTCTTGTCAAATTAAACGCAGACCTTCATGGATTGATTGCTGATCAACGTGGAAGGAATGGAAGGTGAAGCGATGCAGGACGAGATGAGGATGAATCCTCACCCGCATGCTCAACATATTGCTGATATACTACACAGGGCACAAAATGAATGCCGGAGTGATATTCAGCGAGTAGATGAGCCCAAAGCCCTGGCACTGTTTGAAACAGTGGCGCAGGTGCTGGGTGGCACAATGAAAGCGATGCATGATTATAGCGGCCAAACCGAAGAGATATGGTCGGTATCGCCGGGACGGTATGCGTCTGCTGATGTGACCGATATGGCTGTCGATGTCGACGCCGCTGAACCCCCTCCACGGGTGAGTCAAGAGCTTCCTTGTTCACACGACTCGCCAAGCTAGTGTATATTGGTTGGATAGTTGTATCTACTGCTCCGATTAATGTGGTAAAACATATGCACGCATCGCTCTACTCCATCTTTCGTTGTTGCTGCTTCATCCGTAGGTGCCTCAAGACCATCGGGGCCTTTTTGGTC
>DATAYF010000088.1:0-15263 GCA_036272735.1 Ktedonobacteraceae bacterium
CGATACATAAAGGAATAGTAATGGTTTCCGGAAACCATTACTATTCCTTTATGTATCGTCGAGTTATAACGAATTTTCTGCCGGGTCGGTGGTATTCGATGCTGGTGGGAAAGGTGAAACCGATGATTTCCAAAAAACTTATGGCATTTCAGAGCGCTTGAGAGAGTCTAACCACGTCTGAATCGATTTTTTGTATCCTTCTGGCATCTGAAGCGCAGGGATCTCTTCTGGACTGAAAAGCCCAACCGCTTTATGCTCTGGACTGTGTGTCACCTGGGAAAATGGTGTGGAAGGGCAGCCATACGTCAAGATCAGAACATCTCTGCCCTCAGAAATATGGTACACCCAGGCATCTAAGAGAGGGCCAGTCGTTGCAGCCAGGCCAAGCTCTTCTTCTATCTCTCTGACAACGCAGATTTCCGGTGTTTCACCACGTTCGAGTTTCCCACCTGGCAACTCCCACTCGTCGCGTTCGTTCTTGAGCAAAACAACTTTGCCATTATGGGAGACAATCCCTTTTACTGAAACAGGGAACCGATATGGCTGATGATCTGACGATATTGGGAAAGAAGGCATCATAAAATCTCAAAGCTCCTTTTTTATCTCGTTATTGCCCGAAGCAACCCAAATTCTTACCACCTTCGCTGATACACGCAATTCTTTTTATTCTACCATGCACGAGTAAGTTTTAGATAATGGGAGCATATACCGATGCATGTGATCGATTTTGAAAAGGCAAATACATAAAGGATTGTTAATGGTTTCCGGAAACCATTAACAATCCTTTATGTATTGGATTTCTCGTCGCGGAGATTGTTCTCCCTACACGGCTTCTTCTTGCAAAACCCCCTCTTCTTCCTGGATGGCGCGACCGGTAAACTGGCTGTTATACAGGTCGGCGTAGAAGCCGTTTTGCGCCAGCAGTTCCTGGTGGTTGCCCTGCTCGATGATGCTGCCGTGGTTCATGACCAGGATCAGTTTTGCGTCCCGAATGGTCGAGAGCCGGTGGGCAATCACGAAGCTGGTGCGGCCCTGCATCAGTTCGCTCATCGCGTTTTGAATGTAGACCTCTGTCCTGGTATCAACGCTGCTGGTGGCTTCGTCGAGGATCAGGACAGCGGGATCGGCCAGGATGGCACGCGCAATCGTCAGCAATTGTTTCTGGCCCTGCGATATGTTGCCCGCGTCTTCACTCAAAATTGTATCGTAACTGTCGGGCAGCGTGCGAATGAAGTGATCGGCGTGTGCGGCTCTGGCCGCCTCGATGATCTCTTCTTCCGTGGCCCCCTCGCGACCATAGGCAATGTTGTCGCGTATCGTCCCGTTAAAGAGCCAGGTATCTTGCAGCACCATACCGAACTTGCTGCGCAAATTGCCACGTTTGATCTGCGTAATGTCGATACCGTCGATGGTTATTTTGCCACTATTGATCTCATAGAAGCGCATCAGCAGATTGACCAGCGTTGTTTTGCCTGCTCCGGTTGGGCCAACAATCGCGATGGTTTGTCCCGATTTGACCGCGATATTCATATCCTTGATCAGTGGTTCACCTTCTTTATAGCCGAACATCACATGCTGGAATTCGACTTCGCCACGCGGCTGCCGAAGGACCTGGGCATCGACTGCCTCCGGTATTTCTTCCGGCTCGTCGAGCAGTTCGAAGACGCGTTCCGCCGAGGCAATGGTTGATTGAACGATATTGATGATGTTGGCTAGCTGGGTGATCGGTTGCGTGAACTGCTGGGCATATTGAATGAACGCCTGCACGTCGCCGATGGCAATGGCGCGTTGCGTCACCAGAATGCCGCCGATAACGCTTACGAATACGTAGCCGATGTTGCCGATAAACATCATCAGTGGCATGATGACGCCGGAAACGAATTGCGCCTTCCAACCAGCATCGTAGAGTTTCTCGTTCAAGCGGTCAAATTCATCGACCGATTGCTCTTCATGTCCGAACGCTTTGACGATCTTGTGGCCCGTGTACATCTCCTCCACGTGTCCGTTGAGCCTGCCCAGCATTTTTTGCTGTTTCGAAAAGTAGGTTTGCGAACGTTTGGCAATGC
Organism: Ktedonobacteraceae bacterium; assembly: GCA_036272735.1. Classification (GTDB taxonomy): domain Bacteria; phylum Chloroflexota; class Ktedonobacteria; order Ktedonobacterales; family Ktedonobacteraceae; genus DATAYF01. Next base: position 2,067 of record DATAYF010000088.1, read on the forward strand.
CCATCGTGACGACCAGGCTGAGTGGCAGGGTCAGGACCACGACGAGAGACAGCAATGGGCTGATCAGCAACATCATTACGATAACGCCGATGAGCGTCACTGCCGAGGTGATGAGTTGTGTGATGCTCTGCTGCAGCGTGGTGCTGATGTTATCCATGTCGTTGACGGCACGACTCAGGATTTCGCCGTGGGTGCGCCCGTCAAAAAATTTCAATGGCAGGCGCGTCAGTTTTTCGTCCACCTGTTTGCGCAATGTATAGACCATGCGCTGCGCCACGCCCGCCATGATGTATTGCTGGATATAGTTGAATATCGCACTAATAATGTACAGAATGCCCAGGATCGTCAGTACGTGCATAATGTAGGCGAAGTCGATACTTGCCCCCGGCACGCCTCGAATACGTTGCAAGATGCCTTCGAAGAGCCTGGTGGTTGCCAGACCCAGGATTTTTGGACCCACAATATTGAACACCGTGCCGATGATTGCCGCCCCAAGCACGACCAGCAGCAGGTATTTTTGTGGCATAAAGTAGCCAGCCAGCCGCTTGAGCGTCCCTTTGAAGTCCTTGGCCTTTTGTACCGGCATGCCTATACCCATGCCCCGGCCCATCGGTCCTCCCATGCCACCTTGATTATTATTTTTACGTGAATCGCGCTCTACGCTCATGCGATTTCCTCCAACGAAAGCTGTGAGGAGACGATTTCGCGATAGACCTCACAGGTATCCATCAGTGCTCGATGATTGCCGACGCCGGCAATGTGTCCATCATCCAGCACGATAATCTGGTCCGCGTCCATCACCGTACTCACGCGTTGCGCCACGATGAACACGGCCGCGTCCCTGGTTTCCTTCTTGAGTGCTGTACGGAGCCTGGCGTCGGTTTTGAAATCGAGCGCCGAGAAGCTATCGTCGAACACGTAAATTTCGGGTCTTCTCACCAGGGCACGTGCTATCGAAAGGCGCTGCTTCTGGCCGCCCGAAACGTTCGTGCCACCCTGGGCAATCTCGGCGTCGAAGCCGTCCTGCATGCCCGAGATAAACTCGGTGGCTTGAGCGGTACTGGCCGCGTGCTGCAACTCCGCGTCCGGGGCGTCTTCTTTGCCATACTGGATATTGTCCGCGATGGAGCCGGAGAAGAGCACGGTCTTTTGCGGTACAAAACCGATTTTAGCGCGTAAATGGTGCTGAGACATGTCGCGCACATCCACACCATCGATCAGAACGTGGCCGCTATCGATATCGTAAAAGCGTGGAATCAGGCTGATCAACGTCGATTTACCCGAACCGGTGCCACCGATGATCGCCGTTGTCTCACCTGGTCGCGAAGTGAACGAAATGTGCGAAAGAGCGGGTTCTTCGGCACCGGGATAGCTGAAGGTCACATCCTGGAACTCGACATAACCCCTTTGCGTATCCGTGTCCTGCACCTGCTCGGCATCCTTGATTTCTGGCTCCATCGCCAGCACCTCGTTGATGCGGGCAGCGGAAGCGGAAGCACGTGGCAGCATGATAAACATCATCGAAACCATCAGCAGTGAGAATAGAATTTGCATGGCGTATTGCAGGAACGCGATTAGCGCGCCGACCTGCATATCGCCGTTGTTGATGCGGATACTGCCGAACCACAGGATGGCGATGGAGGAAAGATTGAGCACCAGCATCATCACCGGCATGAGAAAGGCCACGATCTGGTTGACCTTGATGGTGGTATCGGTCAGGTCGAGGTTCGCCTCGTCGAAGCGCTCTATTTCGTGGTTGGTGCGGTCGAAGGCTCGAATGACGCGCACGCCGGTCAGTCCTTCGTCCAACACGAGGTTGAGTTTATCGAGTTTCACCTGTACGATTCGAAAGAGCGGGATAGCCTTGCCCATGATAGCAAAGATGGCGATGACAAGGATAGGAATAATGGCGACCAGCACCCACGAGAGTGTGGCATCTTGCGAAACCGCCATAATGATGCCACCAATACACATCAGTGGCGCGCTAATCATCAGGCGCAACATAATCACCAACACCTGCTGTACCTGAGTAGTATCATTGGTGGTGCGCGTGATCAGCGAGGCGGTGCCGACGGTGTCGAACTCGTGCAGTGAGAAGTGTTCGACGTGGGTAAACAGTTTGGCGCGTATAATTTTGCCAAACCCTACGGCAACGCGAGAAGAGAAGAAGCTTGCCACAATGGCGCAGATGGTGCCGCCAATCGCCACGAGCAGCATGAAACCGCCGACGCGCAGAATATACGCGGTGTCACCCTTCACGATGCCGGTATCCACAATGTTCGCCATCAGGGTTGGCAGATACAGGTTAGCGAGGGATTGCACAAAGACCAGGATAAACACAAGCGCCAAAGCAGCGCGATATGGCTGCATAAATCGAAACAATTTGATCATACATGGGCATCTTTCTTAGTAAAATGGCTTCCTACCTGCCACGCGACCTTTCACATTGTCCGTTGTGGTCTGTTGTCTGATGCGCAAGCGTGGTAAGGGAGGTGACGAATTCACGCAATAAGTTGACGAATTGCTGACTTTTTTCTTCGCCCATCAGGGTCAGGCTTTGTGCCAGGAGGCTTTGTTCATCAAATCGATCCTCGACGCTGAGTAGTTCGGTTCCTGCCGGAGTCAGGGTAAGAGGCGCACGACGACGATCACGAGGATCACGATCACGTTGAAGCAGCCCACGGCGCACGCATGCCTCGATGAGTGGTGCCAATGTCGAAGGGTCCAGGCCCATCTCACGGCTCATTTCGACAAGCGTTAATGTTCGGCCTTTCAGGCGGTGCAAGATCATGAATTGATGCGGTTGTAGATCAATTCCGGCCTCCTCCAGATGTTGTATCAGTTCCTGATGTGCCATCTTCATGATAGTTTTGCTGAACGTCCAAATCGCTTCAACCGACTCTGAGAGCGTTTGCGTGTCTGTTTGCATCGTGGCCCTTCCTTGAAACAATTTTCCTTGCAAAAATGTTTTGTTGCAAAATCTTTTTGTAACCAAAGTATACCCGCTTGATGCAGAGTTTGCAAGTCTTTCTATGTAGATCTTTAGGAAATGAAAATACATGGCCGCAATTCGGTTGTAGTGCAAATATGGACATTTGTTGATGCATGTGTATAATGGGCGTATAACATCATTCTTTTCATAAATAGGCATAGCAAGAGGTAGGTAGCATATGCAAACAACATCAATGACGCCTGATCCAGCCCTGCAAAACGAATTGAGGCAGGACGAACGCTTGCTCTGGTGGGGACGACCAGACATGAACCGTTGGACAAAACAGCCAGCGAATATTGTCTCCAGGCCTCTTCTCTCTCTTTACCTCATTGCCATCGTTGGCGGAGCCGTCTTTCTTGTTGCTCTTTTTGTATTGTGGTCCACTACCACACTAGCCACGGGTTCAGATCTAGGCACGTTTGCTCTAGGGATGCTTGGTATATCATGCTATTTTATTGCCCTTTTACGCCTTGGTGCTCTCCGACAAGTAAAGCGCCTGGCTATGAAGACCCTGCCGGGAGCCATTTACGCGATCACTGACCAGCGCGTTATCGCCATTGCTCCTGTCGGGAAGACGCTGAGGGTGATTTCTCATACCAGGCACGATATTGGTCGCATTGTGCGCGAGGATATCGGTGATGGCTGGGGCAATGTGCTCTACGGTTTGCCCTACCAGACGCGGGTTGGCAATAACGTCGTTATGGTTGTGGATAAGATGGAATGCATTCCCGATGTGTGCCTGGTCGAGGATATGCTGATCAAAACATTTAAAAATCCTCAGCTATCAGCCCAGCCGATGGTGGCAGACCAACATATAGCGCCGCCACCTCCATCTTATCCTCCAATGCCGCAAGCATAGTCTAGATTAGACATATAAAGGAAGGTTAATGGTTTCCGGAAACCATTAACCTTCCTTTATATAAATTCTACTTGTTCATCACCTGAACACGTGCTACAATGTGCAAAAATGGAGAAGATGGTACATAAGACTAGCAGAAATAAAGAATTATGGATGAACACGTGGCAATAGGGCGAGAGCATTCGGCGGATATGCAGGCGTTTATCGCGCGCTATCCGTTTACCCTGGATTCCTTTCAAATTGAGGCGCTGGAACATTTAGATGCGGGACAATCGGTGATGGTGGCAGCCCCTACCGGCACGGGAAAAACGCTGGTGGCCGAGTATGCCGTCTGGCTTGCCCAACAACGCAACCAGCGCGTGATCTATACGACCCCTTTGAAGGCGCTGTCCAACCAGAAGTACCGCGATATGCGTGAACTGTATGGCTATGACGCTGTCGGTCTGGTGACGGGCGATATTGTCGAGCACAGCCGGGCTTCGATAGTGATTATGACCACCGAGGTCTACCGCAACATGCTGCTGGAAGAGGGCAACGAGCGCTTCCCGCGTGAAACATTGGAAAGCGTAGGCTTTGTGGTCTTTGACGAGTTGCATTACCTGAGCGACGTGGGGCGTGGACCCGTGTGGGAAGAGGCGATTATCTGTTCGCCACCACACGTGCAATTGATCGGGCTTTCGGCGACGGTGAGTAACGCGGAAGACCTGGCAAGCTGGATTACGCGTGTGCACCGTTCCGTTTCGCTGGTTGTACATAACGAGCGTGCCGTGCCGCTTGAGCACTACTACTTTCTGGACGGTAAGCTGCACCTGGTCATGGATGCGGATGGCAAGCGCGTCGAAAAGTTTCCGAACGTTGGTGGCGAGGCCAAGCTCGCCCGTATGCTGGGTCGGCGTCGTGTCTACTCTACCGATGAAGAGGACGAGGAGGACGAGGAGGATGACGATGATGTGTGGGAGGATCGTCACCGGGGCGGTAGGAATGAACGTGAGCAGAACCACGAGGCCAGCGTTGCTGAGAACGAGTCGGCGGCACAGGAGCAGCAAAAAACCAAACGACCACCGTTTCGGCGCGCGCCGGAGCCTGGCGAGGTCCTGACGGCGTTGCGCAGCGCCAGTATGTTGCCGTGTCTCTACTTCCTGCCCGGCCGTCGTGCCGTTGAAGAGGCCGCTATGGGGGCCTCGCTGCACCAATTCACGACGCCAGAGGAAGAGGCGCAGATTCGCGAAGAGGTTGGCGTCTGGATGGAGCACCTGCCAAAAGAGGATCGCAACTTGCAGCAGGTACATATGTTGACCGGGCTACTGCCGCGTGGCCTGGCCTTTCACCACGCTGGATTGTTGCCCGGACTGAAGGTGTTGGTCGAGACGCTCTTCGCGCGTGGATATCTGCGCGCCGTGTTCGCGACCGATACGTTGGCGCTTGGCATCAATATGCCTGCTCGCTCGGTCGTCGTCGGTAGTTTGAGTAAATTCGATGGGCAGGCCATGCGCCTGTTGACGCCCAACGAGTATAGCCAGTTAACCGGTCGGGCTGGTCGGCGTGGTATGGATGTGCTCGGCACGGCGATTATTCCCTACTCGCCCTGGGAGCCATTTGAGCAGGCGTTTCAGAGCATCACCGGCGAACTGCATCCGGTCACCAGTTCCTTTGTCATCCGCTACAATTCAGTGCTCAATCTCTGGCGTCCCGGTGATATTCAGCATTTACGCCGTATCTGCGCCTCAAGTTTGCGTGAATACCAGCGTTACCTGCTGTGGGAATTGAACGAGTTGCAGCGTTTGGAGAAGCGCTATCGCAAGGCCAAGAAGGCGGGTAAAAAGAAGGGGCCAGCCTCCGATAATGCCTGGCAGGCGTTGGAGCGGCGGCGCGAAAAGATCGGTTCGTTCCCGCTTAGTCGCGCGGGCGCGGCTGAACTGGATGGCACGGTCTTCGCATTGCGGGCGTTGGGCTTTATCGGCCAGGACGATAGCCTATCCTTGAAGGGCCGCATTCTGCGCGGCATTTTCCATCCGGCGGGCATCACCATCGTGGAGCTGCTCACAAGTGGGGTACTTGATGAGCTTTCCGCGCAAGAACTGACCGAGGTGTGTAGCTGGTTTACCTATGACAATGATCGCCGCCTGAACAATCGGCACGTGCTTGGCAATCGCTTGCTCAGGGTGCGGCGCGAACTCTGGCATGTTGCTCAGCATGTTCGCGGCATCGAGGAGCGGGCGAGTATCGCGGTCTCGCCCGCTATTATTCCAGATTTTCATGGGCTGGCGCTCTCCTGGTCACACAGCATGTCACTGAGCGCATTGTTGCATCGCATCGACCTGGCGGAAGGCGACATTTTGATGCTACTCAACCAGACGATTGACCTGGTGCAGCAGATACAGGCTGCGATTGGGCAGGTGTTGGACGCTCCCGATATTTGGGAGCAGAGTACGCTCGCTTTAACCGAGGGCAATGTTAACGCCAGTCGTGCCCGTAGCCATGCAGAGTGGTTGCAGCAGCAGCGTGCACGCCTGGAACGTCTACGCCCACTTTTGGCGCAGGGAGCCGCCTCGCTGTTGCACGGCATCATCGTGCAGAGCCGCACCATTCCTTCGATGGTGGCGCAAGTGGGCGTCGAGGCTGTGCCGCTGGACGCGGAAGAAGATCGTGATGCGCAAAATCTGAACGACCCCCAAACATTTGTGGGTGAGGTATAGGAGACGACCCCCGCAAGGGGGTCGTTTTTCGTCGGGGCATACATTACTTTGGTCATGCTTAGAAGCCGAATGCATTGTCAGATGCAGGTAAGTTGACTAATATGTGTAAAGGTGTCAGTGAGTATCATCAGGTGGGATTGTGGTGAGGTAAGGGAATAATAGATGTTGGCTCTCGCGAGTTGCCAGCAAAAAGGGGTTGTTTTGCATGAATGCAGAGGCATTGATTGGAAAGGTTTTAGGTACCTGTACACTGCAAAAGCTGATCGGGCAAGGAGGCATGGGGGCGGTTTATTTGGCCCAACAATCTCGACCGAAGCGCCAGGTTGCCGTAAAGGTATTATTACCAATGACGACCTTGACTTCGCGCCAGCTTGCCGCGTTCCTTGAGCGTTTCCGCCGCGAGACCGATGCCGCCGCTGCATTAGAGCATCCCAATATTATGCCAGTGCACGAATACGGTGAACGCGAGGGGCTTGCGTACCTGGTGATGCCTTACGTCAGTGGCGGCACACTGCGCGATCTTTTAGAGCGCGAGGGGGCGTTGCCGCTCGATACCACACACAGTTTTCTTGAGCAGATGGCGGCCGCGATTGACCTGGCGCATGAACGTGGCGTGATACACCGTGATATCAAGCCAGCGAATATTTTGATGACCCCCGAAGGACGTGTGCTGCTGACCGACTTCGGCCTGGTGAAGATTATCGCCGAGGGTCAGAGCGGGCAACTCCGTCTTACCGGTCCAGGGGCTCCCGTGGGCACGCCTGACTACATGGCTCCAGAACAGGTCATCGGCGAAGATGTTGATCCGCGAGCCGACCTGTACTCGCTGGGGGTGATCCTCTATCAAATGGTCACCGGTACAACGCCATTTCAGGGCGACACGCCGATGCAAATTGCCTCTCAGCATCTCCAAATGCCTCCGCCATCTCCAAAAGCGTTACGTCCTGATCTGCCCTCTGAGGCCGAACACATTATTTTGCGCGCCATGGCGAAACGACCAGAGGATCGCTACACGCGTGCTCAAGATATGGCGAACGCGTTTCGTATGGCGCTGCTCAACGCTGGCTTCTTGATCGAGATGAGTACTGCGAGCATGCCACGTATGCCCATGAGCAGCACGAATGGACGCCTCTTCGTTCAAAAAGGGAATGGAGGCGGCGTTGATCCTGCCCAACCGGCCCCTGCTCTACACACTGCTGAGCGCGTCGGTTTCGATGCTCAGCAAGAAGCCAATCAGCTCAATCTCGGCGCTGGTGGCCTCTTGCGTGGTACTGGTATGTTGCCTTCGGTAACGAGCAATCAGCCTGCCGCTAAAATGGGTGGTGGCCTGCTTTCGCGTACCGGTATGATGCCTGCCATCAGCAAAGGCCCTGCCCCAACAGCTACCGTTGCCAACCAGGACGCAGGTGGGCTACTTTCACGCACGGGTCGGTTTCCACGGGTGGGTACCGGTCAATTTCCCACGGTCACTGTGCCAGATAGCGAAGGCATTATGTCCACGGTACCTACGACTCCTGGCCTTGAGGAGTACGCCAACACTGGCTCGTTTGCCGCCACTGAGGCAGCGCAGAATACCTCTGGAGCTACGAAGCTTACCGGGCCGGTGAAAGTGGTCAAGGTTCCGGTTGCCGGTCAGCCAGGACGCTTTGTGACTGGCTTGTTGCCCGTCTCGGCGCAAGACAAGGCCGGAGAAGGTGAAGGGGTCTCACAAAAGAAGCGTTTACGTCCCTGGGTGAAGGTCGCGGCCGTGGTCATCATCGTATTGATCGTGCTGGGCAGCGTGAGCGCGTTCCTGCTCTCACGTCCGCACGCGGCACCTTCGCATGGGAATTCCCAGGGCATGACTGCCGCGCAGCCTGCTAACTCGCAGGCAACAGCGGCTGCCAAAGCAACGGACGCGGCTCAGGCCAATATTTTGATCCATGATCCCCTAGACCATCAGATCAATGGCTGGTTAACCGCACCTGCCAACGTCTTTGCCTTCAAAAATGGTGCGTATCACATTACGGTTCCCGACTCGCAGGGGCGAGTCTCGTTGCTGCAAAATCATATCTTTAGCACGCCGATGGTGTACTCGTTGAATATGCAGGAGGTTAATGGCAATGATAAGGCCATGAATAATACCTTCGGCATGGTCTTTCGTTTCAGCCAGAAAACGGTGAATAAAAAGGCGGTCACGTCGTTCTATAGCTTTGAGGTCGAAAATGTGCCGGGCGGCTCCTATCGCCTCTGGAAATACGATGATTCTAAAGGGAGTGGTGTGCATGCCTGGACCGATCTGTGGCATGCGAAGTTCGGTAAGGAGTTTCATCAGGGTCATGGGGTGCAGGCTGCCAACGCGTTCAAAGTGGTTACGAAGGGCAATGCCTTCACATTTGTCGTCAATGGCAAGACCGTTGGTACAAAGCAGGATGGCAGCTTCCAGGGTGGCATGGTTGGGTTGATCGTCACGCTGAAGGGGACCGAGGTCGCTTTCAATAATCTGTTGATTACGCGTAGCTAGCAGGAATGAGTAAAATGTCTAAAACCTGTAGGCCCCAATTTATCGTGGGCACGCGCGATTTATTGCGCACGAGTGCTTCGCGCATATCCAGCCCTAGAATCCGACTAACCCGTATCATTGCAGGGTGTTGGATTAGTTGGCTGGAAGGACCACGTGCACGATAAATCGCGCGTGCCCACGATAAACCGGGTTCTACAGATATTGCATGTTTTGCGCGCCAGGAAATGGTTGCTAGGTTACATTTTTAAAAAGCATGATCGGTTCCTACGCCAGGCGCCTTTTCTTCAAGAAGGGATTTTGATGAACGCAGAGTCATTGATCGGACAGGTATTAGGCACCTGCACCCTGCAGCGTCTGGTTGGTCAGGGTGGGATGGGGGCTGTGTTCCTGGCACAGCAATCGCGCCCCCGGCGTCAGGTTGCTGTAAAGGTGCTGCTGCCTGCGAACGTGCAATCCTCTGCTCAGCGTGTGGCCTTTCTCGAACGCTTCCGGCGTGAGACCGATGCCGCTGCTGCACTAGAGCATCCCTATATTTTGCCAGTGCATGAATATGGAGAACGCGAGGGGCTTGCGTACCTGGTGATGCCTTATATCCGTGGAGGCACGTTGCGTGAAGAGTTGGAGCAGCAAGGTTCGTTGCCGCTGATCAGGACGATGAGTTATCTCGAACAAATGGCGGCCGCGCTTGATTTCGCGCATAGCCGTGGGGTTATTCACCGCGACGTGAAACCAGCCAATATACTCAAGACGCCCGATGGTCGTTTGCTGCTCTCGGATTTTGGCCTGGTCAAGATTATCGCCGAGGGGCAGTCAGAGCAGGCGCGTTTAACTGGTAATGGCGGCCCAATTGGTACGCCCGATTACATGGCACCAGAGCAGGCACTGGGCGTGGAAGGGGTCAGCGCACGATCCGATGTGTATGCCCTGGGTGTGGTGCTGTACCACATGGTGACCGGCAAAGTGCCTTTTCAGGGTGATACGCCGATGCAGGTCGCGATGCAGCATATTCATACGCCGCCGCCATCGCCGCGCGCCGCGCGCGCCGACCTGCCGCCACAGGCGGATCGTGTGATGCTAAAAGCACTGGCGAAGCGTCCTATAGAGCGTTATGCCCAGGCCGGAGAACTGGCTGTGGCGTTTCGCGAGGCACTGATTGCCGCTGGGGTGCGTTTAGATGCCCTGCTTTCAACTCCGCAAGCTGACGCCGAGGCGAAGTCGCCTGGTGCGCGTCTCTTTACGTCTCGTAGTTTATTTGACCCGATGTGGCGGTCTGAACGGTCGGAAACGGCGCTGGAGCGAAATACTCCCGCGCAAGAGCTTCCGGTGGTACATGATGAGCCTGAGCCGGTAGAAGCGGCATTGCCTATGCAGAAGCGCAAACAGGGACTGGATGCGTCAGCTTTTGCACGCGTGAAGACTCCCGAATCCGCAAAAACACGGGCAACGCCGCTTCCTGCTGTGCGCGAGAGGTATACGCCGTTGCCGCCAACTCCGTTAAAACTACGCCCCAAGGGGGAAGGATTAAGTATGTTTCAGAAGCCCAAATTGCATGGTTCACCGTCAAAAACGCCCGAAAATCAACACGCGGCTTTCCAGGGTTCGCAGCCCAACGCGGGGCCACAGAATGGCGATGCCACCGTGCCATTCCAGACGCAAGCTCAACCCGGTATGCCGCAACCTATACCTGGCATGAATACGCATGCGTCGGGCCAGTTTGATACTATGAATCAATCGAACAATGACGTGCCACCGTTCGCGTTCAACCAGCCCGGCACCATGAACGGCCCCGTACCTTTTCGGCAGCCGTTTGCACCTGGCAACACGACACGCCACCTGGGTAATCCCAATGCTTCTGCGAATGTTGCCCCTCCCTTTGCGCCAACCAATAACGCGGGTGCGTCAGCGGCGTTCCCTTCTGGTAACACGACGCAGCAGTGGGGTGGTCCCGCGATGCCTCCGCCTTCTGCGCCGAAGAACGCCACGCACGCCACGCGTACGCTAGGTGATCCCAATATGTCGCCTGCCGGTGGATCTGGAGTCTTTCCTCCTCCCAACGCTCGCGGCAATACCGGTGCTCTGGTGCCTTACCAAGGGCAGGGCATGACCGGTGCCATGAAGCTCGCACACTCAGTGAAGGTGGTGCAAGTTCCCGTTGCCGGTCAGCCTGGCCGCTATATGACGGGATTTCTGCCCGTGCTGCCAAAGGATGAATCAGCAACCGCCGAGGACGAGCAAAACAAGGCGGCTGGCGCGAAGAAGCGAGTAGGTATTGCACTGGTGATCATCGCCGTCGCTGTGGTGCTGTTGGGTTCTGGCCTCTATTTTCTGGTGGTCCCGCATTCCGGCTCGACAACCGCCATGCAAAATGGCAACACCACGCCTGGTACTATGACGACCGCCCAGGCAATTGCGCAGGCTACCGCGCAGGCCAACACGATCCTTGCGGACCCGATGACGTATAATAGTCATAACTGGCCGGTGGTGAGTAAGGGTAATCCACAATTTGCCTTTAAAGACGATGGCTATCACGTGATCGTGAATGGCCAGAGTAATAATGCCGGTCTGCCTTTGTTGCCCAACGAGACCTATAGTAACTTCGGGTATACGGTGACGATGCAAGAGGCAAAGGGCGATGACGGGTCGGAATTTAACTTTTATGGGATTGTCTTGCGCTACAGTGCCCACGGCAATAACAAAACGTTCTATCTTTTTGATTACCAGCCAAGCAACCACCAGTATGAATTTCGGGAGTACGTCGATAACGGTCATCTTAACGGGAACTCGCCCTGGACAGTTATCTGGCATCATGGTGTCGGGAAGGAATTCCATACTGGACATGGGGCCAAGAACAAAAATACACTGAAAGTTGCGGCGAGCGGCAGGGATTTTACCTTCCTGATAAACGGAAAGCAGGTTGGCACTGCTCAGGATAAAGCGCTCAAAAGTGGGCAGATCGGCATGATGGTCAATAAATCGGGTTCTGAAGTTGCCTACTCGAATCTGCTTTTGACGAATAAATAAGTAAGTAGGTAGAAGGAAAGAGGTATCTGTTGACTAGTCTTAGCTCCGGTTTCATTTTCGCGACTGTGTTCGCGGCCAACGCCTCTGGTTTGCCCGCGAACCTGGTCTTGATTGTCTCGATCACGCTCTGGGTGACGGGCCTGCTGTGCCTGCTCAATGTCGCACTGGCGATTGTGTTTCGTAAGCGCAAGTGGCGCGAGGTCGTGTCGTACTACACGGCATGTATTATTGAACTGCTGGTCTTTGTGCTGGCGTTGCTCTTTATGATTGGCGTCATTAAAAGCGCGCCGTTCCACCTGCCTCCTGATCTGCCCTTCAACCAGGGAGAAATCGCCGCCGCGCTGGCTATCGGCATCGGGCTATTTCCGGCTGCGTACTGGCATCGCGTCAATCTATCCGATCTGCCTGAGCGTATCGCTGAAGATGGTAGGACGATGAAAGAACACCGCGCCGGGGTCAGCGTGCACAACAGTTTGCCTGGCGAATGGATGAATTAACATACACTTGACTTACTCCCCACGCCTGAAGGGCGGGGGATTCTTGCCGTCACCAGCAAGAGTTCCTGTTTCACTGGTGCCTGCCTGTGACCCTTTCGAGTCAGCAGGTCTTACAGCACCTCCGCAGGCATTGAGTGCCGTGAGCCCCACGGACAACAGATTTTTGGCGGCGTTGATGTCTCGGTCGTGGCACGTCCCGCAGTTGGGACACGACCACGACCGGATATCAAGCGGTAATTCCTCTAGAACATGCAGGCACGCACTACACGTCTTGCTCGATGGATACCAGCGGTCAATCTTGACCACGCTGCGCCCATACCACTGTGCCTTGTATTCTAATTGGCGCACAAACTCAGACCAGCCCACATCGCTAATAGCCTTCGCAAGCTTGTGATTTTTCAGCATGCCTTTCACATTCAGCGTCTCCACACAGATCACGCGGGTTCTCGCGGATCAGTTGGGTAGACACTTTGTGCTGAAAGTCACGGCGTGCATCGGCAATACGAGCGTGCCATCGTGCGACCTTGAGGCGGGCCTTGTTCCGGTTCTTGCTGCCCTTTTTCTTTCTGGCGTGCTGGCGTTGGGCACGGGCGAGTTTCTTCTCATCGCGTGCATAGTATTTGGGATTG
>DATAYF010000089.1:0-15178 GCA_036272735.1 Ktedonobacteraceae bacterium
TTTTTCAACGATCTCGAGGTCCCCACTGACGTTGCCCTCCTTGCGATTTTGTGGCGATTGCGTGATAAATGAAGCCTGCGAGATGTGGCTGAGCTGTTTTTCGAGCGGGGCTTTGCCTTCACACCTGAGACGGTTCGAGACTGGGAAGAACGTTTTGCGCCCCTGATTGCAGATCAATTGCGGATCAAACGGCATGACCAGGCAGGAACATCCTGGTACGTCGATGAAACCTATCTCAAGGTCCAGGGAAAGTGGTGCTATCTCTACCAGACCATTGATGGAGATGGCAATCTGGTTGATTCGCGACTGAGTGAAAAGCGGAATATGGACGCCGCAAAGCAGTTCTTCGCGCAGGCTCTGGCGTGGTTGGTCATGCTCCAGAGACGGTCACAACCAATGGGCATCGTTCTTATCCGCGTGCAGTACCCGAGACCCTGGGAAATGCGGTCGTACATCGGACGAATGTCTCCCTGAACAACCGCATAGAACAAGATCACCGCGGTATCAAACAATGCTACTATCCCATGCGGGGCTTCGGGAGCGTTGCGTCAGCAGCCCGCTTCTGCCGGGCGTTTGATGAGGTTCGTCAGTTCTTTCGGGTTCGGATCATCATGGAGCAAAAGGTTTCCTTGGCCCAAAAACGCGAGGCGTTCCATCAGCAATTGGACGATTTGAAGACTGTAGTTCCGATGGCCTAGAAGAGAGAAATGCGGGATGAGCGGATCATGTGTCCTTTGTTTGCTCTTGTGTTCTCAGTTCTGACAGAACCGTTTGTCAGGCCTGCTTTGTTAATTAAAGATTAGGCTCAGCCAATTCAGATAATTGCTTCCCAGGAATATATGCGTGATATGCTATCCTCTGCAACTTAGAGGATAGCTGAGCTTACTTAGTCTAAACAAGAAATAATGGAAGGAGAGATAACGGTCCGCTATTGGCAGTTGCTCCATCCTGCTCCTCTCGGAATCTCAAAGGGCCTGATCGATACGCCGAAAGTGTTCCCTGAACACCTTTTTTGCACGCGAAATACGCGTTGCGGCGGCAGTTGGCGAGATCCCAACAATGGCTCCCACTTCCTGGTACGGCACTCCCTGAGCGGCGTTGAGTATCAGCACAATCGCATACTCCTGCGGCATGCTGGCGAGAGCCAGGCGGATATGCTCACGCTCGAAGATCTCGGGAATGCCTCCGCTCTCGCGAAGTAGGGAAGAAGCACCATCCTCAACTCTACCCTCGCTTTGTTGGTCTCCCGCCCGGCACCGGATCAGTGGCTGCCAGGAAAGACGCTTGCGTCGCCGGAGAAGATCGATAGAAAGATTGGTGGCAAGACGGTACAGCCAAGTAGAAAGGTTCTCACGATCGCGCAACCCATCCCAAGCTTTGAAAACACGTACAAATACCTCCTGAGTCACATCATTGGCATCTTCTTGGCTGTTGAGCATATGGAAGACATATGAATGGATTGGCCGACGATACCGCTCGTAGAAAGCATGGAAGGTGTAAACTTCATCATCGACTACGTACATTTGCATGGTCCGTCCTCTCTTTCTTGCAGTGAACTTTTCCGATCCTGGATGACCACAAACTGCGTGATCATCCAGGTAGAAAGCGGTACGCACACGGCAACCAGCACTTTCCCAAAGAAGCAGCGTCGACGTTGACGTTCTCTTCTCATCCTTTCACCAGCTGCGTTTGTGTACCCAGAACTCTCGTCTTGGGAAATGACGATTCGTTACAACCTTGTCTCGAAGACCATAAGGCATATGATCTCTGACTCAAGCATGACAAACCAGAGCGCAGGAGTTCTGCTCTTCCTTCCTCGTGGAGGCTCTTCGAGTGCAACGAATCGATCGGAGCAAAACCTATCGGCTATGAATGGAGGGATGTGTTTGAGGATAAAAAATGTGAAACCTACTAAAAAGAGGAAAAAGTTATTCTGGCCAGAAAAAAGCATCTTCGTTCGCGAGAGGAAGCACCTTCCCCCTGACCATGAACCCCAAAATGTCAGTCCGCCCGTAATGCCCAACCACATCGAAGCCGCGCCGGGCCAGCAGGGCCTCTGCTGGAGATGCATCGGCCAGGAGGATACATTCTTCGCCGTGAGCAGGACCAGCGACAATTGTACCCAATGGATTGACGATGACGCTGCCACCTGGATGGATAAGCTCACCAGGAGTATAGACGCCCAAGGCGGCCAGATCACGCGGCAGATCGCTCTCGCGCAGGAATGTCCCAACGCTCACGACCCACATCCGGCCCTCTGTGGCAATATGGCGCATCGAGGCGAGCCAGCGCTCACCATCATCCTGCGTGGGGGCCAGGTGGATCTGTTCTCCCTGGGCATAGAGCGCCATCCGAGCCAATGGCATATAGTTTTCCCAGCAAAGCAGGCCACCGATGATCCCCTGTTCTGTCTGAAGCGTTCTGAGTGTGCTCCCATCCCCAGATCCCCAGATCATCCGCTCGGCAAATGTCGGAACAAGTTTCCGATGGCGTCCAAGAAGAGACCCATCAGAACCGAGATAGAGCAAGGTATTATACAGCGTGCCGAGGCGCGCAGGGCGTTCAGTTACCCCTATAGCAACCGTCATCCGGTGTTCACGGCAAGCCTCGGCGAGCAGATCGACTTCGGGACCAGGAATGGTAATCGCCTGCTCGAAAAACCGCCGCTGGAAGGAAAAGAATGGCTCTGCACTGGGGCTCGAAGCCCGAGCGGGAACGCGCCAGATCCAGTCAGGATAGCCTGGAAGATATGATTCGGGAAAGACGGCCAGCCACGCCCCTTTTTGCGCCGCTTCCGCAATACGCTCAGCCGCGCGCCTGGCCGTGGCCATCGCGTCTCCGTAGATGGGTGCCGCCTGAATAGCCGCAAGAACTCCCATATTTTTCCCTCCTGAACAGCAGATATCTCTGTGTATCCTACCCCAGGACAATTGGAAGCACAAGCCCCAGGCCGAGCACCACGAGCCAGAGTGCTGGTGCAGGAGTCCCAGGTGGACGACGGAGAGACGCTTCACGCGCGGCAACACGTGTATCGAGGAGCAACCATTTCGCGTGATGGCGTTCGAACCAGAAAAAC
This sequence comes from Ktedonobacteraceae bacterium, assembly GCA_036272735.1. Taxonomy (GTDB): domain Bacteria; phylum Chloroflexota; class Ktedonobacteria; order Ktedonobacterales; family Ktedonobacteraceae; genus DATAYF01. Next base: position 3,077 of record DATAYF010000089.1, read on the forward strand.
ACCAGACCCGTCGCAGCGCCATAGATCACATAGCCCAGTAAGGAGGGCAAGAGCCCATCGGCAGCCTGCATGGTCCACGGAGGAGCATGGCCGAACAAAATGGGCATGAGAGTCAAAGGACCAAGAAACCACCACACCAGTCCATACAGCATGCCCCAGGCCAGACTTGATCCGGCGTCAGGTGACTCGTGTGCAAAGAGAAGCCCATAACTCATCCCAATGAGAACACTGATGACCAGAAGGGTCACGAAACCAGCGATCGGAGATGATACTCTCATCAGAGCCGCAACCTGTGGTAAGGCTCCTGTAGTTGCGAGCACAACGCTCAAGAGCAGACCTCCCAGGATACTGGCGAGTGCCCCCCACCCCAGGGAATGCAGCGTCAAAAGACCAGGCCCCTCTGCCTGGCGATTGATGGGATCGGATTCGATAAACAATCCCACCCACAGGCGACTTCCCCAGGCATAGATCAAGCCTAGCAGAACGCCGTAGACGGCGTGGCCGATAAGTGAGCCGAAAAAGGCGCCTGCATGCAGATACGACCAGTCAACGGGCTGGTGCAGCAGGAGAGGCAAGAGGGTCAGCGGCCCCAGAAACCACCAGAAGAGTCCATAGGCCAATCCCCAACAGATGCTCGACCCGGCACTGCGCACATTCCGTTGAAAGAGCAGGCCAAAGCTGGCCCCAATGCTCACTGCGATGAGATAATGCAGCAGCATCCCTACAGCTGAGGAGTCGGAATTGACGATGCCTGCGATCAGCACAAAGGCATTGTTCTGTGCAAACCAGAGGCTAAAGGCCCAGCCTCCAATCAGTCCTGCGAGCCCGCCGACCGTGACAGCGCGAAGAAGTGTGAAGTGCATACGCTCTCCCGAAGCCTTGTCCATCTTCAACACCCCGTTCAAGAGTCCCAGAGGGAGGCCAAAGCAGAGGAGATAGGCCACCAGTTCAGGAAAGTGCGCGCGTGCTTCATCGAGCATCCCCATGCGCGTTGCTCCCTGGAGCAAGGGAAGAAGCCCCGTTGGAACCGCGAGCCAGAGGAAAAAGGCAGACCCCAATCCCCAGATGAGTCCTGACCCAACCGAGACAATCTGCCTGGTGAAAAGCCAGGCGAAGATCAACCCGTACAAAGCTCCAAAAAGGACACTGAGCGGCAAAGGGAGTGATGAGGAGGGTAGCTGCGCAAGCAAGACTCCGCCAAGACCTCCTGTCAACAGGCTCAGGCTGAGTATTCGTATCAAAGAAAACCGCAGTACCATCAGTCTTCACTGCCTTTCTTTGCAAATGTCATCTCCTGGCCAGATTGATGGAGCGAACGACGATCATTGAATTCAATTGTCTGGACAATATCACGAGGAAAGAACAATTCGAGTATCCAGTCGCTCAGAACGCGTAGTTTACGTTCCACTCCTGGAAGCTTGGAGAGATAGATCCCACGCCACAGCAGCCAGGCCAGAAACCCGGAGAAGCGCCACCCTTTGATTTCGGCACAGGCTGTCTGATACCCAACCACGCATAAGAGCCCCAACGCTTCAAAATGAAAGGGCTTCAGGGGACGCTGGTGAACGCCGGCATGGATATTATGAGCCAACGTTTTTGCCTCGCGTAAGGCAAACTGGGCTGTTGGAGGACAGGGTTTTCCCGTTTTCCCATCTGTGACGCGCGCACAATCGCCCAGCGCCCAGATGCCTGTCAAGCCGGGAACGGCCAGGCAATGGTCGACGAGAAGAGCTCCTCGTGGATCATGCGCTGCTGAAAGCGTCTGTACAAGCGGGTGGGGTCTGCTCCCTGCTGCCCAGATCAGCGTCTCCGCCCGGATCTCTTCCTGCGGTTGGAGCCGAACCACCCCTTCCTGCGCATCGAGCAGGCGTGTCTTCAGTTTGAATGTGACTCCACGGGCCATCATTCGCTGGAGGGCATAGTCCCCCAGGGATGGGCTGAGCTCGGGCAAAATGTGATCATGAGCATGAACAACCATTACCTGCACATCAGCGGGTGTCAGGTTGGGATAGGAGAAGAGTGCTCCACGCACGAGGTCGTTCAATGCCCCAGCTAGCTCCACTCCGGCAAAGCCCGCGCCAACGATCACAAAGGTCAGCATCGCCTTGCGCTGTGCGGGATCGGGCTCACGGTCGGCCAGTTCGAGCAGGTGAAGCACCTGCTCACGAATGCGCATGGCATCGACTACCGACTTAAAGTCAAAAGCGATTTCCTCAACTCCTTTGAGTCCCAGGAAATTGGAGACGCCGCCCACGGCAAGCACCAGGTGGTCGAAGCATACTTCGCTCTGCTGCGGGGAGGGAACCTCTGGCGCTAAGAGCAGTCGTTTCTGTTCGACATCAATGTGCTCGACCTGCCCGTAGACCACGTGTGTCCGCCGCAAACTGGTCCGTAATGGAGTGCAAATGTGCATGGCTTCGAGACTTCCTCCGGCAACCTCTGCCAGCATCGGCGTGAACAGCAGCGAGTTCGAAGCGCTCACCAGCGTGAGCGAGACGGTCGGGTCTGCCCCAAACAGGCGTTCCAGGTATTCAGCGGTCGCCATCCCCGCAAAGCCACCCCCCACAATCACAATCCGCGTCTCGATGACTGGCGACGGCTTGGGACGCTCATATTCTGGCCCCAGAACGTGCATGGCGAGATCGCTCAGCCCCTGGACAAGCAGCCCCAGGCTCGCACCATAGAGAACCCAGCCAACGAGAGCAGGAAAGAGCAGGCGCATTTCTTGCGCTGTCCATTGTGGGGGCTGGCCAGACAGGAGGGGAAGAAGGAAAAGACTGATTCCTATCCAGAGCACGAGGCCATCGACAGCTGCCATCATCACACATTGTGCATAGGCCTTGGGAGCCGGACGAAAGGCCAGGGTAAAGCAGATGCCCACGACACTTCCCAAAAGGAGACCGACAGGAGAATCTGGCAGCGTGAGCAGCAAGATGACGCCGCTGCATGCTCCTGCCAGCAAGCCAATCAGGCTCCGCCGTCCATAGGTATTCATACGGGAACCCCCTGTACCAGGTTCGATGAAGGCACCTCGGAGCATAGGCGCATGTTTCCCATGCGAAGCCTGGGATGAGCTCCAAGGTACCTTCATCACGTTTCTCTCCCCAGGTGAGAGAGCCGCAAGGGAGGAAACGGGCTCGTGGCGTTCTGCTGGCCAGCACGCTTCCTGTCTGAGTCACTTCTTATCAAGTGTTAAGAAACTATCTGAACCACGTGTTGTTTTCTGCTCTGCCTGACTGCGTTCGTCGTTGCCACGCTCAAAGCAGCAGCTGCCAGAACCAGATCCTTGAGCAGGAACTGTCCCGCCAGGGTGAGCAAGGGGAAACCGGTCACTGATGGCGCAATCACGAAAATGGTCAGTGTTCCGGCAAACAAGATCAGGCAGAGCAAACCAACGTAGCGCAGCCACACCCCTGCAAAGAGGAGAACGGCGGCAAGGATTTCGAGCGCTCCAAGGACAGAGACGAACGTGTTAAACGCCAGGAAAGGCAGCGAGGCACTCAGCAACATTCTGACAGGTGTCGGATCAACGAATTTCAGGGCTCCAATCCACAGAAGAATAAGGGCCAGACTCAAACGCAAAAAGAGAGGGGCGGTACGCTCGCCAAAGTGAAACACGGCTTTCATAAGGTTCTCCTTTGTTTCTCCTTCCACCAGGAAGGGCGGATTTTTCACACTGGCCTATAGTCTCTGAAAGGGAGAAAACATTACACCTTTCTGAGGGTTGCTGGAAAATCCAGATTACGCTTCCCCATCCATAGCATGGTGATGAGGTAAGTGCACACCACATTGCCCTGCCCTTCTTAGAGGAAGTGTCACTTGAAAAGTAGAACCTTTTCCTCCTTCGCTGTCTACTGTAATAGTCCCCCCATGCTGCTTGACAATCTCCGCTACAATATACAAACCCATCCCCAGTCCGGGAACCATTCTCTGGCTCAAGTCAGCCACCCGGTAGAAGCGTTCAAAGATTTTCTCGCGCTGCTCCCGCGGGATGCCGATGCCGTGATCGCACACACAAATAGTGGCGATCTCTGCGGATGCGCTCGCCTCAATTTCGATCGTGCTGGCATCCGGGGAATACTTCATCGCATTACTGAGCAGGTTGATGAATACCTGTTCCAGTCGGCCTTTATCCCCCACCAGCACGTGCGCTGTCGCGCCACGCACCACGATGGTATGGGTGGTGCTCATCTGCTGCATGGTCTCTGCGACCTCATGAAGCAATGCGTCCAGATCCACGGGCTCCTGGAGGTACTCCAGCCTGCCCGCCTGGATCTTGGAGACATCCAGCAACTCCCCGATCAAGCGTTCGAGTTGCTTGGCCGGTCCTTCTATTCTCGCAAGCGCCGCCGCCGCCTCGGCAAGCCCTTGCCTGACCAGGCGCTTTCTTACCAGTTGGGTCTGGATCTTGACCGCGGTGAGTGGCGTCTTCAGCTCATGGCTGGCCATGCTCAGAAAGTTATCTTTGCGCTGCTCCAGTTCCTTGCGCGCCGAGTTATCCAGCACAAAACCAATCCCCTGGAGCACCTGTTCCTGGAATATGACACCGCCCATGAGCACTGGCAGGCGACTGCCATCTCGACACACCAGTTCGGTTTCAAAGGGCGTCGTATACTTCTGAATCGCCAGTTCCTGGTGCACCTGCTGGGCGAGAGAGGTATACATGGGCAATGTCATGCTGGCCCAGTTCACGCGCCGCTGACGCAGGTCTTCCTGCATATAACCGGTCATCCGCAGAAAGGTCGCGTTCGCTTCCACAATGTCATCGCCTTCGGTCAGAAAGATCCCGATAATGCTGGAGTTCATCAAGTGGTTCACGCGTCGCTGACTTTGGCGCAAGGCTTCCTCGGTCCGTTTCTGCTCCTCAATGTCGGTGCAGGTGCCGACCCATTTCACAATCGCCCCCCGCTGATCTTTGCACGGCGCTCCTCGCGCAAGAAACCAGCAATAGGCTCCCGTCGTGCCCTGGCGCAGGCGCTGCTCCACTTCATAGACGCCCCCTGTTTGAAGTGCGGTCCGCCACGCCGCCAGCGTGGTTTGCTGGTCGTCAGGGTGGACATCCTGGAGCCACCCATTTCCCTGAGCTTGTTCAGTCGTCATGCCGGTATAGTCGCGCCAGCGTCGATTCATGTAGACCATCGACCCATCGGGCCGCGCCATCCAGACGATCTGGAGCATGGAATCAACCAGTGAGCGCAATTCGTCTTCGATCTGCTTGCGTGCGGTAATATCACTACTGGTATACGTAAGGTAATCGACGCGCCCGTCCCCATCGAGGTGGGGAGTGATCGTCACCGCGCGATCCGAATGCCCCGCGTGGGTGCGTATCCTGACCTCAAAGTGGATCGTTTCTCCTCTGCTGGCCCGCGCAATCGCTGCACTCATGTGTTGTTGAGCGGCAGGGGCATCCGACCACCAGAAGGTTTTGGCAAACAGTTTCCCAAGCACGTCTGCTCGTTGCATCCGGGCAGAGGTTAAAGGGGCCTGATTGATGTTGAGCACTCTTCCCTCAGGCGTCAGGATCACGACACTTGTTGAGACGCACTCCAGGACATCCTGGAGCTCCAGTTCCTGCTGGTGAAAAGTCTTCTGGGGCCTGGTGGGCTCTCCCCCTTCGTGGATAACGATCGCGATTCCTGCGCTGGTCGGCCAGAGATATAGGTGGAACCAGGTGGAAGTGACCAGCGAACGGTACTTCACCTGGAAGGGTTGGCGTGCATGGAGCACTTTGCCCAGAGCCTGGTGGAATTCCAGCGTGACCAGATGGGGAAACCACTGCCAGAGGGTCCCGCCGAGGAGTGCTTCTTTCGTTGCCCCAACGCTGGTAATGGCAGCCGCATTGGCATACAAGATCGTCGCGTGGTCATCAACGACCAACAGCACGTCAGGAAGCGTTGCGAGGAGATCTGGAAGGTGACGCTCCGGCACAAAAGTGCCATGTTCTCTTCGCTCTACATTGAACATTGTTCTTTACCCCTTTCACATCGCCCCATCCCTGGTCTTGAAAAAGCATTCGTGCTCTGGACTTACGCAAGAGCTTCTCGGATCTCTATGAGAGAACCAGAAGGCTCTCTGATCGCTCTTCATCTCTCACGGTACTTTACACGCTGGAAGGCAGATCCTTTTACATGAGCGTATGGTCTCTCAACGGGAGAAAACATTCCACATCTTGGAAGGGGGACGGGCTCCTAGCCATGGTGTCAACCAGCACGTGAGCAGAGCCTACCCCCTTGCCAGAACATTACGAGGCCATCTGTAGCACGCGCTGTTGGCTGGTCTGTCTGGCTGCATCCATCGCTGCCACATTCACGACAGCCGCAGCCAGAACGACGTCTTTCAACAGGAATTGCCCCGCCAGCGTGAGGGAAGGGAAACCGGTCACTGCTGGAGCAATCATAAAAATGGTCAAGGTCCCGACAAACAAGATCAGACAGAGCAAACCAACGTAGCGCACCCACACCCCCACAACGAGGAGGATGGCAGCGATGATTTCGAGCACTCCAAGGACAGAGACAAACGCGTTAAACGCGAGGAAAGGGAGCGATGCGTGAAGCAGCATTCTGACTGGCGTGGGATCGACGAACTTCAGCGCTCCTATCTAGAGAAGAACGAGGGCCAGACTGAAACGCAAAAAGGAAGGTTCCCAGCCGTGAGGGTGAAGCGGGCGCGGGTCACCGCGTTTTCAAGGGAGAACGCGATCGGTGAGGATAACACCAGGACAGCTGCCCCACCACGGGTGATGATGCCTCTGCGAACGGGTCGAAGCTGCGGAGCAATGAGGCCGTATTCAAACCGGGGAGCGTACACCAGCTCCATCTCCACCGTCCCGCTCACGCAGGAGACGGAACGAAGCACCATGCCGGGCGAATGAACGCCCAGTTCAAGTCCACGCTCATGGCGCCCGAGAGCCATCGCGTCAACCAGCACTGCCACGCCCGTTGGGGTGTGGAAGGTGGTCTCCGGTGCCAGGGTCCTGTCCAGGTAGCGGTGGCTCACTTCCAAGGGGCCAACTGCAGCAATGGACCACTGTCCCGCGTGATCATCCAGCAACCAGGCAAAGACGGACGGCCCATCAAACCGGGGAAAGCACAACCAATCGATGGAGCCAGCGCGGCTGAGCGACAGTCTGAGAGCAAGGCATACTCGGCAATGGGCAAGGTACTCATCATCTCTCTCCTCCGGCTTTCCGACACCGTACGATGGTCAACGTCTTGAAAAATTGAAGCGTTTGGCTTGTTGACCATGTGACCTGATGAACACACATCCCTACGTCTCTCTCATACATGCTCCCCCTTTTCTCTCGGCGTTCTGCTGGATCTTTTTCTTGGTCTGCCGTCTTAGAGGCGTGGGCAGAGAAGGCCGCTGCACCCCTGACCTGTCGTTTAGCTTGCCTGGACGGTGATAGGAAGATATACTTCTGTGTTCGTCGCGACAAAACTGCAGGGCTCCTGGCCAGCTCGAAAGCCAACAGTGATGAGTGAAAGAAGCAATCAGCCGTCAAGCCAGAACGAGTGCCATTTGATAGAACAGTTACGGAATGGGGACGAAGAGGCTTTCGTTTCTCTGATTGAGCGGTATCATACGCCGATGCTTCGCCTCGCCATGCTCTACGTTGCTGAGCACGTGGTCGCTGAAGAAGTTGTGCAGGAAGCCTGGATGGGAGTGCTCGAGGGACTCAATCGCTTTGAGGGCCGCGCTTCTCTGAAGACCTGGATCTTTCGCATTCTCACCAACTGTGCGAAAACACGTGCCTTGCACGAAAAACGCTGTGTCCCATTCTCCTCACTGGCAGCCCGGGAACTCAATGTTGATGAGCTTGCGGTCGATCCTGATCGTTTTTTCCCGGCAGATTCTCCCTTGCCAGGACACTGGGCCTCGCTGCCGGCGAACTGGGACGACATGCCCGAGCAGCGGCTCTTGTCACAGGAAACCATGGCCTGTCTCTTGTCAGCGATAGAGGCATTACCCGCCAGCCAACAGGCCGTCATCACGCTGCATGATCTTGATAGGTGGACCGCAGAAGAAATCTGTAACGTTCTCGGCATTTCTGAGACGAATCAAAGAGTTCTGCTTCATCGGGCACGGTCGAAAGTCCGGCGGGTACTTGAGCAGTATTTTGAAGAACAGGAGTGAACCTGGAAAGGAGAAACAAGATGGAAAGCTGGCTCAGAAGGCTTCGCGCCCGCCTTTTACCGACCAAACAAGGCCGAGACACAACCGTCCCACGTGGGCTGGCCTGTCAGGAGGTTGTGGAGCTGATCACCGATTACCTTGAAGGGGCATTATTGCCGGAGCAGCGTGTGCAGTTTGAGGAACATCTCGCGGGCTGTCCTGGTTGTCGGCAGTATCTGGAACAGGTGCGCCTGACCATTGGGATGTTACGGAATCTGGCACACGAACCTGTGTTCCCCGAAACCAAAGAAGAGTTGTTACAGGCGTTTCGACAATGGAAGGAGAGATAGCAGTCCGCCATTGGTGTGATTCTAAACTGATTATGGCGAATAACCAAAAAGGAAAGCCAGGTGCGAAGTCTCATCATGGCCGTGGCTTCTTGACCTATGTTAGAGCTTTCACGCAAAGTGAGTGTGAGCCATGGAATTTTCGTATTTACACTGTCGATGGGTTTCACCGGGAATGTGTAAGAACCTGTTTCAGGGCAAAAATGGTTCGGGGTTTCGAAGCATTTACCACTATCCTTGACAATCTGATTTCTGCTCAGATATACTCTCTTTGTAAGTTAACTAACTTTTGCGGAGGAGATCAAGGGTATGCTAGGAGAGGAGAAACGCCAGCGCCTGATTGAGGCTGCCACGCAGGTGATGTACCAACAAGGCACCCATCGCACGACGCTGGCGGATGTCGCCCAGGCGTCAGGGGTTCCCCTTGGCAACGTTTACTACTACTTTAAGACCAAGGATGCCCTGGTCGAGGCTGTCATCAAAGCGCGTTTACAGGAGATCCGCGATAACCTGCACGCTCTTGAGACCCTGCCAGACCCCTGGCAACGTCTCAAAGCTCTGGCGGGTATCGGACGCTCCTTCCGTGACCAATTGATGAGCTATGGTTGCCCTTATGCCACGCTCTGCCTGGAACTGGAGAAAGAGGAGACGCCCCTGGCTCAGTCCTCCTCTGAACTCTTTGCTCTCCAGGTGGACTGGGCCGAGAAGCAGTTTCGCCAGCTTGACTTCGGCGACGAGGCGCACGACCTGGCCGTAGACCTGCTCGCGAACATGCAGGGGATTTATCTCCTGTTCCAGAGCCTGCGCTCGCCAGACATGTTCGAGCGCAAACTCACCCGCCTCGAAAAGTGGCTGGACGATCTCGCCGCCTCTCGCCAGGCAACAGTTCCATAAGCACCCATTGGGAGCGCACAGAGTGCTCCTCTTCCGCGCGCAAATTAAGTTAGTTAACTAACAAAAATTAATAAGAAAAAGGAAGAAAACGATGTCTCTAAACCAGAACACCACACTTGAGCAGCAAATTCATGAGTTCAATGCTCAGCTCGCGACTCAGGCTCCTCCCCAGGTCGTTGACCAGTTTCGTCAGCATATCAACACGCTCATTGCGTCTGGCGTGGAGAAGAACGCGTTGCAGGTGGGTGAGAAAGCTCCGTCTTTCACGCTGCCCGATGCGCTGGGACGCCAGGTCTCGCTCGCGGGGCTTCTCCAGCAGGGGCCGGTCATCGTAACGTTCTACCGCGGTGAGTGGTGCCCTTACTGCAATCTGCAGCTCCATGCCTATCAGCAGGTTCTGCCCCAGATCAAGGAACTGGGCGCGAGTCTCATCGCTATCTCGCCTCAGACCCCTGATCACTCACTCTCTCTGAGCGAGAAGCATGAGCTGGCCTTCCCGGTCCTGAGCGACCAGGGCAACCAGGTCGCTCGTCAGTTTGGCCTGGTCTACTCGATTGAGGAGCAAACCCGCACCCTCCTCAAGAGCTTGGGCTCCGACATAGCCGCCTTCAACGGTGACGAGTCCTGGGAGCTCCCCGTACCCGGCACCTTCATCATCTCCCAGGATGGCACCATCCGCCTGACCTACGCCGATGCAGACTACACCCACCGCCTGGAGCCATCCGCGCTCCTCGATGGCCTGCGCACCATGAGCAAGTAAAGGCCTCTGAGGGACACTTGTAAATCATTTTGCTTTGTACCACTTTTTATCATGGTAAAAAGGTAGTTGACTAACGAGAATGCAGGAGAACACGATGCGATTGACAAACGGTCAGCACTTCCCGACGATTACGGCTTCGCGTGTTGGTGGTGGTGAAATGACGCTTCCCCAGAGTACAGCGGGCAAATGGACGGTGTTGCTGTTTTATCGCGGTCACTGGTGCCCGTATTGCCGGCAGCAATTGATGGATTTTCAGCGCGCTTTAGAGCAACTTCATGACATAGGAGCCGAGGTCGTTGCCTTGTCTGTGGACCCACTTGAAAAGGCACAGGAGACGGTGACAAAGCATCATCTCACCTTTCCGGTCTTGTATGGCTTGGATGCTCACGACGTCGCGCAGAAGATAGGAGCCTCTCTCAACGAAGACCCGCTCTACTTGCAAGCCACTGGATTCGTCTTGCAACCCGATGGCACCATTGCTGTCTCTGTCTCTTCCAGTGGCGCGATTGGTCGTCTTGTTGCTGCAGACACCTTCAATTTCATCAAATATATGCAGCACCAGACGCACGAACAACAGGGTGTGAGCGCACTCTCACCTGTGTCCTCACGCCCATTGGTATGAAAAAACGCCTAAACGTCTCTCTGTACTATGGACGTTGTATCTTCCTGGTCATACCCAGACGACGTTGGAAGAACTGACGACGTTCGCTTTCGAGCGATAACGAAGGGATTGCATCATGAACGAGTTCCAGGGAAAAGTTGCATTGGTAACAGGTGGCGGACGTGGTATTGGGCGTGCTATCGCGCTTGCATTGGCGCAAGCGGGCTGTGATGTTGCAGTGCTAGCGCGTACTCATGGAGAGATCGAGCAGGTCGCCGCCGAAATACAAGCAATAGGGCAGCGGAGCTTTGCCATCAGGAGTGATCTCTCGGATGGCAAAGCGATAACGCACGCATTCACAACCATCACGAAAGAGCTTGGTCCAATTGCTATTCTAGTCAACAATGCAGGGGTCGTCGAGCCACTTGGCTCCATTCAAACAGTTGATCCTGATGCATGGGCGCAAGCTATCGACATCAATCTTATCGGAGCGTTTCGTTGGATGCGTGCCTGTCTCCCGATGATGCTTGAACGCGGCTGGGGGCGTATCATCAACATTTCGACAGGGGCCGCGACTGAAACCGGGATGGAGAACAGTAGTGCGTACTCGACAAGCAAAGCAGGGCTTGAGATGCTCACTCGCAATAGTGCGGCTGAACTACGAGGGAAAGGCGTGACGGTGAATGCCGTTCGCCCAGGCACCGTTGATACGGCGATGCAGGCGCATATTCGTGGCCTACCAATAGAACAAGTCGGGCAGCAAATCCATGACCGCTTCAAAGGCTTGTATGAGCAAGGCACATTGCTTGAGCCATCTCGACCGGCGCGTCTCGTCGTCAATCTGCTCCGGGGAGAGAGTACCGGTGAGATTGTCAGTATCTACGATCAACGAGGGCAAGAACTGCTCAAGCAGTAAGTACGAAGGAGCGTTTGCTCTCTGCAAGATGCTTTCTCAGGGCAGAGAGAGTTGCTCTTTTAGGCGGGCTATCATCTACGCTCCCTATCTTTGTAACCGGATTTTGACGAGACAAAAAGAATAGGTTCGGGAAGAGATCACTGATGGTGATGTTGTTCTTGAAGAGCGCAGAGGGATCTGATGGCTATTCGCGTCCCCAAGCCAGACGAAAGAAAAGGAGCTTCCCCTTGCTTTCGATCGTCAGGATTATCGGCGATGAGGCCATTGTCATCCAGACCATCCTCTGTAACGAGCAGGTGGCTGGTCACGTGCCTCCGCTATCCACACGAAGACGTTGGGAAGCCAGAGGTCAGTTATTGGCTTGATCAAGCTGATTGGGGCCGGGGCATCGCGACCAGGGCGCTCTCCGCTTTTCTCTCGCGCATCCAGGAACGCCCTGTCTATGCGTGCGTCGAGGCTTCCAACACGGCTT
>DATAYF010000090.1:0-16910 GCA_036272735.1 Ktedonobacteraceae bacterium
AGGCGCAGAAGATCGCACCGTAGACGTCGGGATGCCGGAGCCCAAGAGCGAGCGCAAGCTCTCCACCCGCCGAGGCACCGAACACCGTGGTGCGTTCAGTGGGCAGCGCTACTCCAAACCGTGACGCTGTCCATTGGCGGATGTCTTCGACGAAGAACTTCTCATGTGCTGCGAACCGTTCAGCGTCAAAGACCGGTGAATACTCCTGGAGTCGCAGCTTCTCGTCCGTCAGCCCGTGTCCACCAACGATCATCGTGGGCGGTACGTCAGCTGCCTCGAGGAACCGGCCCCACTGCGAGATCCTCTGACCGTCACCTGCGAAGACGACTGCCTCGGGCGGAGCTGGCGGGACGTACACCGTCACCTGCCGACCACCGTCGTAGTCGAACGTCTCGGTCACAAACTTTCCCGCGATTGCTCGATCATTCATGTTCGCACCTCTGCCTTGTAAGCTTTTCTGAAATCTGGCGCATATGGAAAGTGGACCTTCCTGTCATTCTTGGATCCAGTATACTTTTTTTCTCTCTGTATTGCTAGCTTGCTTGCATCTCGTTGCGTATCTCGTGGGCTCTAACACAACTTTGGTGATAAGCTGATCAATAACAAAATTTCCACTGTTGTTTTCTGCTCCCAGAGAAAATCGCTTTTTCCCTATAAGCTCATCCTTCACCAAAGTTGTGTCAGAGCCAAGCTTATCCGTCGAACGATACTAAGGTCCGTAAGTTGGGTGCAGCTTTCTAAATACAAGAGCGAAAGATTTTTTAGAGGTCTGGGGATTGTGGTGTAGCGGAACAGAAAAGTGATTTAAGCTCTAAACTGACTTCCAGAGAGGGTTAACAGGAAGCCTCAAAAAGCATTGAGCCGCTGATTCCGTTGCATCTATGCTCTTTATGTATAAATTACCGTTTATACGAGCCTGTCTCAGACCGGAATCGGCCTTAAACCACTTTTCTGTTCCGCTACACCACAATCCCCGACATTGAAAACTCCTCCAAAAAGACTTGACTATAGACTCTACTCTATAGTTTACACTCTACCTTGCGGCTGGTAGCAGCTTAAGTAGTAGCGATACCCCAATTTAGAAAGTATCCTTTAATGGCTCTGCCATTTGGCTAAGTACAGGCCATCATAAAAACAAAGGAGAATTGCATGGAATCCCAAACCCACGAAACGACACCGAAACTCAATCAATCAGAAGGTTCAACCATGCCGTCCAACCCCATGACGAACTCGCAGCAGCCGATCGACATGCTCGCGACCAGGCTCGCCGCTTGGGTCGCGCGACTGCGCTACGACGACATCCCGGACCCAGCCGTGCACGCGGCGAAACTGCTGCTCCTCGACCAGCTTGGGTTGCAGATCAACGGTACGACCCTCTCCAGCATCCAGCCGGGGCTCCGTCTGGTGGAGGAGATGCGGGCCGCACCCGAGAGCACGGTCGTTCGCGTCGGTACGCGAACGACGGCTGCGTACGCCGCATTCGCGAACGGGATGCTCGCCGGGAGTAGTGAGTTCGACGACGTCCACTTGTATGCCGGTCACATCGGCTCGCATGTCGTTCCCGCGGCGCTCGCCGTCGCGGAACTCACCGGCGCATCGGGACGCGAGGTCCTCGCCGCCGTCGTGGCGGGAGCACAGGTCATGTCCGTGCTGGGCGGCATTTTGACAGTCCAGATGGAGGCCCGAGGCTGGCATCGCTCCAAGATCCTGGGTACGTTCGGCTCGGCGGCTGCTGCTGGCAAGCTCCTCGGACTCACCGTACAGCAACTCGCCCATGCGTTCGGCATTTCCGGGAGCGACGCCAGCGGTGGGATGGAGTACGAGTTCAGCGGCGGTGAGGTCAAGCGGATGCACTCTGGCTCGGCGGCACGCCTGGGTGTTCAGGCCGCTCTCCTCGCTCGGAATGGACTCACAGGGCCCTTGACCATCATCGAAGGGGAACGTGGCCTTGTGCGCCTCTTCGCTGGACAGGAGGTCGACGCAGCTGCGGTGGACAGAGTGTGGGACCGCTTCCATGTCGTTGACACGGTGTTCCGCATGTATCCCACCATCGGGTCGGCTGCGACGGTCCTGGAGGGCATGAGTCACCTCATCGCCGAGGACACCGTGGACTGGAAGGACATCGCCGAGATCCGGGTCGGCCTGCCGCCCGTCGCGATCGGCCACGGTGCCAGGACGATCCATCCGACGGACGCCGTAACAGCGCAGTTCAGCACCGCGTTCGGCATCGCCCTCATGCTCGTCCACGGCAGCAACCAGCCCGCCGACTACATGAACCCCGCGATGTGGACCGATCCCGACATTGCGACCGTGATCGACAAGGTCGTCCCCTACGAGAGAGATTTCGGTCTTGGCGCGTCCCTGCTCAGCGCGCGCATCGACGTGACCCTCAGCGACGGACGCGTCCTGTCCTGCGAGCAGCACGGCTTCCGTGGCGACCCGAACGACCCCGGACGCGACGAGGCCGTGGAAGCGAAATTCCGCCGCAACGTCGACGGCATCGTCACTCCGTTGGTGGCGGACAGCCTCATTACTCTCTCTCTCGAACTCGAACATCAAAACGACATTGCCGGACTCGTCCGGCTCACCGTGCTGCCACGGTCGGGTCGGCCTGACCACCAGCTACCCGAAGGAGTTCTACCGACGCCACGCTTGAATGCCCCCGACCCGCACTCAATGCCCGCGGAGGTCGCCCGATACTTGGCCGACCTCCCGTCGGATCCGTTGTTCACCATGCTTTCGCACGCGGTCACAGTGATCCGGCCGCAGTTGGAGGTGGCCAGAGCAATTTACACGTCGCTCCAGCTCCCTGCTCGCGTGCGCGAACTCGCAATCCTGGTTCTTGCGCACGAGGCTGGGTCTGACTTTGTCTGGGACCAGCATGTCCCCATCTCCGAGGCCGCCGGCGTCAGCGACAAGATCAGACAACTGATCCGCAGGGGCGACTATCGGCACGACACGCTGTCGGAACACGACAGCACGATCCTGCGATTGACTGCATCCATCGTCTCCGGACCCTCTGTCCCAGACGAACTCTTCAGCGCCGCCCGGGCCATCCTGTCCGAGCGGGAGGTCGTCGAACTCCTCCTCGTCATCGGCTACTACTGGACAATCAGCCGCATGTCGACCGTGCTCGACCTCCAGGCCACCACTCTGTATGCCCAGGACTTCGGCACACAGTGGCCAGATAAGGTCAGATGACCCCCTGGCCCTCGGCACATTCAGCGTGCTTTATTTGCGTATTCTCAATATCATTGATCTCTGTAGGGATATAAAGGAGGAAAATCATGGATTATTCAGGCAAAGTAGCTATTATTACCGGTGGTGCTAATGGTATAGGGTTAGGTATCGCAACGCAGTGTGCCAAAGAGAAGATGAAGATCGTGTTAGCAGATATTAATGACATCGCTCTTGAAAATGCCTGCCAGGAATTGACCGCGACAGGAGCTGAAGTCATTGGGAAAAAGACAGATGTAACGAAAGAACAGGACTGGAAAGACCTTGTTGATCTGACCATGAATACATTCGGAAAAATCGATTTCTTTTTCAGCAACGCCGGCATCAGCTTTCACAAGTCGCTTGAAGCTGCCACAGATGCTGAATGGGACTGGGTTTTTAATGTCAATTTCTGGTCACACGTCAAGGCTATCCGTGAAATATTACCGATTATGAAGAGTCAGGATTCGGGAGGTCATATCACGTTCACGTCATCGATTGGAGCTATTGGGGCTACCATGACAATGGTGCCCTATGCATGTACAAAGTCCGCCCTGGTGTCACTTGCTGAAGGTCTACGAGCGGAGTTGGACGCAACGCAAATGAGCAAGGTGAAGCTGTCAGTCGTTCTCCCGGGTGGGGTTGCTACAAATATACAAGATCAAACCTTTACCAAGCCCAAAGATGTCCCCGGTGCTGATGATAACGCCAGCGAGCTGGATTTAGCCTTTAAAAATTCAATCGGTGCAGAACACAAAGGTGCTTCTTTGGGTGGCGCTAACACATTCTCTGGAATGATGATAAGCAAGGAGTTGGCCGGCGAGCGCATACTGGATCAAATGAAGAGAGGCTATTTTTATATTTACACAAGCCGCAATTCTGCCAAAAACGTGCTTATGAAGCGTTCTTACGCGATGCTTATGGATGAGCAGCCCATAAATGTCTCACGCGACATACAGGCATATTACGTTAAAAAGCTTTCAGTCGACCCTGACTTCCAAGAACTCGTAAGAACCAAAGGTGTAAATTTTGGAATTCGGTGGACCTAGCTCACTTTTGGTGATGGATGGGTTTATTCCCCTGGCAACCTCCACGTCTTGAGCTCAAGAATATCACTCGTCCCCGCTGAAAGAAGAGCTTATCACCAAAAGTGAGCCAGATCCATTAAACTGGTGGAATTTTAGTAATTGTTCTGTGGATGAGTTGTTTTCTCCATCCTCATTTGATCAGTCTTCTCACTGCTGCGAAAACCGTCTATCAACAGAAGAAAGGGCAAAGTTCCACCAGTTTAATCTCAAAATTTACAGGTCAAGTCGGCGATCAGGCGTGAAGTTTTTTGCCCAATTCGAGTGCGCACCCCTTTCAAGCATCATATGACGAGGTGTCCAACGGGCACGAGATCGCTCTCTGCGTGCGTGCCGTTTTCCTCCCCAGATACATGAACTGGGATGGCGATTCCATCCCTTACTAAGTGTTTGAAAACCGAGACTTAGGGAGAAAAAGGCGCCAACCGCGAGAGCATGCGCCGGCTCATCGCTAGCGTGATGAACGCTTCACTGCTTTGAGGTAGCTCTTCATGGTCTAGCGCCAAGCGGCGCCACCGAGAGATCCAGGCAATGGTTCTCTCCACCACCCATCGCCTAGTGCAGGTTCAAGAGACCTCCCGTGCAAAGAGGAAGAAAACTTGTTTAAGATCTCTTACTGCTCTGTATGGCCCTCTTGCGATGAGTTTTAGAAGAAGCAGAAGGAACGGTGCTACATTCTCAGAGGAGGGCCTTGAGATGTCTTCTGTTCTGGCAGGAGCGTCTGATGAAGTGCCGCCGTTCTGCCGCCCAATGCTCTCTGGATCATCTAGGAAATGTGCAGCCTCACCGCCTACCTACGCTGGTCCTGTGGGCATATTGATCTCGCATAACCGGTGGAGCTTGCTCGCTGTATCCGTTCCGAGAAGCGGTCTATAGATCATGATTTTCAGGCCAGGATGTGCAGCGACCTGTAACGTGGTATGCTCAAAGAGCAAGCGTCCAACAAGAGGATGGTCAAAGACTTTCTTTCCGTCACAGCGTTCACGGACATCCTGGAGCGACCACCATTCGCGAAATTCGGAACTGACACGGTGCAGATCAGCAATCAATTGCTGGAGCCATTCATCATCAGCATACTGCGTACTCTCTGCCCGAAACTCTGCCAGGATCTTTTGTGCGATTGGGACCCAGTCAGCATACGATGACGGTTCTGGACGAGAGGTGAAGACGCGCCAGACAATATTGGAATCGTAGGGTGGCGATGTTCTGGTCACACCCATTGCTTCCGCCGCAACGTTCCAGCAGATATAGTTCCAACGCCAATCCATAATATAGGCGGGAGAGGGATTGAGATCCTCAAGAAGGCGCAAGACGGTGGGACTGATATCCTCCTGCTCAACCACCTTTCCAGCCGAAAAAGCAGAGGGCTGACCCGCTAAGAGAAACAGGTGTTGGCGCTCAACGGCGGTGAGACGTAATGCAATGGCAAGGCTGTGAAGCACCTCTGTTGAAGGAGAAACGTCACGCCCCTGCTCTAGTGAGGTATACCAGGAGATCCCTATATTGGCAAGGTGTGCAACTTCTTCTCGCCGTAATCCCGGTGTGCGCCGATGCTGTCCCACCGGGAGATTCACATCGGTCGGGGAAAGGCGGGCTCGACGCGTGCGTAAAAACTGTGCAAGCATCTCTCTTCGTTGAGCATTCTCCATTCTCCACAAGACTCCTTTTCCTGACACTCTCAATCCTACGATCAAGCGACTCTGGTTCGATCAGCTTCTTTCTGCCACACTCTTTAGTGTATCACGTTTGTGAGTATCACAGACCTCTTGAAGAAAGAAGGAAAGAACCATGACCTTTGAGAAGATGGAAGAACAGCACTCTGTTTCAGCTCGGACCGCAGGCACGCTGACGTTAGGAAAGGATCTCGTGGTCAACCGTCTCGGTTTTGGGGCTATGCAGATCCCTGGGCCGGGGGTGTGGGGAGAACCTGCTCACCCAGAAGAGGCGAAAGCTGCTTTACGCAGAGCAGTCGAGTTGGAAGTCAATTTTATTGATACCGCAGCCTTTTACGGTCCAGAGGTGGCCAATCGCTTCATTCAGGAAGCGCTGTATCCTTACCCGGAGGACCTCGTGATTGCGACCAAGGTAGGAGGCAGGCGGGGGGCAGATCAGAGCTGGATTGCGGATATGCGCCCGGAACGTATCCGAGCGGCTTGCGAAGAGAATATCCGCCAGTTGCGTCTCGAACCATTACCTCTGGTCCATTGCCGCTATATGGAGGACACAGACATCCCGTTTGGAGAATCGGTTGGAACCTTGGCTGAACTTCAGCGCGAGGGGTTAATCCGACATATTGGTGTCAGCAATATCACCTTGCAACAACTTCGTGAAGCGCAAGCGGTGACATCCATTGTTTCCGTCCAAAATTTTTACAATGTCGCTTTCGGGCAAGGTGAGGATGTACTTGAAGTTTGTACCAGAGAACAGATTGCCTTTATCCCCGCCTTTCCTCTGGCAATGGGACAATTTGAACACTTTGGAAACCGTCTGGAGACGCTTTCGCAGCGCTATCATGCGACAACTGCCCAGATAGCTCTGGCCTGGTTACTGACTCGTTCACCCATCATGCTTCCTATTCCAGGAACCTCCTCACGTCTTCACCTGGAAGAGAACATTGCCGCAGCGGGTATTCGCTTCACAGAGGAGGAGATGATGACACTTGAACGCCCTGTTTCGCAGTAAAACGAGGGAGTGTTGCCCATTTTACAGACTATTCGCGTAGTAGAAGAGGGATGCTTCACCTGACGCTTCTGCCACAACGGCAGGGGGACATCTCGACATCTTTTCCTCACTTCAGCCTGCCGTGAAGTCGCTTCACGGCAGACTCCTCCGCCAAAGTGTCCCATGATGCGCTCTGTGGTAAGAGCATTGACTTGTCTCCAAGGAAAGAAGAAAAACAGCTCATGAAAACTCCTCTCTTTGTCAGAACGTTCAGCCTGGACGAACAAGCGAAAATCGAGGCTGGATTGCGCTCATCCGATGCTTTTACCCTCCGTCGATGCCAGATTCTTCTCGCCTCCAGCCGTAGGATTTGCACATCATCCATTGCCAAGAACCTGGGCTGCGCAACCCAAACGGTGCGCAATGCCATCCATGCTTTTGAGCAAAGGGGGGTGGATTGTCTCCAGCAAGAATCCAGTCGGCCAAAAACGGTGCAAGCCCAATTCGACCAAGCCAAGTGCGAAGAACTACGAGCGATGCTCCACAAGTCGCCACGCATCTTTGGCAAGATGACCAGCCTGTGAACGCTTCAACGAGCGGCGGAGGTCTGTTTCGAGCAGGGACTAACTGAACAGCAGGTAAGCATCGAAACGATCCGTCAGGCCCTCAAGCGACTGGGAGTGAGGTGGCAGCGTGCCAAACACTGGATCACCAGTCCCGATCCAGAGTACCTCAGAAAAAAACAGCGACGTGATGCTCTCATTGCCCTGACACAGCGGTGCGGATGGGAGATTGGGTATATGGACGAAGTGTGGTGGAGCCGACTGAGTCAGCCGAATCTACACAGTTGGAGCGAGCAGGACAAGCCGCTACGCTTACAAGAACTGAGCAAAGAGAAGGATGATCCTGATTCCAAAGCCCTGGCGTGTTACGGGATGCTTTCGGCTACAAGTGGACGGATGTCCCTGCGCTTTGTCACAGGCCGTCCGGTCAGTTCCGTAACCATCGAATTTTTGCAACGGCTTTGTGAGCAAACCCGAGCGCAGGGACACTGCGCGCTGGTGCTCATCTGGGATAACGCCTCCTGGCACGTGAGTAAGCAGGTCAGAACTTGGTTGCGGGAGCATAATCAAGCCGTACAACAAGAAATAGATTCTGAGAAAACAGGCGTGAGGATTATTCCCTGCTGGTTACCCGTCAAGAGCCCGTGGCTGAACCGCATCGAGCCAAAGTGGGTTCATGGCAAACGGGCTATTGTTGAACCTGCATGGGTTTTGACGGCTCAAGAGCTCAAACAGCGTATCTGCGATTACTTTGGCTGCAAACTTCTTGAGCCGCTTACACAGGAGGTCTCTTGAGCCTGCACTAGGCAGGGGCACAAAACCGCTAGGAAACCGTGCCTCCCAGTCCGGCTCCTCGCCCTCGGCCACGAGCAAGCCACGTGCCGGGATCTTGGCCCGCAGCACGGTTTGCATCTTCCACCCCAGATGCTCTTTGAGCCAGCCCACAAAGGAGCCGCCTGAGTTCCTATCCCCCCACATCAGTTGAAGACGAGGAAGAACCTCTTGCAGAGAGGGCAAAAGGAGTTTGGCTCCTTGCTGGTCCGAGTGATCCGCTCCTGTGACTTTCACAGCCAATAGATTGCCTTCTGTGCCCACCAGTACGTGCCGAGTGCCTCCCCATCCTTTTTTTCCGGGATCGTAGCCCTTTTCAGGACCACGAACCGGACTGGTTTTGATGGACTGACTGAGGGTGGCAGCAGCGCTCGGTTCAGGGTTTCGGCCTTGCTTGATGCGCATCTGCATACGCAAGGTGGCTACTATTCGATCCCACACGCCAGCGCGAGGCCCGCGACGGAAGTAATAATAGGCGGTCTGCCAGGCGGGAAAATCCAGGGGTAACAACCTCCAGGGACAGCCTGACCGGAGTACGTACAGGATCGCGTTGACGATTGCTCGTCGCTTCAGTTGCGGTGGCCGCCCCTGCGTGCTCGGTTTAGAAACCAACGGTTCCAGGATGGCCCATTGGGCGTCCGTCAGATCCGATGGATAGCGTCTTCCATCAGAGCGGCTCATGGCTCTCGGTCCTTTCTCGACTCATTGGTAAACTGGATTCGATCTCCTTTCTTTTTCCTATCGGCACTTCGTCGTTATCAAACACTTAGTGAGAGGAGTAGTGAAGAATGTGCTAGGTATGCTGAGAAGTCAGGCAGCCAAGGAGTAGAAGGAACGACTGGAACCAGTGCTGAGGGAGGCGTTGGTAGCATTTCCGGCAAGGCAGACAAAGACAGTACAACGCTGACTAAAGTGTAAGTTCGTAGCAGCCTCAATTCGTCGATCCAAGGCCACATTGTTTGTTGTGTATTCGGTTACCAGGCTCAATGCTTCTGCACACCGCTGTAGGAATAAAACAAAGGAAACCTATGTTCTAAATAATACAGGCTATGATAGGTAAAATGCCAAAAACATTTACCTAAAAGAAAAATCATGAACAATCAGTAGCAATTAAAGCGGCTTAGAGAGCCAGGTAAGTAGAGGCGCATGTTAAGAGCATCTCCCACTAGGCAAAAGCGCACTTACGTGATATAATACGTACAGAATTAAGGAAAATTTCTGGAAAAAGTGGGTAGAGGCCCACTTTTCTCTTTGCCAGAGACATTTTTTATTGCACTCGAACAAATTGAAGCAGTTTCACCGGGCATCAGCGGGAGGAGTATTGGCATATTATGAGGAGCGAATTTCAAGCGGCCATTGCGCAATTAATTGCCGAGAAGGGCCTACCCCGCGAAGTGGTAATGGAAACCGTGGCCACCGCCTTACTGGCAGCATATCGCAAAAGCTTCGGAGGCGGCGAAAATGTCCGTATCGAAGTAGACAAAAATGGCGAGGTGCATGTCTGGGCATCGAAGCGCGTGGTAGCCCAGGTAGAAGATACGAACGAGGAAGTTTCTCTGGCAGAAGCACAACGTCTCATCCCCAATGCAGCGCTTGGACAATTTATCGACGTAGACTCATCGTTTATCTTCTCGCGCATTCCGACGCAGACGGCCAAGCAGGTTATTCTTCAAAGAATCCGCGAAGCTGAGCATGAACATCTCTACGACCAGATAAAGAACTGGGTCGGGGAAATCCGCCTGGGCACGCTGACGCACAGAGATGCTGTTCGTGGCTGGACCCTCGATTTTGATCTGGATAAGGTCGATAAGGTTGAAGGGGTCATGTTACCCAGCGAAGAAGTCATGACGGAAGAGTATCGCCCGAACCGACACCTGCGCGTCTACGTGTACGATGTGAGGCGTGTGCAGGGCCGTATGCTGCAAATCCTTGTTTCACGCACCCATCGCGATCTTGTTCGTCGTTTATTCGAATCGGAGGTACCCGAGATTTATGAAGGGACCGTCGAAATAAAAGGGATTGCGCGTGAACCAGGGAGCCGCTCCAAGGTCGCCGTTGTGGCTCGCCAGGAAGGTCTGGATCCGATTGGCTCCTGCGTGGGGGTGCGTGGTTCGCGTATCAACAACATTGTGCGTGAGCTTAACGATGAAAAAATCGACATCATCCAGTGGAACAGCGATCCTGCAACCTTTGTAGCCAACTCACTCAGCCCGGTCAAACCGCTGAAGGTAGAGCTGAGAGAAACTGATCACACCGCGTTGGTAACAGTTCAAGAACGACAGTTGTCGCTCGCCATCGGCAAGGATGGACAAAATGCACGCCTGGCTGCTAAGTTGACAGGCTGGCGCGTGGACGTGACCAAACCGGCCGAAGGGGAAGAATACGAGGAGTACGTAGAGGAGGCTCACGAACCTACCCACTCTTCGCGGCGCGGACCAAGGCGTGCGGGGAACCAATCGCGGAGATAGCAAGAGCGATCAGGGCAGGCTTTGATCATGCTCTGTATAATAGACTAGCAGAAGATTTGGAGGAATAGCGGATGGCGAAGCTAGCAGGACCACAACAAAAGAAACAAAAGCATCTTCCATTGCGCACCTGCATCTCCTGCCGGGAAACAAAACCGAAACGCGAATTATTACGCGTAGTACGAACTCCCGATGGGCACGTGGTTGTGGACGCAACCGGCAAGAAATCAGGACGTGGAGCTTACCTCTGCGCCCGGATGACTTGCTGGGAAAACGCCATGAAAAAACGACGCCTTGAGCAAGATCTGGAAGTAACGATTGCGGAGGAGGATCGTCAGGGGTTGGATGCATTTATCGCTACCCTGCCGCGCGACGATGCTCCACAAACGACTGTACAACCAACGAAAAAATCTACTCAGCAGTAGTACTACTACGCTGAAAGATTGTGCGCAAGCGACCTCGTAGAGTGATCCTATAGCAAACAACGCGTATTGCCAGGATCGTTAGAGTACGTTATACTGAACGCACAATGTATGTATATCGTCCCTCTCTTCTTTTATTAGAAGAGAAATTTTCAATACTGGCATCTGACCTTAGGGTGAGATGAGGATTGAACAATGCGTCATTTTATCTCTACTCTTGAAAGAGACACAGCCCTCGTCAAAAGAGCAGTTATAGCCAGCGAATGTTTGCGGAGCGTATCGCTATGAATATATAAACATAGCCACGACGCCAGAGAGCGCAGACTGAAACCTGCCTGGCACTGCACCAACGAGGGTCTGTCTCCCTCCTTTTTATGAGGAAAGGGCGACAGACCTTTCTTATGGCTGTGAAGAGAGATTCCATGCCCTTGTGGCATATCATCTATAGTAGGAGGGAGTCTTCTTCATGAGAGACACATCTGAGTTCACAGATGCAACCGAGCAGGCGAAGCAAACAACTCCAAAACCCAGGAGTAGCACCCGCTCGAAAGCAGAAAACACTGCATCAAGCAGCCCAGCGCAGGAAGCCAAACCAGCGACCAGGCGTCGATCAACAACAGCTAATCGTGAATCGGCACCGACCACAACAACTCAGGCACAGCCTGAAGGTGAGCAAGCAGCTCCCACGACCCAACACCAGCCAGCCCGGCGTACAAATAGAACAACGACAACGCGATCAAGTGATACAGGGACAGAGCAGGGCACAGAGCATACCCAGCAGCGTAGCACCACTCCAAGTCATCCCGCCACCCCTACCACAAATAGTGGAACGGGGCGAAGTACGGCTGGTCCTCGCACAGGTTCGAGCGATGCTAGCAGCCCGCGCACAAGCACAGGCAATGCTGCCCCTCGTACAGGTTCGGGTAATCCTGGCGGTCCCCGCACGGGATCGGGTTATGCTGGCGGCCCTCGCACAAGCACAGGCAATGCTGGTCCTCGTACGGGATCGGGCAATGCTGGCGGCCCTCGCACAAGCACAGGCAATGCTGGTCCTCGTACAGGTCCGGGCAATGCTGGGCCATCTCGTCAGGGTCAGGGTCAGGGCTATCAGCAACGTCGTTATCCGTCAAATGGGCATCCGACACCGTCCGGCAATCAGACCGCAACGACACCACGACCCAGCCGTCCAGGCGGACCCGCTGGAAATAACAATCGACCAAACTATCGCCCGTCTGCGGGTGGTTCACGTCCGTCCAGGCGACCGACAGCAGGTCGCCGCACGCAGGAACGGCGCGTTACCCAGGTAAAAGAGAAACCCACGGGACCAGTCTCTATTCCGCCACAGATCGTCGTCAAAGACCTGGCAGATCTCTTGCAAACGTCTTCGACGGAAGTGATCAAGACGCTAATTAAACATGGCGTCTTCGCCAGTATCAACCAGGTGGTTGAGTACGATAAAGCGTCTTTAGCGGCCCAGGAATTGGGATTTGAGCCATCGCCAACGACCATTTCGGAGGTAGCCCCAACGAATGGTGACCGCAAGCTATCCGCCAACGAGGTCATGATGGCGAACCGCAGCGAAAGCGACACCATCAGCATTCCGCCAGTAGTGACGATTATGGGACACGTCGATCACGGGAAAACGTCGCTGCTCGATGTGATCCGTAAAACCAAGGTGGCGGCTGGCGAAGCAGGCGGCATCACGCAGCATATTGGTGCCTATCAGGTTGAGGTGAACGGCAAGAAAATCACCTTCCTGGATACGCCGGGCCACGAAGCCTTTACCGCCATGCGTGCTCGTGGTGCGCAGGGCGCACATATCGCCATTATCGTAGTCGCAGCCGATGACGGCGTCATGCCGCAAACACGCGAGGCCATCGACCACGCGCAAGCCGCGAAAGTGCCGATCATTATCGCACTGAACAAAATCGATAAGGCCAACGCCAACCCCGATCATGTCAAGCAGCAACTGGCTGAGATCGGCCTGGTGATTGAAGAATACGGCGGCGACATCGTCTGTGTTCCCGTTTCGGCACGCAAAGGCGAAGGTATCGACGAGTTGCTAGACTATATCGTACTCGTTGCCGAATTACAGGATATCCGCGCCAATCCAAATCGTCCAGCCATTGGCGTCATTATCGAAGCCAAACTTGAGAAAAACGCTGGTCCGACAGCGACCGTGCTGGTTCAGCAGGGCACGCTGAAGATGGGTGACAACTTCGCGGTCGGTGGCATTGCTGGTAAAATACGTGCGATGTTCAATGATCGCAGCAAGCGTATTCAGAAGGCACCACCTAGCACGCCGGTGAGCATTCTAGGATTACCGGAAGTGCCGCAAGCGGGCGACCGGTTGGAGGTCTTCGTCGATGAGAAGACAGCCAAACAGCAGGCCCAGCAAGAGGCGGAGAAGCGCCACGACGAGAATGGGCCGCTGGGTCAGGTCAGCCTCGATACGCTGTACATGCAGATGCAGGAAGGGACCGTCAAGGAACTCAACCTGATCCTCAAGAGTGATGTGCAGGGGTCTTCAGAGGCCATCAAAAACGCGCTCTCGAAGTTGGGCGAAGAGAACCTGAAAGTACGCTTGATCCACGAGGGCATCGGCAACGTCAGCGAGACCGATGTACACCTGGCATCGGCTTCCAAAGCCATTATCATCGCCTTTAATGTGAAGACAGATGGGGCGGCCTTGCGCGAAACCCAAAAAGAGCGCGTAGACATTCGCAACTACGAGGTCATCTATAAACTGATCGATGACATCGAAGCAGCGTTGAAGGGCATGCTAGAGCCGACGTATCGCGAAGTGATCACTGGACATGCTGAAATTCTACAGACCTTCAAAGCCGGTAAGACGACGGTAGCAGGCTGCCGCGTCACCGATGGCAAGATTGTACGTTCTTCGCATGTACGTATTCTGCGCAAGGGCGAGAAAGTCTTCGACGGCCTATTGGCGTCGCTACGCCGTGGCAAAGACGACGTACGCGAAGTTGCGACAGGCTACGAGTGCGGCATGCTGTTCGAAGATTATAATGGCTCTGAAGCCGAAGATATCGTCGAGGCATACGCACAGGAAAAAGTGCTACCAGGAGCTTAATAGAGTAGCAGGATAAATGGCGTCCGGGAGCCTGCCATTATGCTCTTATTCCGAACCCCAACGCCGCTACCGCGGCTAGTGCTACGCACTCAGGGGTTCGGAGAAGTAGTACACGTAGGCACCGAACGCCATTTGCCATTACGATTGGGGGAAGAGAGCATGCCAAATCCTCACAGGCAGGAAAAACTTGGTGAGCTTATTGCGGCCGACCTGAGCGATTTACTACGCACACGCGTCAAAGATCCACGCATTGGCTTCGCCAGCATCACCCATGTAGAGGTGAGCGGCGACCTGCGCCATGCCAAGGTCTTTATAAGTGTCATGGGAAGTCCAGAGGAGCAGAAAGAGTCAATGAAGGGGCTCAAAAATGCCACGGGTTTCTTGCGTCACGAGTTAGCCAGTCGGCTCGTTTTACGCTATATGCCGGAAATACTGTTTAAACTGGATACCTCCATTGAAGAAGGTTCACGTATTCTCAATCTGATCAATCAGGTTGAACAAGCAGAAGGTGTACAGGCTCCCACGGTGGAAGCAGAATGAGCGTCACTTCATTACAGACCGATCTTACTCAACAGCTCGATCCGGTACTGGTCGAGCAAGCGCTGGCCTTGATCGAACCGTCACAACGTATCGCCTTGTTGGCCCACGAGCGCCCAGATGGGGATTGCCTGGGGTCGGCGCTCGGCATGGCACACATGCTCAGGCTAGCCGGAAAGCATTGCGTCCCGGTCTGTAGCGACGTGCCTTCAAAAGACTGGAACTTTATGCCGGGCATCGAGACGCTACAAACCACGCTCGGAGACGAAAACTTCGACCTGGTGATCGCCCTCGATGCTGGCGAACTTTCGCGCTATGGTGCCGTTGCCGAACAGCACAGTACCTTCCTCGCACACGTTCCCATTTTGAATATCGACCACCATATCAGCAGTCACGGCTGTGGGCTGGTCAATATCATCGAGCCGGGCGCGGCGGCTACAGCCGAAATCCTGGTGCTCTTCCAACAACAGGCACGCCTGCCGCTCAACACCGATGCCGCGCAGTGCCTGCTTACCGGCTTGATCACCGATACGGCATCATTCCAGTATCCCAGCACCAGCTCGCGTACGATGGAGGCTGGTGCACTCCTACTGAGGGCGGGAGCGGTCGCGGAAACGATTGTCAAACCAATTTTTCGCACGCTCCCACTCGCCAAGGCACGTTTTCAGGCTATCGTGATCAAGAGTGCGCGCACGGTGAGTGATGGGCGCGTCATCTGGTCGTACGCCACCGACGAGACGCTGGTCCAGGCCGGGGCAGATACAAATGTAGATGATAATTGCGCCAGTATGCTGCGCGATATCGAAGGGGTCAAAATCGCGGCGTTTTTCAAAAATTACGGCGATGCCACGCAGACACGCCTCAGTTTGCGCAGCGAGGATCCGTACGACGTGGCGGCTATTTGTATGCGTCACGGTGGCGGTGGTCATCCACGTGCGGCAGGAGCGACCCTACCTATGCCGCTTGAGGAGGCCATGGCCGTCATTGTGCAGGAACTCGAAGCCGAGATGAATCGCGAGTAGTGGGACGTTATTGTATGGATGGTATTCTCAATATCAATAAGGACGCCGGAATGACCTCGCACGATGTTGTGGCGAGGATACGCAAGCTGCTCAAGCAAAGGCGCGTTGGGCATGCAGGCACGCTCGATCCGGCTGCGCGTGGTGTGTTGCCGATCTGCGTCGGTGTGGGCACGCGCGTCGCCGAATATTTGAGCGAGAGCGGCAAAGCCTACCAGGCAGTAATCACCTTTGGCGCGGTAACCGATACTTACGACGCCGAGGGCACGGTGCTGCGTATGGCAGATACGAGCACGCTGACACTTAGCCAGATCGAGGAGATATTGCCGCGTTTCTACGGTCCGCAGATGCAGCTCCCCCCTCGCTATTCAGCCATCAAATTGCAGGGGCAACCCGCCTATAAACGGGCACGCGCCGGAGAAGAGATTACGTTAGAGCCGCGCCCCATCGAAATTTACCAGTTGCAGGTCCTGGCCTGGCAGCCACCGTGTCTGACGCTGGCAATCGAGTGCAGCAAGGGAACATATATTCGTTCTCTCGCCTACGATCTCGGCGAGCAGATCGGCTGTGGTGCCCATCTCAGCGCGTTAATGCGTACACGTAGCGGACCATTTGAGCTGGCGGAAAGTATCACGCTAGCACAACTGGCAGAGGCAATTGAGCAGGGGGAAGACTGGACCGCACGCGTCGCTTCTATCGATAGTGTACTCAATGCGTATCCAGCCATCCACCTCGATGCTGCTTTGAGTGAGCGCGTGCAACACGGGAACCCGTTTAGCTACGACCTTGACTCCCCCTCTTCACCTCCTACGCAACTCGCCCGTATTTATGATGCGACCGGGCGCTTTCTGGCAATTGGCACCTGGGATGCGACCCAGCACATGTGGCAGCCGACCAAGGTCTTCAACTAGCGATCCAGACCCAAAAGAGCAATCAACAGCAACCTATAACCACAGCCTCGAAAAATCGTATAAAGAGTGATTTTGTATTGATGGTGGTGTATGGGGCTCGGCCCCA
>DATAYF010000091.1:0-8637 GCA_036272735.1 Ktedonobacteraceae bacterium
GGAAGAAGTCCAGGGGAGCAAGCTGGGTAATAAGCGCGTACGCATTGTGCGCGAGAATAATCCTGCTTTCCAGCACATCACCAGGGGTGTCCTGGAGGCGACGCCTGCGACCGAACAACCAGATGGTGGTGCGCTGGCGCATGTTGGTTATGGAATTAAATGGGCGCTGATCGGCCATCCCATTCCCTCGACGCAAGATGCGCAAGAACGTCTGACAAAGTTTAAGGCGTTAGCGGTGCTCTCTTCGGATGCG
Organism: Ktedonobacteraceae bacterium; assembly: GCA_036272735.1. Lineage (GTDB taxonomy): Bacteria > Chloroflexota > Ktedonobacteria > Ktedonobacterales > Ktedonobacteraceae > DATAYF01. The sequence continues at coordinate 254 of DATAYF010000091.1, forward strand.
ATTTCGTCGGTGGCCTACGCGACCGAGGCGATTCTGGTCAACTTGATCGCCGCCGGTTCGCAGCATCTGAGCGTGGCCTTCCCGATCAGCCTGGTGATTATTGCTCTAATGGCGATTGTGGGTATCTCGTACCGCCAGACGATTCCAGCCTATCCCAATGGTGGCGGTTCGTATATCGTTGCTAGCAGTAACCTCGGCATGTGGCCTGGCCTGGTTGCTGCTGCTGCGCTACTGATCGACTACGTATTGAACGTGGCCGTGAGTGTTGCGGCGGGTGTGCATAACCTGGTCGCGCTGTTTAGCGGGCTGAGTCACTACGTCGTGCTTATCGATATTCTTCTGGTTATCTTTATCACCGTCGTTAATTTGCGTGGGATACGCGAGTCGGGAACGTTTTTTGCGATCCCGACGCATTTCTTCATCGTCACCGCGTTTATCATGATTATTGTGGGTGTCATCAAAGCCTTTGTGGTTGGACATCAACCCCTCATCGGGCATTTCGCCTACGCTCAAGAGCTTGAGCCGCTCTCATTTTTCTTGATATTGCGTGCGTTTGCGACTGGCTGTTCGGCGATGACCGGTGTTGAAGCTATCTCGAATGGCGTGCCTGCTTTTAAGAAGCCGGAGGCCCGCAACGCCAAAATTACGTTGACGTGGATGATGGGCATTCTTATGGCGCTCTTCTTCGGTATCACGGTGCTTACGATGACGTTCCATGTCGCGCCGAATAGCAGCGGCAGCCCAACCTTGATCGCGCTTGTCGCCCAGCAGGTATTTACTGGCCCGCTGGTATTTATGTACCCCGTGTTCCTGATTGCGACGCTGGGTATCCTGACGCTCTCGGCGGAGACAAGCTATTCCGATTTCCCACGCCTGGCTTCGCTGCTGGCTCGTGACCGCTTCTTACCGTCGCAGTTTGCGCTACGTGGTGAGCGTCTCGCGTTTTCGGTTGGCATTGTCTGTTTGGCATTGCTGGCAATCCTGCTGCTGGTCGTATTTGGTGGCGACACCAACAAATTGATTAACCTGTTTGCCATTGGGGTTTTCATCTCATTCACACTTTCGCAGTGCGGCATGGTGATGCATTGGTGGCGTTTGCGTGGACAAAATCGCCACTGGTCTTACAGTATGGCTATCAATGGTGTCGGAGCATTGACGACCGCGTTAGTGGCGCTGATTGTCTCCACAACCAAGTTCGTCGAGGGTGCCTGGATCGTTCTGTTGATGATTCCGCTGCTGGTGTTCTTGTTTCATGGCATCCATAGCCATTATCGGCACTTTGAGGCCGCCAAAACCACCGATATTCCCGCGAACCCGCAGAAGATACGACATCGCCTGATTGTGCCGATTAGTCACCTGGACCGGGCTGCTATTCAGAGCATCGCCTACGCTCGTTCGATTTCACCCGAGGTTACGGCGGTGCACGTCTCCTTGAATGACGAGGAGTCACAACAGATTCAAGATAGCTGGAATACGTGGCAGCATGAGCATCTTTCCGAAGAGGAAGCGACGCATCTGCTGATCATTGAGTCGCCTTATCGTGCGTTGTTGAATCCTTTGTTGGCGTATATTGACACGCTTCAGAAGCGCCATCCAGGTGATACGATCACGGTAATCTTGCCGGAGTTCGTGGTGGCACACTGGTGGGAGTATTTCCTGCACAACCAGGTGGCGCTCCGTCTGAAGGCGCGACTCTTCTTCCGCCCAGGCATCGTGGTCGCTAATGTGCCACAACACCTTATGGATCGTCCTTTGAAGAAAAAAGCGCTCTATGGTTGAGATGGGTACCCCAGGAGGTGAGACGACCCCCACAAGGGAGGTCGTCCCTTTGTGATCGTGTCACCGACGGCTCTGCACCCAACGCGTCAGGCCCCAAATGACGAGACTGCCCAGAGCTAGTGCGCAGAACATGCCGCTAAAGGCCGTGCTGTAAGGCATGGTGGCGACTCCGGCCCCGAAGAGCGGGAACATGACGATCATGGCGGCACTGAACATGCCCGTGCCGAACGAGAGGATGGTGACACGCTGCTCTTCTGGGCTGTGCTCGTTAATGTAGGTGTTGGCTGCTGGACTCAGGATGTTGATCGAAGCCTGGAAGAAGAGCAGGTAGCCAACCAGGCTACAGGCTAGCCAGGACGTACTCATCATGATCAGGCCAAGCAGTTCCGCCACGATACACAGTGGGATAAGCACGCGTTGTGGCACGCGACGCATCATCCACGGGGCCACGGCGGTGAAAAAAGCGCTACTCGCCATACCAACCGCGATAATCAGGCCCACGATTTCCAGCGCGCTCCCCTGGTTGTGCAGATACAACTGGTAATAAAAGTAGATCGTCTGCCAGCAGCTTTCTGCCAGCCCACCAAGCAGGAGCATCCCCAATACCGTCGGCTTCTGCCAGACCAGGCGCAATCCTTTCCCAAGGTGTAACAGGACGCTATTGCGTTGCGCGTGCTCCTGCGTCCCGAAGCGCTGCTCGGGGATCAGGAGTAGAGGAATAACCCCCGAGAAGGCCACGAAAATCTGCACAATGAACGGTAACAGTTGCATCAGTCTACCCAGGTAGCCACCGGTGGCTGTGCCGAAGACCTCGCCAATCAGACTAATCACAAACATACGAGTGTAGAGCTTGCTGAAAAGGTGCTTTTGCCCCTCGGGATCGGCCGCGCCCGCGATGGTCCACAGCATGGCCGAGTCCGCGCCACCACGAAAAGCGTAGGCGATGCCCGAGAGCGTGAAGCTCAAGATCATCAGTGGCAGCGTTGGATGCAGGAAAAGTATGCTCTCGATGCCCGTAATGATGCAGAAGACGACCAGGCTCTTGCGCCGCCCAAGCAGGTCAGCGAAGATGCCAGTGGGAACTTCCGCGAGCAATTTGCTGATGTGGAAGAGCATCTCTAGCAGCCCGATCACAAACGGATTGTAGCCACGTGCCGCCAGGTAGATGATCCAGATGGCGCTGGTGAACGATGTGTTGCTGGCAATGGTATAGGTACCGAAGACAAAGAGCCAGTGTTTCAAATGGCTCTGCGACATGCGACCGAGTGACGATGGTTCTGGAAGTATGCGACTCATGGATGGTAGTTCCTTTACCTGAGAATACATGCGCTATTGATGTGCAAAAAAGCGAGTAGGAAGGAGTGGGAACCTGGAGTTTTGCCTGTAGATTCCTTAGCATGCGAAAAAGAAATGAGAAGAAAAAGGAAAATGGGGGAGGAAGTGTAGAGCGCACAGTGCACAACAACAAAGCATACTATCACAAATAGAATAGTATGCGCTGTTCGCGGGTGGCGCTATCTTCCGCCGCACAAGCAACAAACGCCAGGCTTATGCGGCGAGCACATCACAGATGACGGTGCTCTTAAAGTGGTAGTATGTATTGCGGATGGCTGCTAAGCCGTATGCCGCGTGTTTGTGGTAGTTGGTGTTCATTGCAGAGGTAAGTGTACACGAAAAATACAGGTGGGTCAATACTACAGTGCGGTCCCTATCAGAGCTTTCCTATGCTTTTACGCAAAACAAGGACATGCACGGAGAAGGTAGGGTACTCCTACCCCCACCGACCCCACCGACACATGACGTAACATAGCTTTATAAGCCGATTTACGGCCTATTTTTCACCGACACTTGCCACCGACACCTACTGACACTTGCTCTGCTGACACGAACATTTTTTCGCGGGGTTTGTCCAGGTGCAGGCTCATATTCTGCTGTATGAGCCGTCGCCAGCAGCGGCAAAGATGAGCATGCGGATATATATTGATAAACATTGATGGCCTACTAGTCAATCAATGTTTATCAATATATATCTCATGTGTAGCCATTGGGCGGCGATCAGCGTTTTGGCGTCGCTGATTTCGCCATTGTCCAGTGCCTGCCACAGGTCGGGCAGCGTTACCTCTACCAGTTCGATATCTTCGTGCTCGGATGTCAGCCCACCGCCAGCGGCGACCCGGTCCGCGTTGCCTACCTCGGCGTAGTACAGCATGATGCGTTCGGAGGTGCTACCGGGGGAGACGTAGAAGGTGGCTATCGGTTGCAGTTTATCGACCTGGTAGCCGATCTCTTCATGGATCTCGCGCCTGATACACGCCTCAGGCTGCTCATTTTCGTCGATGATGCCTGCGACCACTTCGCGTATCCAGCCCGGCCCCTTCGCGTAGGTGGGATAGCGGAATTGCTCGATGAGCAGCACTTTTTGCGTATCGCGGTTCAACAGGATGGCCGCCGCCGAGTCGCCGCGCTCAAAAACCAGCCTGCGTATCGGCTCGCTCATGTGCCCATTGAATTTTTCGAAGCGGAGGGTAGCGGCCTGGATTTTGAATCCATGATCATCAAAGACAGTTTCTTGCTGCTGAATTTCCACTTTTTTCGTTGCCATAGTGTTGTGTCCCCACTTTCATTTCGCGTCATGTCTGCCTGGTACACGTTTTGAGTGGGCGAAAAGGATGAATCACAAACGTGGCTAGCGCGATGTGCTCAGGTGTGTGGATCGGTAGTATGTAATCTCTCCACATAACATCGCTCCGAATGCTGTGCAGGATTGACATGCAATCGCTGTCGATTTGCATTGACTTTTTGTCAAGCTGCTGGTAATCTTGGAAGATAGAAGAAAATACTACCATGTATTGACCCGCGTTGAGCGAAAGAAGTATGCAGGCAACCTCTAACAGCGATCCGAAGCCGGTGGAAGTTCGGAACGGAGACGTGTTTGCAGAACGCATTCGTGAGTGGCTTCCCGAAGAAAGTTTGCTTGTACAAAGCAGACAAGTAGGGCAGGTGGGCGGTTCCCACGTCGCTAACAACCGTAAAAGTGGTCACTGTCATCTGCTCACAATGGAGTGTGACACCAGCTATGTTCGGCTGTGGATAGTGACAATAGGGGTGGCACCACGGGTTTAGCTACACACAGAGCCTGATCCTCTGTCAAGCACTACACTCGTCCCTTCAAAAACGTTGGAGGGGACGAGATTTTTTTATCTCTCGCACCTTCCAGGCTTCCCAGTCTTTGTTAGCTCTTGCCATGCAAATCTGCTTGCATAACCGAGCAACTAGTCAGGAAAGAGGTGCAATTGTGCAGATCCAATTAACCAAAGTATCTTCTGTTGTCAGCAGACTCGACCTACCCACTAGCGTCGAGGTGAGCGAGCATATTGTGCCCGAAGAGGGTGCGGTCATCGCCGTCGAAGTGCTCTCCGACGCCGGTAAGAATAACCTCTTTGAATACACCACCGGTCGCATCGGTTTTCTCGTTGAAGGTGATATCATCCCCGCCGTGCTAGGCAAGCGGCGCGCGTTGCGCGAATACAGCGGCGATATACCCGCTCAGCTTGCCGCTGGTGATCTGCTCTATTATCTGTGTGAAAGCGGCGTGGTTGGCGAGATCAAGGGCCTGAACGAAACCTGGGGCATTCCCCTACAGGTTCGCGTGCTTGGGAGCATTGTTGCCGCTGGCAAGTCGCTCAACATGAAAGATTATGCGCTCCCTAAGCAACAGAGTTTGCCAGTGAGTGCCCCCATTATTGGCGTCGTCGGCACGTGTATGAACATCGGAAAAACGACAGCCATCTGCAAACTGATCAAACATTTTAAGGCGCAGGGACTGAGCATTGCCGGGGTCAAGCTTTCCGGCGTGGCCTCGACGCAGGACCTCGATAAGATTAAAGATGCCGGTGCCGCGCCCGTCTTCGGTTTTATGGACGCTGGCTTGCCCTCAACCTGTGGCGATGCCGACGAGGTGATTGAGACCGCGCTCGGCGTGCTCGCAGCCGCCAACCAGAGCAAGCCCGATCTCATCATCGCCGAGTTTGGGGATGGTATTCTTGGCGAGTATCATGTCGGCAAGATCATCAGTTGCCCTGAGATTCGCCAACATGTTTGCTCCTTTATCGTTGGTGCTGGCGACCTGGTGTCTGCCTGGGGCGCGAAGGAGATTATGCAGCAGTATGGCGTCGAGGTCACTGTTATGACCGGGCCAGCCGTGAATAATGATACCGGCGTGCTCTATGTCGAGCGTCACTTCAATGTACCCGCCGAGAGCAACCTGCACGCGATGCCCAAAACCATCAAGCTTATCGAAGCCGACCTGGCCGCCGCCAAACAGATGCAGGATAGTAATGCAGTCGTTGCCTAGATCAGCAGCAGGAGGAAGTACCCATGCTACAGGATAAACAACTGCGCCTTACGCAGTCCAACTTCCTGAATACTGCTGATCTTCCGCAGCAGGAAATTCATGCTTTAATCGACCTTGCCATCGGCCTCAAACAGGGAACCGTCAAGGCCAATCTCGCTGGAAAAACGCTGGCAACCATGTTTTTTAATCCTTCCGTGCGCACGCGCGTCTCTTTTGCCAGCGCCATGAACAAGCTTGGCGGCCAGGCGCTGGACATCAACAGTGAAAGCGCCTGGGCCTTTGAATATCGCGATGACGTGGTGATGGATGGCGCAACTATCGAGCACGTTAAAGAAGTAGCTCCCGTGCTCTCGCGTTACTGCGATGCCATTGCCATTCGCTGCAGCGAGCTTGTCACCAAATCCGCCGAGAGCGCCAAGACTGCTGGTAGTTGGGAGGATGCCAAACAGGACATTGTGCTCAACAGCTTCGCTAAATACGCCTCGGTTCCTGTCATTAGTATGGAGTCGAACGTCTACCATCCCTGCCAGGGTCTGGGTGATGCCGTTACCATAAAGGAGCATTTGGGGCAGACGCGACACAAAAAATACGTGCTCACCTGGGCCGATCATCCCAAAGCGTTGCCGATGGCGACCCCTAATTCGCAGATGCTGGCCGCCTGTGACCTGGGTATGGACGTGGTGGTTGCGCATCCCGATGGCTGGGATCTCGATCCTTCTATCACGCAAGTTGCTGCCAATCGTGCCACACAGAGCGGCGGCAGCTTCACGGTCGAGCACGACATGCAGAGCGCATTCGAGGGGGCCAACGTTGTCTGCGCCAAAAGTTGGGGCGCGCTCAAGTATTACGGCAATTGGGAGGCGGAGAAGCGGCAGCGCGCCACCCTCAAACGCTGGCTCGTGGACCAGGATGCGCTGCGCCATACCGATAACGCATATGTCATGCATTGCTTGCCGGTACGCCGCAATATTGAAATCAGCGATGACGTGCTCGATGGTCCCAATTCAATCGTCATCGACGAAGCCGAAAATCGTATGTGGGCGCAAATGGCACTGCTGGTCGCGCTGCTAGGGTAGAAGGAAAACCATGCAAACAACACAAATCTTCTCTGGAATAGAGCTTCCAGATCAATATAGACGCAACGGTACGCTGGTCCTTGAAGATGGTACCACGTTTGAAGGGACATCTTTTGGAGCGCACAAGGCGTACGCGGGCGAAGTCGTTTTCGGCACCGGCATGGTTGGTTATCCTGAAGCCATCACCGACGCCTCATTTGCCGGGCAATTGCTCGTGTTTACCTTTCCACTGATCGGGAATTATGGCGTGCCGGACCAACATTTGTGGGAAGACGAGCATATCCATATTGGTGGCCTGATCGTCTCGAACTATGTGGATACACCTTCGCATTACCAAAGTACTATGACGCTGGGGGCCTGGCTGCAAAAAGAAAATATTCCAGCGCTTGAAATTAAAGATACGCGCTTGCTGACGCAGCATATTCGTAAGCATGGTGCCATGCTCGGCAAAATCGTTTTTGAGCACGATATCGCCTTTCGCGATCCCAACCGCGAAAACCTGGTTTCCCAGGTCTCGACCAAACAGGTGACGTGTGCGGGTAGTGGTGCCAAAACTATCGCGCTCATCGATTGTGGGGCCAAGCGCAACATTCAGCGCTGCCTGCTGAAGCGCAACGTCGAAGTGATCACGGTGCCCTGGGACTATGACCTTTTTGCCAGCGAGCACGAGCCACATTTTGATGGCTTAATCATCTCCAATGGTCCCGGCAATCCTAAAACAGCCACCAAAACCATCCAGACGATTCGCACCGCGCTAGAGAACGAGATACCGACGCTGGGTATCTGCATGGGCAATCAGCTACTGACCCTGGCGGCCGGTGGCGATACCTATAAAATGAAATTCGGGCATCGCAGCCAGAATCAACCTTGCCTGCTGCGCGGTAGTCAGCGCTGCTATATCACGACACAGAATCATGGTTTCGCCGTTGGTGACGTGCCCGTGGGCTTCGAGCCCTGGTTTAGTAATGCCAACGACAACACCAACGAGGGTATCCAACATACATCCAAGCCATTCATGTCGGTGCAGTTTCACCCCGAAGCCGCCCCAGGCCCGCAGGATACCGAGTGGATCTTCGACTATTTTCTAGAGCGGGTATAGGTACATTTGCCTCAACACATAAAGGGATATTGATGGTTTCGCGAAACCATCAATATCCCTTTATGTGTTGAGGCAA
>DATAYF010000092.1:0-17765 GCA_036272735.1 Ktedonobacteraceae bacterium
AAAACCACAGAAATGTGGAGGGATCGAGAGATACGGGAACACAACTCTGTTTTCAGAGAAGAAACCAGAGCCAGGACCGGAGGAAAGATATTATTGATGGGGATACTAGCGGAATAACGTCCAGGTCATGAGAAGAAAGCCTTTCATTACTGTTAAGAAACGTTTACAATAGGCGGGCAAGAAAGCCCCGAGCATTCATGTCGGGGATGAATGGCCGTTCCTTCTGGGGGAGGGGAGGAGACGATGGTCTGCTTGAGGAAGTACGAAAAGCTTGACAACCTGAGTTCTGGATAAGGAAAGAGGCTCACACGGTCAACCGAGCGAGCTGGTCCAGATGCAAGGAGGGCTTTGTGGGCTGGTGGCAGTACGCACAGAGGCCCGCGAGCAAGTGAACAACAAAATTAGTGGGACTTCTATGGCGAGAATGCTCAATCTGGGAAATGTTCTTGAGCTGATCGATGATGGTCTCAATGATGGCTCGTTTGCGGACCAGGAGCTTGTCAGAGAGATGCATCAAGCGATTGGACATGTTCTTGCGCAACCGCGTGATCAGATGAAGCCCCTGCTCAAAAAGCAATTGCGTCAGAGAAGCCGAGATGTACCCGCGATCGCCAATGAGCTTACCACGCAGATGCTTGACCAGGAAAGGTACGGGACGCCGATCATCCACGTTTCCCGGCGTCAAACAGCAGGCGAGCAGATCTCCCTGGTCATTGACCGCCAAATGCAATTTGAAGCCAAAGAACCAGCCCACGGAGGTCTTGCCACGGGCCGCCTCTCCGGCAAACACGCGGTGCTGACTGATGCGTTTGGGATGGCAAACTGCAAGTGCGGTCGAGTCGATGAAACTGATACCTGTACACGCTCCGTAGTGGCTATTGAGGTACGCAAGCATAGGTATGAGCATGTGCGGAATGAGTCCGACAAACCGCTGGTAGCTCACCTGGTGTGGAAACTCGCCAGTGAGATGGATTTGGACATACTCGGTGTAGTTGGCTTTGAACGTTCGGTACTGCGACTGATGAAAAGAGATGAGAATGGTCATGATCTCACTCGGATGCATGGTTCCCGCTCGCTGGCGCTGCTTGCCATTCTCAACTTGGGTTTGCTGCCACTGTGGGGCAAAACGCATCCAGAAATCATCGACAGCACAGAATAATTCGAGTAAACTCATGGTTAGATACCTCCTGAGGGCGATCGAAGACGAGGTAGCCCTCTCACCATTCGATCAAGACGGTAGTGGCTTCTGGCCCGTCTCCATCTATCCAGATACGTCGCTTTCCTCTCTTCAACGATGCCCCCTGATCCGGCGCAGCGTCGCCACAACATTATGCAGCTCCATGCGGAAGGAGAGTCTGTGGCCTCCATCGCCGAGTATGTGCAGGTGAGCAAACAGACAGTGCAGAAGGACGGTGATTCGTGGTATGATCAGAGCATGAGTACCTACCAGATTGACCCCCGCATTGATGACTACCTTCAGACGCTCCCTGCCTGGCAGCAAGAGATCTGCCGCCAGGTGCGAGATCTGGTGCATGCCGCCGACCCGGAGGTAACCGAGACGATCAAACGCACCAAATTGCCCTACTTTACACTGGGCGGCAACATCTGCGCGCTCTTGGGAGCGAAGGATCATCTCAATATTTTCATCTACGACCCTCTCGCCCCCGATCCAGAGGGCATGATCAACCAGGGACAAGGGAATCTGACGGCACGGGCGATTCAAGTTCGTCAAGGCGAAACCATCAACAAGGACGCCCTTTTGAAGCTCTTTCAAGCCGTGATCGCCAATAACCGGGCAGGCGGGTGGCGCAAGCTCAAAGGAAGTCATTAGCAATCTTCGGCCTGTTATCTTCTGTTGAAAATAGCACAAGCATTCGGGTGGCGCGTCACAGAGAAGAGAGACGAACCCACCAGGATATCTGCGGGACAACCGGCCATGTGAGAGGCGCGGATTGACACGTTCTCAGCTTCTTCTAGCGCCACACACCCACAAGAACAGAGATGATGATGAGTTTCACGAGCCAGTCACCGGCATGGATGACGGCTAACTTCCATGGGACCTTTTCCCACACCATGGAACCGACCCATTGCATGGCTGAAAGTCCAATCCAGAGCAAGACGCCAATCAAGACCGCACCCAGCCAGTCAACTTTCCCCAGACGCCCAATGAAGTAGGCGAGCACCAAAGCGATGAGAAGGTGTTGGGCGATCACAAAGAGCATCTTCCATGGCTGCCGTTTCTGTAAGCCTTCGGCAAAAGCTGGGCTGACTGTCGCCAGTTCCTTGCCCAGGACGATGTACCAGGCTGAACTCGCTACAAAGGCCACAAGAGCTGCCACAACGATGGCCCATACGTTGATTGCAGGCATATTTGCCCTCCTTCAGTATTGCTTGCGATTTGCAAGTAGAAAGAGGATACCACAAGTCGATTAGGAAAACTTCTCGTAGCTTGCTCTCATACGAACGACACCAGGATTCATGCACCCATGGAGCAGTTCTGCCGGATCTCACACAAGCCGCGATGCCAAGGTGCTCGGGTGTTCTGGCAGGCGCCTTGCTCGGTTTTTTTTGCCCAATTTGAGTACTCACACCTTTCAAGCATCATACGACGAGGTGTCCATGCACAAAACTGGTGACATTCTTATCATCAAACACATCTGCAGGAACAAGAGGTGTGATCAGAAAAGCTACATGCGGACTGAGAGGGTTCATTTCTCCCATCTTACCTCATCTTGGAGATATCTCTTATCCAGAACTCAGGTTATAGTGGGAAATCATGCCTGCGATTTGAGGACTTCGTGAGTGCGCAGCGAAGATTGCTTGATATTGGCTGTTATACCGCGGTCAGCCGCGATTTCTGATCCCACGACAAAGGAGGAGTCAGAGGAGGCGAGGAAGAGTGCGACTTTGGCTACTTCCTCAGGGCGACCCATACGCTGAATTGGCGATGGTCCAATAATCGACTGTTTGTGAGCCTGGATGGCCTCTGGCGAATTTAAGATTGGAGTATCGGTTGGACCGATCACAATCGTGTTGACGCGGATGCCACGACTAATGAGTTCAGCAGAGAGCGTGCGTGCGAGAGAATGAACCGCAGCTTTGCTGGCCGAGTATACAGAACTCCCGACTATACCTACCAGAGCATTAAGCGAGTCATTGATAATAATAGAAGCCTGATTATTGAGCAAAGGCAAAGCTTTCTGAATGGTGAAATACGCACCTTTAAAGTTGGTATTTATTATCGCATCGAACGTCGCTTCATCGGTTGCCTCTAAAGGTTTACTGTCGACAATCCCGGCGTTGACAAACAGGATGTCCAGCTTGCCAAAGGCTCCCTGCGCACGAGCCATTAACTCGTCAATATCGCTGAGTTTGGTGATATCTGATGGGACTGCCAGAACATCCGAACCTAGTTGGTTGGCGACCGCTTCGAGCTTCTCACGATTTCGTCCTGAAAGGACGACCCTGGCTCCTTGCGCGTGAAATTCTCTGGCAGTTGCCAGCCCAATGCCGCTATTTCTGCCTGTAATTAAGGCGACTTTCCCTTGAAGTGTACTCATAGAACCTTTCCCTTTCGATGACCGAAAAACGAGCAAGGATATCAACCTGGCGCGAGGACGGCCTATCCACTGCCCAGAACGCCTCGCTCGGGATCGCCCGTAATTCTTGAACGATCATTCAAGAATTACGGTTAAAAAAAAATTAGGAGAGCACCGACAGCGTTGTGGTCACGATATCCTCGAGCACATGACGATCAGGATTTGCGCGCGAAAGCACACGCAGACCCAGGTATGCATTCAACAAGAAGTGCGCCAATTGGTGAGGATCGCGCGTCCAGGGAAGCTTACCCGCAGCCTGTGCTTTGATCAAGACATGATAGAACGCTTCCCTGGTTTCGTCGAGTCCAGCCTGAACTCTCTGCGCAACCTCTGGATCATGCGGTGCCATCTCCAGGGCAGCATTTACCATAAAGCAGCCGCGATGCTCAGGATCAGCAAGCGCCTCCTCGATGAGTGCCTGAAAAAAGCCTTGCAAAATCTCTTGAAGCGATCCTGATTGGTGCCGTAACATGGTAAGTTTTTCTCGGCCTGTCAGACGATAGCGATCAAAGGCAGCGAGATATAAAGAGTGTTTGTCTCTAAAAGTGTCATAGAGACTTCCACGGCCAATGCCTGTACATTGAATGATATCTTCAATGGATGACCCCTCATAGCCCTGTTTCCAGAATAGATACATTGCCTTCTCAAGAGCCTGATCTGGAAGAAATTCTTTCTGTCGTGCCATACGTGCTGGGTGTTTCTCCTTTCAGAAATAGACTATACCTCATTCTGGAATGTAAAGTCAAGAAAAAGGTGATGCGAAAAAGCGAGCTCTAAGCCCCTGGCTCAGGAACATAGGCAAGAAGGATGGATACCTCGAGCCTGGATGCTTAGAGAATGTCTACGGTTGTGCTCACGATCTCGCGTTGCTGGTACGCGAGGACCTCGCCACCAAGGGTGATGGTCTGTTCGGCTCGTATGTCGGCTGAGGAGGCACCAACCCTGAAGCTAAACGCTCCTGGTTCGGCGACGAAACGCATAGAGGGATCATAGAAGGCGAGTCGCGACGGATGGACCGTGAAGATGACTTTGCGTGTCTGGTTCGGCGCGAGCGAGACGCGAGCGAAGCCGAGCAAAATATGATTGGGACGTGCAACGGATGCAACCAGATCACGGCAATAAAGTTGGACGATCTCGTCGCCCGCGCGCTCGCCTGTGTTGCGTATCTCCAGTGATACCTCAATGGGATCTGTGATACTCTGCGCCTGCACGGTTAGTTCGCGGTAAGCAAACGTTGTGTAGCTCAATCCATGGCCGAAGGCGAACAGCGGCGAAGTTGGCGCGTCGATGTATCCGTCGAAGAACATCGTGCGGTCGCCCCCGGCGCGGGTTCCGGCATAGTTTGGCACCTGTCCGACCACACGTGGCATACTGACGGGTAGGCGTCCGCTCGGATTAGCCTTCCCTGTCAGCACATCGGACAGGCCATTGCCACCTTCCTCCCCGGCTGGAAATAGCTGGAGCAGCGCATTGGCCTGGTGCGCGACCGCAGCCAGGGTGTGGATGCGCCCGCTGAGTACGACGACGACCAGAGGCGTACCACTGGCGGTGAGGGCTTCAATCAGCTCTGGCTGCACGCCAGTGAGGTCAAGGTTGGTTGCATCGTTGGCCTCGCCTGTTGTAACCGGGCGTAGCAGGCCACTTTTCCCTGCGACCACAACCACGGCCACATCGGCATCACGTGCTACCTGCACGGCAGCGGCGAAACCAGAACGATCATCGCCCAGGACCTCGCAGCCTTTTGCATATTGTATCTCGACATCTTGCCCCAGTGCTGCATGCAGGCCTGCCAGCGGAGTTACATGCGGTGTGTAGTATGGACCGGGCGCGTACCTCCCGCTCGCCTGTGGGACGGTGAGTCCGGTGGCTTCAATGTTCTGCGGAGACGCGTAGAGCAGTTCCAGGTGGGCCGGGTAGTGGTAATCGCCTTGCAAAAGACGTTCATCGTCTGCGCCGGGACCGATGACCGCGAGGCGTTTGACGGTAGGAGCGAGTGGAAGCACGCCGTCATTTTTGAGCAGAATTGTCGCCTCGGTGACCACCTTGCGGGCCAGTGCGCGCTGATCAGTAGTCTGGAACGCTACACTGGTGGCTTCCGGGTCAACGTAGGGATGCTCGAAGAGGCCAAGCTGGAACTTGAGCCGCAACACGCGACGAACTGCTGTGTCAATAAGCTCCTGTGGCAATCGTCCGGCCTCGATCTCCGCTCTGAGCGGTGCTCCATAGCAATCGATGGCGGGCAACTCCATGTCGAGTCCCGCCTGCAACGCCAGGCGGGCGGCCTCTCCTTGCGTCGCAGCGACCCGGTGATGGTTCATAAGCATGTCGACGGAGGCGTAGTCGGCAACAACGGTTCCCTTGAAACCGAGTTCATCGCGCAATAGACCGGTCAGAATGGCGGGACTGCCCGCGCAGGGAAGACCATCGACGGAGGCGTACGAGTTCATAATTGTCGCGAGCCCGGCGTTTCTTATGACAGCCGCAAAAGGCTCGGCGTAGACCTCACGCAACTCTCGTGGTCCAAGCTGAACTGGTGCCCAGTTGCGCCCACCCTCTGACATAGCGTAGCCAAGGAAGTGTTTGCCGGTCGCGGCCACGCCGTGAGCGAGGTCGTCGCTTTGTAAGCCCTGGACGTACGCGGTTCCGATTGTGCCGATCAGCATCGGGTCCTCTCCATACGTCTCTTCCACGCGTCCCCAGCGTGGGTCACGCGCGACATCGAGAACTGGAGCAAGCGCGTGCCGGGCACCGACTGCCAGCATCTGGGTGCGGATCACCTCCGCAACCTGTTTGACGAGTTCCGGGTTCCAGGTTGCGGCCAGTGCAATGCCCTGAGGAAAGACGGTTGCATCGCGATGGCAGAAGCCCCCGGTCGCTTCCTCGTGTACGATGAGGGGGATACCCAGTCTGGTTCGTTCGATAGCAATCTTTTGCAGCGCATTCATGAACTCGGCGCTCTCGCGTGGGTGCAGACCGGTCGCGGCACCGATACGAGTGATCTGTCCGATACCGTGTGGTATCTTCTCGGCCACGATTTCAGGATCGAAAGTTCCTGTGCTGACAAATGCGGTGCTCCAATAGCAGCCAAGCTGAGCGAGCTTCTCGTCCATATTCATGAGGGCAAGCAGATTTTCAACCCGGTCCTCGATGGAGGCCTGTGGGTCACGATAGGATACGGTAGTGTCCATGGTGTTTTGCGTTTCTTCTTTCTATCTTGCAGCCGTTAGGAAAATCGTGTCAGTATCAGCGAGCTACTTGCTGAAGCCCGCGACCAGGCCACCAAGGAGTTGACGTCTTCCAAAGATATAGAGGAGAATAATGGGCGTGGCTGAAAGGAAGACCGCTGCCAGAATTGCCGGGACGTTGGTGGTATATTCTCCCTGGAAGCTCCACAAAGCCAATGGTAGGACACGAACGCTTGTACTTTGTGTCAACACCAGTGGGAAAAGAAAGCCATTCCAGACCTGGATCGTTTCGTAAATGACTACGGTGATCAGTGCCGGGCGCGATAAAGGCAGCACCAGGCTGCGTAAAATGCGGAAATGCCCTGCGCCATCGAGCAGCATCGATTCATGCAGCTCCTTTGGAATATCTCTGATGTAGGTGACTAACACCAGGACAGAGAGAGGAATGCCAAAGGCGACGCTCGGCAGAATGAGCGCGAACAGCGTATCGTACAGGTGCAGATCGGTAATCAGCGCGTAGATAGGAATAATCGTGGCCTGTAGAGGGATCGCCAGCCCTACAAGAAAGAGACTGAATACAAAACTTGTAAAGCGATTGCGAATCTTAGAGATCGAATACGCGCTAAAGAGCGCGACAAGCACAATTAAGGCTACACTGATTACAGTTACGAATACCGTATTCGCGAAATAGAGTCCGAAGTCATTAGACAGAACATTGCTGTAATTCGCCAGGGTGGGGTGTGTTGGAGGCAGCCAGGGAACGTCTGTGAAAAAGTCAGTGAGCGGACGCAGACTGGTCATAAGCATATACAGCACCGGATAGAATGCGATAATGAGCCAGATCACCCCAAAAACAGCCGGAACAATTTCCCACAGTCCGAGCAAGGAGGATTTTTGCTTTTTTTTATAGTGTTGCTGCTCATCAGCAATATTTTGAGGTAGTGTGCTTACACCCATAAGATACCTTACTTTCTATCGTGGCGTTGTGCTGGCGCTACAATCCTTCGAGCTGACTCGACATCTTTGTAAAGCCGGTGAAACGCAGAAACGCGAACGAGAGTACAATTCCAAAAAGTGCCAGGACGACAGCCAGTACGCTCCCATAGCCTATAGTTTCGTTAGGGAAGGCAGTGATATACATCTGGAGCGGTAGAATGCGGGTGGCATAGCCTGGCCCGCCTCCGGTCGTTACCCAGAAGAGATCAAAGTATGTGAGAGATCCGGTAAAAATCAGTGTGGTAGAGGTGACTACCGTATACTTGAGCTGGGGCAGCGTGATCGAGAAGAAGGCTTGAACGCGTCCAGCACCATCGATAGTGGCGGCCTCGTACAATTCTTTGGGGATCTGGCGTGCTCCACCCAGGTAGAGCAAGGCATGGAAAGGAATAAATTGCCAGCAAGTGATCGCCATAACGACGAAAAATGCCAGTTTTGGGTCACCTAGCCAGCCCTTCGCCAGGCCCGATAGACCGATTGACTTCAATAGGATATCGACCAGGCCAAAGTTTGGATCGAGGAGCGAGGACCAGGTGAGGCCGATAGCCACTGCTGAGAAGAGGAGGGGGATGAAATAGACCACGCTGAGTATCGAACGATAGCGCTGTGTACCAGCCATGAAGACGCCGAGCAATATACTGAGTGGAGTTTGTACCACCCAGCTAATGATCATTACCTCAATGGTGAGCACCAGCGCGTGGCCGGTAACAGCATCCGAAAAGAGGGTAATCCAGTTTTTCAGTCCCACCCACGTTGCCGGTGAAAGGCCATTCCAGTTCATAAAGCTCAGATAAAGCGCTATGAACATAGGAATGATCGCGAAGAGGAGATAGAATGCCAGGGCCGGTAGTGTCCAGAGCACAGACACCCAGGTTGCTCGCCGTGATACGTGAGACGCTGCTGATGCGTTCGACAGCTTTATCGATGCGCTCATAAGTGCTTTCCTATCTACTGTTTTCGCGTATCCTCCCCTTTCTAAGAGAAAGAGAGGATACGCGGAACGGGATGTTTCTCAGGAGATGAAATGTTCCATCTTTGGCCAGCCTATGACGCGCTCAATGTTTTGTTCATGTTGTCCGAGAATTGCTGAGGTGTGATCTGCTTCAGGAACAACTGATCCAGGTTTGTAAGTACCGCCTGTGCTGGTTGTGGTGACAGTGCCTGGTCCCAGGATAGCTGGAAGTGAGCAGCGTTTTGCACTATCTTATAGTTATATTGCAACCAACCGCCATTCGGTGCGCTTGCTAGCTGTGATTCAATGCCTTGAACGGGTGGCACATCACCTACGGCAATGAACTGTTTGACCTCTTCATCAGCCATGACCGCGTCCTTGAGGTAAGTAACACAATCCTGTGTAGACTTGGCGTTTTTAGTGATCGAGTAGAAATTGCACGGGTTGCCGTAAAGGTTGCTGGTATTCCCTTTGCCACCTTCGACGTGGGGGAACGGGAACCAGCCGAGTTTGCCACTTTGAATGAAATCAGGGCTGTTCGTTTGCACAACGGGGAAATTCCAGCTTCCCTGTAGCACCATCGCAGCTTTGCCAGTATAGAGCAGAGCCATGTCCTGGTTGGTATCTGCAATTACCGAGGAAAAAGATGAGCCAAAGGCGTTCATGGACACTAATTGCTGGATCGCTGTATTGGCTTTGATGATTGCATCCTGTGACCATGAATTGGCCTTGTTGGCGAGTACTGCATTAAATACCTCTGGCCCTCCCATCCTGTCGGCGAGATATTCCGCGTACATCAGGTATGGCCATTTACTTCCCCCCGCGAGGGCAATCGGAATGACATTGTGTTTGTTCAATGCATCGACGGTACTCAGTAGTTCATTCCAGGTCTGAGGAGGATTCAAGTTATACTTCTTGAAGATGTCCTTATTGTAGAAGAAGAGCAATGGCTGCACGCCGCTAGTAGGGACACCGTAAAGCTTGCCATTGAAGGTCGCGCTTTCCAAAATAGAAGGTATAAATCTATTTTTCCAGGCGGAGTCAGCATTAAAATCGGAGGTCAGATCGTAGACATCGTTGGCATCGATATAGCTTTTGAGCACTCCACCACCCCAGCCAATGAAGACGTTTGGTGGGTTGTGTGCCCCCATAGCGACTTGTAATTTCTGCTTGTACGGATCATTCTGGAAAAAGCTGAGTGTGGCATGGATATTGGAATGTGAGGAGTTAAAGTCATCCGTAATTTTCTGGATAACCTTTTGTTCGCTGCCAGTGCGGATATCCCAGATAGAAACGGTCGAACTGCTATTTCCTCCCGTAGTTGTACCACCAACGCCAAAGCAGCCTGCCAGCGTCGTTGATAAGGTGGCCGCGCCTGTAATCTCTAAAAAAGTGCGACGTGAGATCTTTACTTGCATTGCTCTGCCTCTCTGGCATCTCTGCCTACCAGGCTTTTTGCTACGCCTGGCCTATGGACCCAAATACGCATAAAGTAAGAAATAGTAAAACGTTGGGAACGTCGTATGCGAACTGCTGTCATTGCGGTTTGTATGGATATACAGGGAATGCTTCTGAGTGTACTCCTTTCAATTACGATAACATGGACTGACGAGAGAAGGGTTCCTCTATCCCAGTAGGATGCAAAGGCGCGCAGGAGTCACGCTCAACCAGGCTGGTTGTCAACTCGACACGCGTACTATCAAGCGATTCGCCCGCGATAAGGTGGAGCAACATGGTCGTCGCGACCCGGCCCATCTCCATGAGCGGCTGGCGTATCGTCGTCAGGGCAGGCGTAACGATTGATGCGATGGGAATGTCATCAAAGCCAATAACGCTTACGTCGCGAGGAATGTCGAGACCATGGGCACGGAGCGCGCTGTAAACGCCCATGGCCTGTCCGTCACAGCCAGCAAAAATGGCGGTGGGAGGCTTTGGTAAATCTAACAACGCGCAGGTCTGCTCATAGCCTGTCTCATACCTGAATTTTCCAGGACGTATGAAGGCGGGGTTAGTAGGGAGACCTGCATCTTCCAGTGCCACACGATAACCTGCGATGCGATCCAGGCTACAGCGATGCGTCGAAGGGCCAGTAATGATGGCGATGCGTTTATGTCCGAGAGAGAGGAGATGTTCGGTTGCTGTGCGCGCACCGAGCCAGTTTGTTGCTCCCACCGAAGGAATGTCGGGTCCCAGTTCACCGCGGTGATCAACGACGACGAAAGGGATCTTGTGGTGGCGCAAGATATCAAAGTGCTGTGGCTGACCATGTGCGAGTACCAGGATTGTCCCAGCAGTCGACCCATTGAAGACCTTGGTAATCCAGCGCCGCTGGATCTGCAGGGAATCGTGGGAGGCTGCCAGCCCTAAGCGGAACTCTGTGCGCGCCAGTACCTCTTCGACGCCGCGTACGATCTCGGCTGAGTACATTGTGTCCAGCCCTGGTACGAGCATATCAACGATACCACCTGTCCGTATAGGCTGCTTCGTCCGGTTGTGGATAAAGCCACTATCCTTGATCACCTGCTCCACGTGTTGACGCGTCGCTGGTGCGACATCTGGTCGGTTGTGCAGGACGCGCGAGACGGTAGGAATAGAAACGCCCGCTTTCGCAGCGACCTCTGCAATGGTACTGCGTTTTGCTAAAGATTGTTTCATAGTTAGAAGATACTCAGCTTTTTCTCGGAATACTATAATAGTATTCCCGAGAATTACCGGTTTGTCAAGAGGAAAGTGTGATTGAAGTAGCGCTCTTTCGCATTAAGTTTATCCTCAGATCATTCATATAAGGTATGAATTGAAGCAAGAAGAACAAAGAAAAATACATTTTTACCGGTAATATGGATGTTGTTGGCGAATTACTAAAAGTGTGCTTTCCTTGAGCACAGAGGCTGCCTCCTTTTGTGCTTGAAGAAATCTGTCCGCCAATAACACCTATATAGTTATAAAAATTACCGGTAATTTTGCGGATTTGGTGCTCATCGCCTGTTTGGATAGGAGGAAGCCAACCGGAGAAGCGATGTTGTCGCTAATACCCATGGTTTTGCAGGCTAAAGATGATTCTTAACTCGTCAGGTTCCATCTCTCTTCAGATTTTGTTGCAGCAAAAAAAAGATACTTTTAGAAGATCCTCGTGGTAAAGATCATCGCGTGGCATAGGTAAATGTTCCTATGTTTCAACATGCACCACTTGATCCTTTAGTAGGTTTTTCTGTAAAGTCATGGGTAGGGTGTTGTGGCAGTGTTGCGGGAGAGGCGGTTATTGTTGTTGTGGCTTTTAAAGATTGAAGGATTTGTGCATGTCGTTTACGCAGAAGAACTCGGATAGTTCGATAAAACAAGATGTTAATACACAATCGTTGTCTATAGCTGGGGCGGTGCCTGAACATTCTCATAGGGAGCAACTCTCCGTTGAAAGCAGTACTGGCTCGCTTGCCTCACCTGATGCAGAGCAGCTTGACTTCCCCACTGAGAGCCTTGTTGAGCAGCTTGATTTTCCCACAAATTCCCAATCAGGCCCGCTACCTGTACGTCTCACGGCTTCATCCGGTATGACGCAGGATATTATTATTCCCTCTGCGGTAACACGCCAACTTGCTCAAACAGGAGCACTGACGCCGATTGGAGGAAAAGATACGACCGGGTTGCGAAAAGCGGTCGTGATCCCCGGCTCCAGGAAGAAAAGCGCCGGTGTCATGACTCCTGCACGTTCACGTACAACGAAGAGACGTATGCTTACCCACTTAGCGATTACACTCTTGCTGGTATTTATCGTGGGGGGCGTGCTACTTACGGTGGCTCCTATAAGCCATGGTCAAACTGGTCTCAGCATATTCCAACCAAGTACAGGGTCCATGAAGACAAGTAGTAATAATAGCGGTTTAATAGCCCAGCAAGCCGCGACCGCGACCGCGGTCATGCAAGATGGTTATACTCCTCCCAAGCCGATTACCAATAACCAGTTCTTGCCTACTCCACCACCATCACTGCCCGCCTCGATACAACCAGCCGCACCGCCGGCAACATTTTCCTATTCGAATGCTGCGAGCGGTGATAATTTCCCATATGGGCAATGTACATATTGGGCGGATTATCGCTATCATCAGCTTACCGGTGTCTGGGTAGATTTTTCAGGTAATGCTGACGCGTGGGGGGGCAATGCCGCGGCAGCCGGTTGGGTCCAGTCGTCGACGCCGCATTCTCCCTCGATTATTGTACTGCAACCCGGCGTACAGGGCGCTGGCGGTTACGGACACGTTGCTTTTGTGGAAAGTATCCACAATGGCACTGTTACTACGAGTGACATGAACTGGGCCGGTTCTGGAGCAAATGTTGTGGATGTGACGTTCTCGTATCCTGCTTCCGGCGTCAGCTTTATCTGGGCTCCTGGCCACTAATAAAGATCATTGTAAAAATGGCAATGACTCCCCACCAGTGTAGGCCCCGATTTGATCGTGGGCCTACTCTATTTGCCTATTTGCGCCCTTTCCACGAAATAGCGGCTCCCACTCGTACACAATCAATCTTGTATCAGGTGGTTAGGCGAGAAACAGGTTTCACAGGTATCAAGCGTATTGACAGCCCCCAGAAAATGAGTTATATTCGTGAAAGTGATTTCGAAGAATATCGAAAAAGGAGATGTCATGGATGCACGCCCTCTCGGTGCTCTGGGGCACCAGAAACCTGTTCAACGACTGATCGGGATGAGTATGTTACTCTGTTGTATGATCGGACTCCTCGCAGCCTTTTCGCTCTTTAATCCTTCTATTGCTCATGCTAATGCACAAAACGTGCAAAGCAATGCCGGAGGCAAGGTACCGGCGGCTCCGCCAGCGTCGCCCGGTCAACCCAACTTCGGCCAGAACGTCTATATTTTCAATGCTAGCATGCCACAGAGCCAGATCCAGGCGACCGTCGACGCAGTGGCAAACCAACAGGTCTCCAACCAGTTCGGAACTCAGCGCTATGCGCTGCTGTTCGAGCCCGGTACCTATGGATCCAGTAGCACCCCCCTCAACTTTCAGGTCGGCTACTACACCACCGTAGCGGGCCTCGGCCTCTCCCCGAACGATGTCGTCATCAACGGGTCCGTCGACGTATACAACCAGTGCTTCGGCGCTAACAATTGCATCGCGCTTGATAACTTCTGGCGCTCATTGTCGAACCTGACCATCAACGTGACCAACCCGAATGCTGGCTGCTACAAGGGCGAATTCTGGGCGGTGTCGCAGGCCGCGCCGATGCGCCGGGTCCACGTCAATGGGAACACCACCCTTATGGACTATTGCTCTTCCCCGTCGTACGCGAGTGGCGGCTTCATCGCCGATTCAGAGTTCGATGGCGGTAATGTGGTCAATGGCTCGCAGCAGCAGTTCATGGTCCGGAATAGTAAGCTTGATAGCTGGAGCAATGGCGTCTGGAATCAGGTCTTCTCAGGCGTTGTGGGTGCGCCCGCCCAATGTTTCCCGGCTCAGAAGTCATGTGGCCCCTACACTACAGTCGCGGCCAGCCCGGTGACCCGCGAGGCACCATACCTGTACATGGACTCTAATGGGCACTACAATGTCTTCGTGCCCTCGACGCAGCGCAACTCTGTAGGCACAACATGGGCCAACGGAGCGACGCCTGGCTCGTCCATCTCTCTCAAGAAGTTCTTCATTGCTCAGCCAACGGACTCCGCGTTGACGATCAATGCAGCATTGGCTTTAGGTAAGGACCTCATTCTGACGCCGGGTGTTTATCACCTGGGCCAGAGCCTCCTGGTCATGCATCCCGATACTGTAGTACTCGGTCTCGGTTTCCCAACCCTGATCCCCGACAATGGAAACAAGGCAATGACGGTCTTCAGTGCGAAGGGGATCTCGATCTCAGGGTTGATCTTCGATGCAGGCGCAAAGACCTCTCCGGCGCTGTTGCAGGTCGGAATCGGCCACGCGCGCAGCGACAATGATGCCTCTGATCCGACAGCCCTTCAGGATGTGTTCTTCCGTATCGGCGGCGCAGAGCCGGGCAGCGCGACGAGCAGCCTGGTCGTCAACAGCGACAACGTCATTCTTGATGACGTCTGGGCATGGCGGGCCGATCACGGCAACGGCGTGGGTTGGACCAGCAACACTGCTGATACCGGCGTCATCGTCAATGGTGACAACGTGACCGCGTATGGCCTGTTCGTCGAGCACTACCAGAAGTACGAGGTGATCTGGAACGGGAATGGTGGCACGGACATCTTCTTCCAGAATGAGATGCCCTACGACCCGCCCAGCCAGGCGGCGTGGATGGAGGCTCCCGGCGTCAACGGCTGGGCGGCCTTCAAGGTTGCCAACACTGTGACCAGCTTCAGTGGGTATGGTATGGGCAGCTATAGCTTCTTCAACCAGGGGGTGAACATCTACGCCGCACACGCGTTTGAGGTCCCCACCACCCTGCCGAAGTCAAGTCTCCACGATCTGCTCACGATCTTCCTCTCCACTGGCGGATCCGGTGGCATTCTGAACGTGGTCAACGATACCGGTGGGTCGTCGACTATCGCCAACCCGGATGTCCCGGTCACCGTGGTGAGCTATCCGTAACGATTGACGCTGTCTGATCACGAACGATGAAGCCCCGCCTCTAGAGGCGGGGCTTCATCGTTCGTGGCCGGTAGTGAGAATTTCGCCGTAACTCCGATTCATTATGAAAATGTGACCTAACTCATAGTATGTAGACAAAATATCAGTATCATAAGCGTATAACCTATATAGCGAATATAGCAAAAAATGATGGTATGCAAGATCGTCACAGATTCTCTCCGTCTCTCTATAATGGAAAAGCCTCTTAAAGAAGCTTCTTAAAATGTTCCTCTTGTTGAAAAAGCTTCTCCAAAAGAAAGAAACGTTTCACATGAAAAAAATACTCATGAGTGTGGTAGCCCTGATTTGTTTGGGTGTGCTCGCCAGTTGCGGCTCCTTACCGTCTGTACCGCAGGCGAGAGTGTTGGCACTCCCGCCAAGAGTCACCACGGCTCCCAGCACAGCAACACCACAACCAACGTCGCCTGCGGCACAACCAGTAGCGCATCCTGCCTCGGTGCCCTTCACTGTGGCGAGCGTCGCTCTCTCGGTCAATCCCACGAGTATCGCGAGCAAGACCTGTGGTAGCCTCGCCAGCTTCACTTATACCGCTGTCTTCCATATTCCGGCACACACCGCTGGTGGCACCATTCGGTTCGCCTATACTCTCAACAATGGGCGTTCGCAGACCACCAGAACGATAACAGTCGATGCTGGCGAGACCAGCAAGACGTTTACGTTCTTCATCTCTGGTACCCTCTCTCCCGATCACACCTATCCAGGAACGGCAATAGTTATGGTCACCGGCCCCAATCACGTCATCTCGCCTTCTGTGAAGCCAGGCGGGGCCTGTATGGAGCCGGGACCTTTCCGGGTGACCACTGTCTCGATGAGAGTCAACCCGACCAGCATCGCTGGTAAGAGCTGCGGGACTTTCCTCACCGCCACCTATACGGCGATGTTCCACCTGGCTCCCAACGGTCCTGTGGGGACCATTCACTTTGAAGAGGGGGCCGCCGCATTCCCCTCGCCGAAAGTCTGGGGTTAGGCGGCCCACCTCGGCCATTTGACTTGTATGGTATACCATAGTATAATAAGTGGCATGAGAGAGCAATATACCAAGCATGTCACCTATAAAATAGGCTATCATTTTGTGTGGTGTCCTAAGTATCGCAAGGCTATTCTTGTGGGGGATGTTGCACAGTTCATCGCTGCCGAGATCAGACGTTTGTGTGAGACAAACACGTGGGAAATTGGAGCGCTGAACATTCAGGAAGATCATGTGCACCTGTTTGTAAGTGCACCGCCTGCTATTGCGCCCGCCCTCATTGCCAATACCCTCAAAGGGATTACGGCCCGTCAGGTCTTTAAGCAATATCCCGCAGTCAAAAAGCAGCTCTGGGGTGGTTCGTTCTGGTCTCGTTCCTACTATGTGGGAACGGTTGGGGATATGACGGAAGAGACGGTCAAAAAGTACATCGAATTGGGGCAAGGCTAATGCAGAAGACCTTTAAATATCGGCTGTATGCCAATAAAGAAACCGAGAAAAAGTTGTTCTGGACGCGCGCCCGATGTCGCGAATTGTACAACGCGGCCCTGTCTGAACGTCGAGATGCTTACAAATATGCAGGCAAGAGCATTACCTACTACGATCAGCAAAATGACCTGCCTGAAATCAAGCATGAGTTGCGAACAGAATATGAGGAGATTGCGGCCCACGTCTTGCAAGATGTGTTGCGTCGTCTCGACAAAGCCTTCAAGGCGTTCTTCCGACGCGTCAAGAATGGTGAGAAACCAGGATACCCCCGCTTTCAAGGGCGAGACCGCTACGACTCCTTTACGTATCCCGATGGGGCTGGTTGGAAGCTGGAAGGGAACACATTGCACCTCTCAAAGATTGGCAGTGTCAAAATCAAGCTACATCGCGCCGTCCAGGGCAAGATCAAGACGCTGACGATCAAGCGAGAAGTCGATCAGTGGTATGCGAGCTTCTCCTGTGAGGTCGATGATCCTCTCCCGTTATCTCGAAGCATCGAGGATGTGGGCATTGACCTGGGGGTCTCACATCTGGCAACACTTTCCAATGGCGAGATGATTGAGCATCCTCGTCACTATCGTAAAGCGAAGAAGACGCTTGAGAAGCGTCAACAAGCCTTGTCTCGCAAGAAGCGAGGGAGCCGTCGCAGACAACGAGCCAAGAACATGATTGGGCGTGCCCATCGCAAGATACGCAACCAGCGTCGTGATAGCTTGCACAAAGCTTCACGTGCGCTAGTCAATCGCTATCAAGTGCTGGTCTTTGAGGATATCAAGATTGGCAATCTCACTCGTAAGCCCAAAGCGAAGCAAGATGAGCAGGGCACATATCTGCCCAATGGGGCCGCCGCAAAAGGTGGCTTAAACACAAGCATATTGGACGCGGGATGGGGCATGTTTGTAGAAATGTGTGCAGTCAAAGCGGTAGAGGCTGGACGCACACTGCTCAAAG
>DATAYF010000093.1:0-6357 GCA_036272735.1 Ktedonobacteraceae bacterium
GCATGCTCTTTGGCTTACAACAACGGGATGGCTGAAGGGTTTGTCAACAAACTCAAACATATTAAGGGTTCGATGTATGGGCGCGAGAGCTTTGAGTCATCTGATTGAACGAACGCAGCACTAGTGGGACGGATAACCCGCTAGGTATCTCCTCGACCTCTCACGTTTGACAACCGAACTATTCAGGTTCTCTGCCTGTCACATCTTATTCGTGTCTTTCGTGAGCACTATATAAAAGAACACGTGAAATGAGGTATCCTCTATCACTCTGTTCCATTTCTCACGCCGCATGCTAGATAACTTGCGGCATGTTCGACTTGCCAACATCAATCCTCTGAATGGTTTCCTTTTTGCAAGAAATTGAGGAATCACATGAGCATAGCAGTTGCAGAGGAACCACGCGTGCTGCACGCGGTTCCAGGTCGGGTACGGGTGCATGTACCAGAATGGGCAGGACAAGGAAAACGTCGTATAGAAATGCAGCTTCGTCAAGTGCCAGCAGTACGTAGCGTTCAGGCCAATGCCCTGACAGGCAATATTCTCGTGCAATTTGACCCCCTGGCGACAAATGAGCAAAACATCCTTGAGGCGGTACGCACGCTTGAATTAGATAAGGTTAATACTTCTGATGACGAATCAGCTGCTCTACCTGTCACGTATGAACGCCAGGGGCAGATAGTGCGGGCGAGGATTCCTGTGCGTGGCTTAGACCGCGATCCACGCTTGGAGAAGCGTCTCATAAAACATCTTGAACGCCGTCCTGGCGTCCACGCACAAGCGAACGCGCTTACTGGGCGTCTGCTGGTAGAATTCACAGAACACGAGACGGAATTAGAAGATCTGATTGCAGATGTGGTTGGCATGGAACTACCGCCACTACCAGATGAAGAACGTCCGGCCGACCCGAGCGACCCTGGGCCATTGATACAAAGCTCGACCCGCGCTGTTGGATCGGCCCTCGGCCTTGGATTCCTTGCGACTCGCCGACTGCTCAATATTTCAGAGCCTCTGCCTGGCGCATCGGTCGCGTTACAAGTTGCTAGCGTGATTGGAATTATCCAAAGTATTCCTCCTCTGCGTAATGGTTTGCATAAGCTGCTTGGACGTACGAAGGCAGATCTTCTATTCAATATACCAGGCATTATTCTGCAAACTATCTCCAATAGTTCATTCAGTCTGGTAGTGAGCGAAGTGCACTCCCTGCGCCTGGCGACTGCGTCATATGCACGTCTGGCAGCCTGGCGTCGTCACGAGGAGCGCATCGCGAACGCTCCCCCGGCGCAACCGGATGCGATCATCCATTTAGAAGTGGGTGAGCGCACGCCTCTCGCCGCCAACGTGCTGCAAGGGACCGGCACGGCAATCGGGCTCGACGCTCTGCCTCAGCCGGTGACGCAAGGTAGTGTCGTTCCTCCTGGTGCACGGCTGTATGGGGGGCCGTTTGTTCTACAGTTACGGCGCGAGGCATCATTTCAGCCCTTCATGCCCGCACCTCGTCCATCTCCTGTGGCTCCATCGCTCTTCGACCGTTACCTGCAAGCGGTGGGTCCGCTCTCGCTCGTGTACGCGGTGGCGACTGCCGTGCTGACTCGCTCATTTACCAGAACGCTTGTCGCGCTCCTGCTGGTCAATCCCCGTGCCGCCATGATTGGCCTGGACGACGCTGAACATGGTGCTATGGCACGAGTGATACGCGCCGGGGTCACTGTCATTGGCACACGAACAGACCGTACTATTCGTCGGCCCGACTTTGTCTTTTTAGATGGTGCACGTTTGCTCAGCGATAGGCTTGAACTTGCAAGTATCGTGCCCTTGAGTGAAGATTGCGATACCGCCGAGCTGCTGGAGCTAGCCGCGGAGGTGTCTGCTGGGGCTGGTTCGCCCTGGGGCCACGTCTTTGGGAGTGCAGGCAAATCTCCAGTGCGCAATGGCACCTTCGATGGTAAAACGGCGACCGTTTCTATTGAGGGCGTGCAGTATGCACTTGGCCCTGTGGAAGATTGGAATGCAATTCCGGAGGCTGCGCCACTACGGCAACGCGGCAATTTTGTATTGGTGCTCCGCTGTGACCGGAGTCGACAAGCGCTGGGACTCTTTGCGCTCAGGCCAGGACTGGCACCTGGTGTTGCTGACCTGGTGGAGACGTGCAAACGCCATAAAGTGGGACTTGGCATGCTCGTGAGTAACGATCAGATCGCGATGCAAGCGCTGGCTGTGCGTGCACGCGTATCGTTGCTCGACACCGATGATGCGGTGGCAGCTATTCGCGCGAAGCAACAAGTGGGAGCGCGTATCGCGTTTGTTGCGGATCACGCAGGGGCGGCAGCGGCATTTAACGCGTGTGATCTCGCTATCGGCTTTACGGATGATCGTTGCCGTCTTCCTGCCCGCGCCGACCTGTTGGCTCCCGATCTGAAAGCGGTCGCAGCGATTGTTGAAGCCGGTGCTCGTTGCGATGTGACAGTACGCGATGCCGTTGGATTATCGGCACTGTCCAACGTCGTTGGTGCAGTGCTGGGCGTCCGTAGCATAACAGGCCTGGAGCGCGCCTCACGTGTCGTCTCTATGGCGGCTTTGGGTGCTTCTGCCGATAGCTGGCTGCGACTGCGAGGCGGCGAACGGCCCCAGTCCAGCATCTTCCATCTTGTCGACCCACATCCAGAGCGCTGGGGACAGCAGAGTGTGGAGGAAGTGTTGCAGACCTTGCATACTTCAGAGCAGGGCCTCACCAGTACGCAAGCTGCCGCGCGCCAGCATCGGGAGGTATCGCAAACACGTCGCCATCAACTGCTGATGACGATTCTTGAGCAAGTTCGCTCTCCACTTATCGGCGTGTACGCTGCTGGTGCTGGCCTCTCGCTGCTCTTAGGGGCACCCGGAGATTTTGTCATCATTGGGGCGACCGTCCTGGCCAACGTTGCCATCGGTGTCTGGCAAGAGCACAAGGCTAACCGCGTGGCTGAAGCGTTGGAGCGCATGGGAACTTCCACTGCTCGTATTCTCCGTGATGGTCACGCGGTGACGGTCCCGGCGGATGCGGTGGTCCTGGGGGATATGTTGTTGCTGGCCCCGGGCGATCGCGTTGCTGCAGACGTCCGCGTCGTGAGTGCTCATGGCCTGGAAGTAGACGAGGCTGCCTTGACCGGCGAGTCATTGCCAGTTCCCAAGGAGGCAATTGGAGGAACTGATGCGAGCCGCGTTGTTTTGGAGGGAAGCGATGTAACCACTGGTACTGGGCGTGCTGTTGTGGTCGCGGTTGGTCGCCAGACCCGTATGGGTGCGACCGCTGCTGCCTTGTCTGTGGAAGAAACGGAGCAGAGTCCACTTGGTGTACGCTTGAACCGCATGCTGCGCACGATTTTGCCGCTCTCTTTAGCCGGAGGTGGGATCGTCGTGGCTTCTGGGCTGTTGCTACGGCGGCCGATAGCAGCCCTCCTTGCAACAGGCGTGACTATGATGCTTGCCGCGATCCCTGAAGGCTTGCCACTTCTTGCCAGCGTTGGCGAGGCTGGTGTGGCTCGTCGCCTGTCCAGCCGCGATGCCCTTGTGCGCCGCATTTCTTCCGTTGAGGCGCTTGGTAGAGTGGATGTTGCTTGTACTGACAAAACTGGAACGCTGACGCAGGGGCATCTCGCGCTGAGCCTGGTGGCTAACAGCGATCAGGAAGCGAAAGTGCCAGGTGATCTGCCAGCAGACATACGCCATGTGTTACTCACGGCTGCCCTGGCCAGCCCTCACCCCGATGCTCCCGATGCTGCATCGCATCCAACTGATGCGTCTGTGATTCGAGGTGCTCAAGAGGCCGGTCTTGATGATCAGTTGCGCGTAAAGCACGAGGCTGAGTTAGCGTTTGATCCCGTGCGTTCCTTCTACGCTACTGTTGTGCAGGAGCGTCTCTGCGTCAAGGGTGCACCAGAAGCGCTTATCCCCTGCTGTAGATGGATCTGGCAACAGGGCGGGCGATATCCTTTGGACGAGGCTGGTCAACATGAAGTACTCGCGCATTCC
Source organism: Ktedonobacteraceae bacterium (assembly GCA_036272735.1). Lineage (GTDB taxonomy): Bacteria > Chloroflexota > Ktedonobacteria > Ktedonobacterales > Ktedonobacteraceae > DATAYF01. The sequence continues at coordinate 4,009 of DATAYF010000093.1, forward strand.
AGGCGGCTTGCGGAGCGCGGCCTGCGTGTGCTCATGGTTGCGCAAGGGTCGTCTACAACTCCTCTTGATGATCCATATGATCTGACCGTTTTGGGCTTTGTTGGCATCAGTGATCCACTACGGCCGAACGTACAAGCAGCTGTGCGTCGTTGTCGTGATGCGGGCGTACGCGTGATCATGATCACGGGCGACCATCCGATTACCGCTCGTACCATTGCCCGTGAGGCCGGCCTGCTCGAAAAAGATGGTGAAGTGTTCAATGCAACCGAGATGGCTGAACTTCAGAACGGTGAACTTGGCGAGCGCCTGGAACACGCGGCAGTCATTGCCCGCGCGACACCCTTGGACAAGCTGCGCATCATCGAGAGCTTGCAGCGACAAGGTCACGCCGTCGCCATGACAGGAGATGGCGTCAATGATGCTCCCGCGCTACGATTAGCCGATGTTGGTGTCTCGATGGGTCGTGGTGGAACGGAGGTTGCGCGTCAAACGGCCGACGTGGTGCTTGTCGAGGACGATTTCTCCTCGCTTGTAGAAACGTTCGTCGAGGGACGGAGCTTCTGGCGCAACATTCGACGTGCCCTTGGCTTACTGTTGGGTGGCAACGTGGGTGAACTGGGTCTGGTCGTTGGCGCTAGTCTGCTTGGACTCAACTTCCCGCTGACCGTACGCCAAATTCTAGCAATGAATGTAATCACGGATATTCTGCCAGCGACAGCAGTAGCGCTACAGGAGCCGGAGCATCGCAACCTTGCAGGGCTTGAGCGCGAGGGCGCAGTCGCTCTTGATAAACCGTTACGTAACGATGTCTTGCGCCGTGCCATTGCCAGTGCTGGACCGGCGCTGGCCTCGTACATTATCATGCTGCGTTCGGGTCTACCAGCGGCACGCACGGTGGCCTTCGCCTGCATTGTGGCAACCCAGCTTTCTCAGACGCTTGATGCTGGTCGAACTGAAGAGAATTTGACACGCTCCGTCTTTGGCGCTGTGGCTGGCTCCGCTGCTGTGCTTGTCGCTACACTCACGGTGCCACCTTTGCGGACTTTTCTCAATCTTGTCATGCCTGGCCCCCTTGGATGGGCGCTTATCGGTAGCAGTGCACTGCTTGCCGTCATTTTGAATCGCGTGCTGGCCTCTCTACCTATGATCCATCCAGCGCCTCCTCCACTACTGGCGCAGCCGATGGTAAGGCTAGGGTTGGCTACGTAGGTAGCAATGTGGGGAGCGTACTGGTGGGCTCATCTCCACTAGTGACGCTGTTGGGAAACCCTCCTGCTTTCAGGCTCTCTTTTGTTTCTTATCCTACCATACAAAAGAGAGCCTGAAAGCAGGAGAAGAACCATGACATTACACGCGTAAAACGACTTTTCGATCCCTGAGGAAACCGTCCGTGTAGCTCGTGCGGCCTATCCCAAAGGCAATCCCTATCTGAAACTGCGTGACGCTCTGGGAACCATGTACCAGGGTCAATCGCTTGTCCATTGATTTCCTGAGAATGGACGGCCTGCTCAAGCTCCGTGGCGGCTCGCCTTCTTCATTACGATCCTCCAGTTCCTACTGCTCCATTCCTCAAACGTAAAATAAAGTTTTACAATTTCTAGAAGGATCATAAAAAAAGGTCTTTTATTGTTCGGTTGCTTAAAATAAAGATTTACATTTTTGACATAATATCTGTGATAACTACTGGCCAGTCCGAGGGTGTCAAATAATTTCGCTCATATGAGAGCCAAATTATGAGTCTGTCAAGTATTGTATGTATGTGTTTTCATCTATTGAGGGAAACGCTCCCCAAATTCAATGGCGAAACAATGGAGTGCAGGTACCCAGTTGCGGATGGGCATAGTCCACTCCTTGGTAATAATGTGCATGGCCAGGTACACGACTTTGTAGACGGCCTCATCGGAAGGGAAAAATGCGATGATTGCGCGTGACTTTTCGTAAGGACATGTTCACCGACCGGGTGGCGTTGGTGGTGGAGATGACCCGACGGATGTCTTCGGGGAAGGCAAACAGCGGAATCACATGGCTCCAATGCGCCGCCCACAACTTACTGATACTGGGGTACTGTGGGTCCCATTTTTCGGCAAAGAGGGCCAGATAGACTTGGGCCTCGCTTTCGGTGGCAGCTGAGTAGATGAGCTTCAGGTCTGAAGCAACCTCCTTGCGATGTTTGTAGGAGACATACTTGAGCGAATTGCGCACCATGTGCACCATACAGAGCTGGGTGCGTGTGCGTGGATAGAGGGCTTCGATGGCCTCGGGCAAGGATGTCGAGTCCATCCACACAGGCGATAAACATGTCGCTTCCGTCCGCGGTTATGCAGCTCTGTGAAGACGGAGAGCCAGAAT
>DATAYF010000094.1:0-6477 GCA_036272735.1 Ktedonobacteraceae bacterium
CCACCAGGTCGGCAATGACGGCGGGATTGCGTGGATCGTCTTCAGGAATATTGGCCTCAACTTTACCCACGAGGTCCGCGCCCACATCGGCGGCTTTTGTATAGATGCCACCACCAAGCTGAGCAAAGAGTGCGACGAAGCTCGCACCAAAACCGAAGCCAATGATGAGCGAAGGTACCCTGTCAATGGTATGGCCGATGCTGTAAAGCAGGAAGATCAGGGAGACGCCGAGCAGCGAGAGCGCGACCACCATGAAGCCGGAGACCGCCCCGCCTCGTAGCGAGACCATCAGCGCTTCACCCAGGCTACGCGTTGCGGCACTCGCAGTTCGGATATTGGCCTGCACGGCCACGTACATGCCGATGTAGCCGGAAATACCGGAGCAGAATGCACCGATGAGGAAGGCTATAGCTATATGCCAGGCCAGATCGAAACGAACGGCGGTGCTGCCTTGGCTAAAGAGGTAGAGTACAGCGGCGACGAGAATCGCGGCAAAAATTGCCAGGGTGGCGATGGTGCGATACTGGCGATTGAGAAAGGCCATTGCGCCCTTGAAGATGGCGTCGGCGACCTTTTGCATAGCCGGTGTGCCCCTGTCTTTACGCAAGACGTAATAGGCAAGGCTCAAGGCAAACAGTACTGCGAGAATACCTACAATGATTGGTACCCAGATATAGTTACTCACGATGGGAAACGCCCTCCTTAAAACATGGAAGTCACGAGCGATCAACATTGATCGAGAATCTACGTCGTGATGACACTGGTGCACAAATGGAAGCCATAATAAATCCCCCCTACTTATATAGTAGAGAGCGACCAAGTTGCACTATAGTGTAACATAGCTGAAGTTTCGTGACAAGTGCTTTTATCGATGTTCACGAAACACTAAAAGAGCGATGTTTATCTATCTGGATAGATTGTATTGTAAAGTTGCTATGCCACGCCAGTTTTGCCAGGCAACGAAGCATGGATGCGCGGCAATAATGGTACAAGTTGCTTTTTACGTGAGACCATGCCGTCGATCAGCACCGTGTGTCCGTCGTGTTCTAGTGGCACGTTGAGCACCTCGGAAACCGCCTCTTCGCCGCCGCTGATGAGCAGTTGGCAGCGCATCTGGATAATATCGACGATCATGAACAGAAAAGACTGGTAGTTGCGTTCTTGCGCAATATGCTGCATTGTCTGTAATAGTTCAGGGATGCGCCGCTCGATGGTTTCGGGGCTGGCGGTTTCGACGGTGCCGATAGCGATTTTATCTTCCTCGACCGTGAACTCTTTGAAGTCGGACGTGATCAGGGCTGCGGCCGGGCGCTCGTTTAGATCGGAGGCAGCGGCGGCGAAAATGGCCTTACCATACGTCTCGATATCCTCACCCGCGATGGCGGCTAGCTCGGCGGCAACTTGCTCGTCGCGCGAGGTGCACGTTGGTGAGCGTAGGATCAGCGTATCGGTAAGCAGACCAGCCAACATTAGGCCAGCAACCTCGCGCGGAATGGGAATATTGGCCTCGTGATACAGGTTAGTAAGAATCGTGCCGGTGCAGCCAACAGGCTCGGCGCGGAACAGAATAGGCCTGGAGGTGTGGATATCGGCGATGCGGTGGTGATCGATGATGCCAAGTATTTCAGCCTCTTCTATACCATCGACCGCTTGCGAACGTTCGTTATGGTCAACCAGAATAACTTGTTTGGCGCGTGGTTTGATGAGATCGGTACGTGAAAGATAGCCAACGAGCCTACCATCGTCATCCACGACCGACATGGAGCGACGACGCGTAAGTTTGGACTGAATATCGCTGACGTGATCGTCTGGATGGCAGTGGTCGAAGGCGGTATTCATAATGTCGCGCACGCGCATACTCAAATTGATAAGCCGCACGGCTGTGAACGTGTGGTGACCGGTACTGATGACCAACACACCTTTTTTACGTGCCGCCGATAGAGCTTTTTCCGAGACGAGCAGATCGCCAGTCACGATCAAAGCGGCGGCACCGTCCTCGATAGCGACTAATTGCGCGTCCTCGCGGTCGCCAATCACTACCAGGCAACCAGGCTCGATATATTCAGCCATCGTCTCCGCCTGCATCGCGCCAACCAGCACACGATTGCCCAATTCACGGCGGCCCTCAACTAGCACGCGCCCTTTGAGCACGTGTACGAGTGTATCCCGCTGTAAAGGAATGCGATTAACAGCACGGGGATCGAGGTCGTTGAAGAACAGTTTGGCAAAATCCTCGTTGGCAATGATGCCGTGCACCTTACGATCATCGTCGATAACGGGCATGGAACGACGGTTGTGTTCCTGCATCAATTGACCGGCTTCCAAAAGCGACTGGTTGACGTGGGCGGAGATGACTCCACGGCGCATCACGTCTTTGACTTGAAGGTAAACATCGTCCAGTGCTTCGGGGGCCTCGACCTGGAAGCGTTCGAGGACAAAGCGTATTTCTGGTTTCAATTCGCCATGACGAGCGGGGATGGCATCAGCTTCGCCCTGTAATTGCAGAAGGCGGGCATAAGCATAGGCGGATGCGACCGAGTCCATATCTGAGCTTTTATGTCCGATGACATAGATTGGTTGGGCCATCAAGGGTCTCCTGGATCGTGATGAAATAACTGTGTAGCCGACCACCTGAGCGTGCAGCACTAGCCACGTCAGATGCTTTGATGGTCGGAGTTAGGAACTTACTACCTATTCGACCGCCGCTAGCCACACTAGTGGCGTTGGTGGTCGGAATAAGAACTTAGGTGATGTGCAGCATAAAGAAACGCTAGATGGCCAGTAACAGCCGCCAGTTTCCTTGTATATTATGCCAGCAAGGTCAAGGCATCCCCTTTTTTCGTGCTCGGCGTGCGAAAAGAAACACGCCTGCTGCGAACCCTATAATGATTACCACTAATGCTACAATGATTGGTGCTTGCATTGCAAGGAGCGAATCGCTATTGGCCTGTTGAGATTGTGCATGATTGGCTTGTAGGACGCTTGCTTGAAAGATAGTTTTCGGTGTGACTGCATCAGAAAGACCCTTGTCGGGTGTCGGGAAAACAACTTTAGGGTTATGGGGCGGTTTTCCGGTATGGAAGTTCACATATTTCGCATAAGGATTAGCGTAGCTTGTTCGTTGTGCGCCGCGGTTGTTGCTCTGCTTTGTTGTTGTGCTATGCGTGCTACGTGTGGATGTTTGTCCAAGGATAGCAGGTTGATTGAGCATCCAGGTGGTGAACATGCCGGGCAGGGCGAGCGCCAATGCCAGCGCATTCGAGGCTTGTGAGTTCCCATCAGCAAAGGTATTCATCAGTTGAATGGTATCCTGAGGTTGATCGTATGGATAGGACCAGGCTGGTGGGTTTGGTGCGTAGTAGGTGACGTTGCCCACGAACGTGGCGCAAGGAATGCCAGCCAGCGTAAAAGGAATCTGGTCACTTCCACCTGATTGATCCTCTTCGGGATGAATGTTGCTGGCTTGTGCGGGCGTAAAGATGGGCTGAGCAACGTCGTGTTGGTTGCTATCATGATAAGTCAGTGATTGGTAGCCAAGAGCGCGGAACTGGGCGAAGACTGGAGCAATGGCCTGGTGCGAGAGTGCTTGAAAGCGTGCAATGTTTTGTTTCTGTTCTGTAGGTAGTTCGGTCTGATGCTTGTAGAGAGTGCTATCTTTGAGCGGCGTCATCTCGATATAGAAGGGTAGTTGTGGATTGTGGATCTGTCCAAGGTAACGTAAGGGGTAGGCGATGCCACTTTGTTCCTCGTTGAACATGGCAACGATATGGTGTAGATCGCCATTTATAGTGGTATTGACGTAGTGAAATGATCCTAACACGCCCTGTTCTTCCGCGTCGAAGAGCACAAAGCGTAGTGTGCGGGCCGGGTAAGTATGGTTTGCACGCCAGGATGCCGCCATCGCTTTGGCAACGCCGAGTTCGATGGCGCAGCCGCTGGCGTCGTCGTTGGCGGATTGCGTTGAGGTGGCTTCACCATCGTAATGGCAGCCAATTACCACCACCTGTTCGGGATGGGTTGCACCTGGGACGTTGACTGCGACGTTAAAGGCGGACGTGGTGGCTGGTCGTCCTGCCCAGCCCTTGACCTGGAACGGATCTTGCGTCACCTGGGGCGCAAAACCCTGCAAATCATTACTTATTTCCTGAGTCCAGTAGTGAGCAAAGCCGTTATGTCCGTTGGTCGCGCTGTAGCCTGCTTCGCGCCTGGGATAGTTGGTCACCATCGTCGCAAGCTGGTCGTAAATGTACCTGGGGTCAATGGTAGGGAAGGCCATAGGAAGTGACGAGGCAGCGTGGTTGCCGGTATGATGGTGATGCTGTTGGATAGTCACGCTAGCCGGTGTGTTGCCCGGCAGTAAAAGACAGAGCGCAAGTAATGTCAGATTGCCGATCATGGTCCAGCGCAAGCGCATACCGCACCTCCTCCTGGTACCTGGTACTGATACATGGGAATACATTGTTGGAATGGCTCGTCATATATACGACGATACCAGTTAATTTTTCTCAACCTCACCTCATCCCTTTGTTTATGGTCATAGCAACCCTCTAACTCTCATTCAGGTGATGATATGGGGCGATGGCTGCAAGTCATCGCCCCATATCATCACCTGAGAAAATAGAGCAAAGTGTATTGGTGAATAGAATTGGTGTCGCGGCACCAATTCTATTCACCAATACCATAAACTACGCGAGCTTCGCGAGCGCGAAGGTGCTGTAGGTTAAGAAAATGTGAGGAACATTGTGGAGAGTAGCCTTTTTTACTCATCTTTGATCGCCAGTGATGAACAACTATGATACACTTTTTTACATCGAAATACATAGTACTGGGGGAAGAGATATGCAGAAGCTTGATATCTTTATTGAAGAGAACGCGCTGGGGTCTGTATGCCCGGTAGAAATTGTGTCTGATGCGCCCATTTCTACACTTATTCCTGCCCTGGTTGAGACGTTGAAGCTTCCCCAGACGGATCTCTTCGGCCGAAAACTCAGTTATCAATTACGTTGTGCCATCGATGGACGTGTGTTGCCCGACCATCAAACGTTGCGAGCGTCGGGAATTGGTCCTGGTGAGCGTTTGACGCTTGAGGCTTACGATCCTGAAGGTGCTAACTGGGGCATAACTACCGGCGACCTGGGTCAGACCATAAATCTTCCTGACCCGGCAATGCATTCAGCTATAACACAATCCGACGCCGATGAATTTGCCGCGCTGTCCCCAAATGGGGCCACTATTGCACAATCACCTGCTGTTGATAGTCGCAAAGGAAATGTGACGCGGCGGGCACTGTTGGTGACGGGCGGAGCAGCGTTAGGCGCGGCGGGCGTGAGTTTGGGATACGCCGCCTACCATAACATGCTGCCTGGAAATATTCGTTTGCTTTATGGCAATGTGGCGCAGTCGCTGCAAATGAAGACGCAAATGCCTAAGTCAGCGACCAAACCACAGACACACACGCCAGCCAAACCATTTGTGCCGAAGGCCGCAACGATTCAAACCATATTCACAGGTCATCAGCAGACGGTACGTTCCGTCGCCTGGTCGCCTGACAGCAGGATGTTGGTGAGTGGGGGTGATGATAACCAAATGTTTATTTGGGGTACCAATAGCATGGTGCACGCGCAAATTCCACATCCCGCACCGGTGCAGTCGGTCGCCTGGTCGCCCGATAGTAAACGTGTGGTGAGCGGGTCTGGAATGCAGGTGGCCTTCTTTGATGCCCAGACTGGTCAGCGACTGGCGCATTCAACGCATCATCACACGCAAACGATTACCAGTGTGGCCTGGGCAGCACAGGGATTGACGCAGGTTGTGACGGGGGCAGTGGATAAGCGAGCGATTGTGTGGGACACGGCCAACTACCGGGTGCAGACGGTGTATACCTTGCATACAGCCCCGATAGAAGCGGTATCCTGGGCGGCAGATGGCTTAACCGTCGCCACTTCGTCCATTGGTGGCTATGTTCGTTTGTGGGCTGCGACAAGCGGCATGGATGTACAGGCGCATTATCAGGACGCTGTTATACCAATGCGCGCGATGTCGTTTTCTCCTGTCGGGAAACAACTTGCAGTTGGCGGCAATGATGGTATCGTGCGTTTCTGGAACGCGGGCGCGGGTATGTGCCAGAACGTGGTGGGACAGGGCATATTTTCGCTTTGTGCAGATGTGCCGCTGAGGGTGCAGGTATCGCAGCAGCCGATCCGCTCTATCGCCTGGTCGCCCGATGGCCGTTTTGTTGCTGTAGGGGCGGATGATGGTGTCATGAGCTTGTGGGACGTGAAAAATATGCAGGAACCACTGTTGACAATGCAGCAACCAGCGGCAGTGCATAGCGTGACCTGGTCGCCCGATAACAAGCACGTCGCGCTGGCTGTTCAAAACACAGCCACAATTTTGGCACTGAAGTAGGCGTGAAGGACTGAGATGGGTTTGGCAACCGCGCGCGCGCGGTTGCCAAACCCATCTCAGTCCTTCACG
>DATAYF010000095.1:0-4046 GCA_036272735.1 Ktedonobacteraceae bacterium
CGTGGCATTGCACTGGCCTCAGACCTGATGCTGTTGAGCGTCCTGGTGGTCATTGCTGCGACAACTCATGCATCGGTCGAAACAATCGTGGTCATGGAGCTGCTTTTTGCAGGCCTGTATATCCTACTGTTCATCACCAGGCTACTCACACACATCATGTCTGTGACCGGCGGGTATCTCGCTACTATTGGCCTGGCGCTCAGCTTGAACCTTGCCTTTCCGGGCCTGTGGGGCACCGTGGGACTCTACACGCTCTGCGTCGTCATATGCTACCGTTTGCCGCTTCGCTGGTCGCTGCCGTTGGCGAGCGTGTGCGTCCTGGCTCTGGCTGTGACTGATGGACCGCTGAGCTTGTTCCTGCTCCCGCCTGGACAATCAGGCAATGCGGGAACGGTGTTTTTCAACGTGATCCTTGCTGGCGTACTCTGCTGGTTTGGGTCAAACCTGCGCACCCAATACCTGCTCGTCGTGCGCTTGCACGAGGTGCAGGAGCAATTGCAAGAACAGATGGTGCGCAATGAAGAACTGGCGACCGAACGCGAACGTACACGCATCGCGCGCGACATTCACGATGTCCTTTCACACTCTCTGGCCGTCCTTTCAATCCAGATTCAGGCGGCTCGGCACCTGCTCTCACGCGACCCTGAGCGCCTGGCGACGAAGCTGGATGACATGGCGACCCTCCTGCGCGAAAGCATCGCCGAGAGCCGTCGCGTCATAGGTCTGCTGCGTGAGCAAGCATTGCAGCCTTATAAGCAGGATGAGCTGAACGTAAGCTTACGTTCACTGGCGACTACCTTCACCCAACGGACGGGCATTCACTGCCACTTTGAAGAGAGCGGAACGCCCCAGCAGATCGGTCCGCAACAAAGTGAGGCGCTCCATCTGGCCCTGCGTGAGATGCTGACCAACGCGCATCGCCACGGGGCAGCGCGCACGGTATGGATCACCTTACGCTGGCGAGAAGCGAGCCTCATCCTGATGGCCTGCGACGATGGCCTGGGTGCGAACGCGCAAGCGCTAGACAATGCTGTAGACGGGCATCATGGGCTGCAAGGAATGCGTGAGCGGGCTGCCGTACTTGGTGGCGACATTGAAGCAGGGCCGGCAGAAACGGGCGGCTTCACCGTCACGCTGCGACTTCCTTTTGTGCAATCCAGCGAGCAACTTGCTCAGAAAGAAAAAACAGCGTGAGTGAACAGAAGATCCGTATCCTGATCGCTGATGACCAGCGCCTGATGCGGGAGGGGCTACGCATCATTCTGGATGACACACCCGACATGGAGGTCATCGGCGAGGCCGAAAATGGTCTCGTTGCGACGCAGCTTGCGCAGAGTCAGCAGCCCGACGTGATTCTCATGGATATTCGCATGCCTGTGCTGGACGGCATCGAGGCAACCGAGCGCATTCTCAAGCAGGCGACTCCAGGACCACGCATCCTGCTCTTAACCACCTTCGACACCCCCGAACTGGTTATGGAAGGTATGCGCGCGGGCGCGGCGGGATATCTGCTCAAAGATTGTAGCGCCGAGGAGTTGTGTACTGCTGTACGGGCCGTGGCCCGTGGTCAAGTGCTCTTGCAAGCATCGAGCGCCGCTCAACTCCTGGCAGGACTACATAGAAAGGAGCCAGAGGCCGCCAGGAATGCGTTGTTCTTATCCGAGGGGGAAAAGATGGGCTTGACCGCGCGCGAATTGGAGGTGGTGCGGCTGATTGCGCAGGGGCATAGCAATACGGAGATTGCCCTGCAACTCTGTGTAAGCGACGCAACTATCAAGACCCATATCAACCATATCTTCTCGAAGCTCGACGCTCGCGACCGATCACAGGTTATCGTCAAGGCTCGTCGGCTCGGCCTGGCCTGATCTTGCACCCATATAGTCTCGTACATTGATAATGCTACATGTGTCGGCTGCACATGTAGCATTATCAATGGTGGTCAGAGCCCGATGCTCTCATTTCGTAAATCAAACCTGCTAACGAGCACTCACGCGCGCTTACGGGTCTCCAGCCTGATGGTGCGGTCAGTATCAGCAGCCGGAATGACACGATCCTTCAACATCACGGGAACGAGCACGGGCCGGAATGCTGGCCGTGCTTTCACTTTTACCTGCTGCCCGCTCGTCGTCGTCGAGAACATATCCCCTTTATCCTCTTCGTCTTCCTGCTCTGTACGCAAGGGCGTTTGCCGCAACGTAGCCGCGATCACCGTGCCAGCGGCCGCCAGGATCACGTCCTTGAGCACGTATTGCCCTAACAGATTGGGGGCGTGGAAGGGGCCGGTAAAGAGTTCGCGGGGCAGCAACACTAGTGGCGACAAAATACCAATCATCTCGAAAAGCAGTAACCAGACTGCGATACGCAAAAATTTACCCGTAATGAAGCATAGACCGATGGCACATTCCAGAGCCGCCACGAATACCATCGATGCCGTCGCGGGCAGCAGCCCGAAGCTCACCACCCCCCACGTCTGCGTGGCGATGCTCTGTGCCGGGCTGGCGTTCGGGAAAAATTTCAGCACGCCAAATCCAAAAAATACCAGGCCCAGGCTGATGCGTAGCAGCGTCACGCTGTAGCGCACCAGCCACCGATTAATACGAGCATCCACCTTGTCGAACGTATCATAGAGGCCGATCATGACCACTCCTTTTGTTGGGCAGCAAGCAATACGGGTAAAAAAACTATCGCAAACAGTCGCGCTTTTCTCTTCAACAAACCGCCGCAGGAGTCCCCTGTCGTTCCCGCATGGGGAGGAATGCGGCGTTCCTTTTGGAGAAGCGGGGAGAGGGAAATTCACGCAGGGAGAGCATTGACAGGTATTGGTGAAAATGGTACGCTTGTTCTATGAAACAGCTCATCACGGCCAAACTGAAACTGCACGCGACCCCCGAACAGTTCACGGCCTTGCGGGCCACCCAACTGGCCTACCGTGACGCCCTGAACTATGTGAGCCGCTACGCGTTTGCGCACGGCAAGATGAGTAACCAGCGACGCCTGCAAGAGGGGACCTACGACGACATTCGTGTGCTGTATGGGCTCCCGGCCCAAATGGCCTGCAATGTTCCCCGGCAAGTGGGGGCCACCGACATCGGCCTCTGGACGAAGGTGCGCACCAATGCGCAGTTGCGCCGGGCAGGCGTGACCAGGAAGCGCTACAAGGGGCTCGATCAACCCCCAAAGTACCTCTCTCCCACCCTGACGTACAACTACGGTCGCGATTATACCTTCGGACCAACAGGTGAGCGTGTTGACCCTCTGCGGCCGCATCATCGTGCCCTACACGGGCTACGACAAGCACATGGCCTTGCTTGGAGGCGAAGGCAAGATCGGGGCGGCCAGGCTCTGGTACGACACCTGCAGGAAACGCTTTTATCTGCTGGTCTCCCTGGAGATCGAACGTCCTGAACCGACCTTCGAACAGTACAAACAACTGGTGGGGGTCGATGTCGGCATCCGCTACCTCGCAGTCATCTCCACGGCCACAGGAGATCCCTGCTTCTTCTCGGGCAAGCAGGCCAAACAGCGAGCCAATCATTACGCCCGACTCAGAAAACGCTTGCAACACAAAGGCACTCGTGGCTCGAAGCGCAAAATCCGGCGGATTGAGCAACGAGAGAGACGGTTGAAATTGCAAGCCAACCACCATATTGCCAAACAGATCGTGACAGATCGTGACAGATCGTGACAGATCGTGACGACCCACCAAGAGTCCCTGATCGGCTTGGAGGATCTCAGCGGTATCCGCGAGCGCACCAAAGCCCGCAAGCGCAAGAAGGGCGGCAAGGGCACCGAACCGGCGACCCCGAAGATGCGTCGTGCCAACCGGGTGCGCGCGCAATGGTCCTTTGCCGAACTGCATGCCCTGATCGCTTACAAAGCGGTCCTGGCCGGGTCGCTGGCGATCAAAGTGGAGGCGCAGTACACCTTCCCAAGCCTGCCCGAAGTGTGGCTACACGCATGAAGACAATCGCCCCCACAAGGGGCTGGTGTTCCACTGCGGCAAATGTCACTACGAGCTGCACGCGGATCTGGTGGGTGCGCGCAAT
>DATAYF010000096.1:0-7533 GCA_036272735.1 Ktedonobacteraceae bacterium
CCCCAGAGAGACAGTTCGCCCCAGAGGTCCTTTGACAACTGAGTGGCCGGGTTCCAGGCACGCATGCCATGCCTGGGGAAAACATGCTTGGTCGATCAGAACGCTCCTTTCTCGCAAGCAGTTCGTCTGCCGCTGTGGGACTGGACGGGCCGTTTGTCAGACGGCCCACTCCCTTGCGCAGGCTCGGTGATGGGTCGGTCGTTGAAGCTGAAGCGTGGGCAACCACGAGTTGCGGTGGAGGCCAGACACAAGCCCCCGACTTCAGTCATGGGGTATCTGACAAATACATGCTGTGCATCGTACCATATCGGCAACGCGAGCAACGAACGCAACCGGCCATGAGAGCATTCCTATAAACAGCAGAGACACCTTTCACAGAGGTGCGTCGTGACAACAATAGGTTGATATGATAGTTACAACACCAAAAAGAAAAATTTAGCAACACTGGAGGATGAACGTACTATGACACAACAACAGCCCGAGAACATCGGAAATGTCTCGAATATACAGTCAACGGCCACCCCTAATCCACAGTACGACCTGGTGAGCGTGTTGTACCACTCGCTGGAAGGTGCACAGACGTGCGCTCGCTACGTTGAGGATGCCGGGCAGGAGAACGATAAGGAGCTAGCGCAGTTCTTCATGCAGGTGCAACAGGACGATAACAACCGCGCCGAGCGGGCCAAGCAGCTCTTAGCGCAACGCCTCGGCCGTAGTGGGGTAGTACATTAACCAGAGCTGCCTCACAACACACACAAGGGATGAGCTACCAACAGAGATAGCTCATCTTTTTGTGCGCACTTGTTCGCATAAATATATTTCGATTGCTGCGAAAATCATCGATAAATTGTCATATATATGTACCGATCCAACTGTGAACCACAATTTTATCGTAGGCACGTATACGTACTGTCCCAACTGTAGGCCCCGATTGATCCTGGGCACGTGCAATCATGCACTTTAACAAATGAATTCGTACATGGTAAACTGAGAGAAAGACCATTGAGTGATGAGCATTCTCTAGGAGGTAGAGCGATGCCAGGTTGCAAACATCTTCTCTTGAGTGAGGCGCAAATCCAGGAACTGACCCGGACTCGCGACCAGCATCCCAAGCCGCATCTGCGCACCAAAGCGGCCGCACTCTTAAAAGTGTGGCAAGCAGACTCCATTCGGCACGTCGCCCGCACCGGTCTCCTCAAGCCAGTGTGTGCCGAAACGATCTGTGAGTGGATCAAGCGCTACCAACGCCAAGGACTCGACGGCTGGCACATCCAACCGGGACGCGGGCGCAAGCCCGTTTTTTCCCCCTCGGCATGAGAGCATCGAGACCGCTGCTGCCGAGATAAAAGAGGATGGTGCATCGCAGTCCCAGGCTCTATGGATTGCCCTTTTCCCGCTGGAGTTTGTGGAGCATCCGGGCGATCCTCTCGGTGCTCGGGGATCGCTCAGGAGAGTGCCTGATCAGCTTGCCAGGACTGCACCAGGACTGCACCAGGACTGCACCAGCGCTTGAAACGCTTACGCATTCGCTAGAAGCGCGGACGCGTCCCGGTCCATTCCCGGGATCTGTGCTATGATCATCAAGATGGCCATGATCCGACAAGCCCAGGCCCTTTCTCATGCGGAGCCAGAGCGGTTCCCTTTTCTCTTTGAGGATGAGGTCACCTATTATCGACGTCCGCGTTTGGGCAGCGTCTACGGGGGGATTGGGCAGCGAGGAACCCAGGCGCGCCAATTTCCCGGCCCCAATACCCGACGGCGAATTGCCGGCTGCGTCGATATCCACACCGGAGCGGTCATTACCTGGCAACGCTCGACCTTCATCGTTCCGGAATTGTTCAATTTCCTGCGGCATGTGGAGCGGGAGTATCCCAACGCCAAGACCATCACGATTGCCTGGGACAATTGGGAGAATCATGTCCACCCCTACGTTCCCGAAGCGTTGCAAGCCTGTGGCAGCCGCATCCGCTTGTTGTCCTTACCGACCTACGCCCCGTGGACCAATCCCATTGAAAAGGTGTGGCTCAAACTCGACCGGGAGGTGCTCGATCAGCATCCCTATGGCAATGATTGGCAAGGGCTCAAGCAAGCGGTGGAGTACTGGTTCCAGCAGACGCGCCAGGGATCAATGGATCTCTTGCGCTTCATTGGACTCGCTCCACCTGAGCATTCTCCCTGTACGAATTCATTTGTTAAAGTGCATGATTGCGCCAGTGGTACAATACAAAAATCACAATTCATGAACAAAAGGAGAAAAGATGGCGCTACGTATCATGAGCTACAACATCTGGAAAGGCGGCGAAGAACGCCTGCCACACATTGCACAGGTTATCCAGCAACAGCAGCCCGACGTTGTGGCACTGCTGGAAGCGAACAGCCGCGAAAACGCCGAACAACTCGCCACCCAGCTACATATGCAGCTTATTTTTGGCGAGTCCAACGGCAAATCTCATGTGGCCTGGCTGAGCCGCCTCCCTGTGGTGCACACAGAGAACTACAAGCTACCAATATTGCACAAAACGCTGCTCGAAATTGAAATTTCCTGGGGCAATACCACCAATACCACCAATACCACCAATACCACCCTACCACTCTTCGCGACGCACCTGCGGGCCGGTCGTTGGGAGGACGATGAGCACTACCGCGTCTCGGAATTACGCGCCATTTTAGAGGTACTTGCACATTTTCGTGAGCGCCCACACGCGATTATGGGTGATCTCAACTCCATTCATCCCCAGGATCAAACGGGCAAGCATATCGTTTTACCCGCCAGGGCGTCAATTCCCACGGAAGCAGAGGAGCAACGACTACCCCGACTTGCCATTCCCGAATTGCTCAACGCCGGTTACGTCGATTGCTATAGGAAATTGCATCCCCACGAGCAGGATTACACCTTCAAATTGCCGCAACCGTGGCTCCGGCTGGACTACCTTTTCGCGACACCATCACTGGCCGAGCACCTACAGCAATGCGAGGTGGTCACCAGCGCGGAGGCCAGGGTAGCCTCGGACCACCTCCCCATCTGGGCGGAATTTGCTGATTAGAGCGATAACATGCGGCTCAAACTCAAAGGTGCTAACGAAATACTAAATCAAGCGCGACCAGGGCGACGGCAGCAATAGGCAACCAGATCACTGCTACCGGAAAATGCTCCTCACCGACAGCACCGGCAACGGTAGCAAAAAGATAAATACCCCACATCAGTGCTTGTACATGTAATAGTTGCTTTTTTGGACTGGCATCCTCCTGCGGCACATGCGTTACCGGGCGCACACGCTGTGCAATGCCAGCAAAAAAGCTCGTTAGCGTGCCGGTAATATACGTTGTTGTGATACCCGCCAGGCCATAATAGCGAACAATTGTGCTTTGTAAACCCATAGCGATGGCGGCAAGCACAATCATCACATCAACAGCATTCGCTGATGGTTTGGTCCCGGTCAAGAGCCAGGCCGAGGCAAAAATGAGGAGCACGACGAACTCAGTGACCATGGCAGTTGTAATATGCGGTATCCAACCAGAACGCCCGCGACCGCGCTCGGTGATTAACGTACAGATAAATACCCCCAAACAAAAGCCGAGCAAGGCAATGGCAGTACGTAGGATGGCAGGGAATTCCAAGCGCGCAAGGTTGATACCCAGTAACACTGTATTGCCGGTCATATTCGCCGGAAAGACACGACCAAGCCCTAAAAAACTGATAGCATCGAAGCACCCTCCTGCCCACGCCAGCAGATAGATGTGTGCATCGCGTTCTTCAGTAGGAAGAGCTTGCAAATGCTCTTTATGTATTCTGTTGCTAATACCCCTCAAACGCAGCATAGAGCTTCCTTCCGTTCACCGCACAATGTCCACAAGCATAGAACCAGCAAAACACAAGCCATAGGCGCTCAAACAGGTCACGAATAAGGATCATTGATCGTAGCACACATAGTCATATCGATACATTTCAGTTTACCGCCTCTATTTGCAAATAGAGGCGGTAAACTGAAGACACTTCGCCGTATGATGGTTGACGCCCGTGGGCAGTCGAAGTGAGCAAAAAAGTCACCTCCTGAGAGAGCGCAAACGGCCTCTTGAGCCGTACGAGACATTTCCTGCTTCCTGTTTTTTGCTCAAGTTGACTGCCCACCCCTTTCAAACATCATGTGGCGAGGTGTCAACTGAAATGTATCGATATGACTTATCCAGCAATAGCACTATTGCAGACATCGAAAGCCTGCTGTAGTGCCATTCTCACATCTCCTACAGGCACAAACTCCTGCCCCAGGTAGCCATCAAAACCTGTCTCGATGATCGCTCGAACAATGGCCGGATAATTAATCTCTTGTCGATCATCAAGCTCATGTCGTCCCGGATTACCCGCCGTATGATAGTGCGCAATAGCAGGATGATGCGCGCGAATCGTACGGATGATATCCCCCTCCATAATTTGCATGTGGTAAATATCGTACAACAGTTTCACCCGTGGCGAGTCAACCAGTTGGCAGACCTTAACGCCCCACTGGGTGTGATCACATTGATAGTCTGGATGGTCTACCTTACTATTCAACAATTCCATCACCAACGTGACACCCGCTTGTTCAGCAACCCTGGCGACACGCCGCAATCCCTCGGCGGTAATCTCCGCACCCTCCCGATCGTCCTGACCATTGCGATTGCCGCTGAAGACGATCAGGTTGGGTATCTGCCACTGCTCAGCCAGCGCAATGAGTTCCAACAGTTCCTTCTCAATGCGCGCATGGTTCTCACGTCGGTTCAGTCCTTCAGTGATAGATTGGTGTCCATTGACTGCGGTAATATGCAGGCCGTGCTCTTTGAGCATAGGCCAGTACTGCTGTCCGACCAGGTCAACGCCTGTGTAGCCGATATCAACAAGCATGCTCGCCAGTTGCTCCGGAGTCAAACCACACTGCTCAATACACCACCAGGATACTGATTGCTTGATATGCTTCATGTTGTCTTTCCTTCCTTGCCTACTCAGAGAGGCGCGTCCAGTCGAAAATAACCCCCATGGCGCTCGCACGATTCTCAAGCAGCGTCGTATAGGCCTGCTCAGCTTCAAGAGGCGCATAGCGATGCGTGACCAGGTCGGAGACCCGCATGTCGCCGCGTTGCAGATACGTGAAGAACAATCGAGCCATGCGCTGGTGGCTCCAGTAGGCATGGTCGGTTGAGGTGGCCGGTGGATTCGTATCGTGCGCTCCAACAATAGTAAGGCCACGCGTGATCACGTTACCGGTCAAGTGTTGACCAGAGGGGGTACCAGTATCCCCAAGCAAGACCAGGCGACCAAAGCGCCGCAAAAGCTGCTGAGCGGATTCGAAGACGACAGCTGCCCCCGTCACATCATACACAACGTCCGCACCATTGCCATCGGTCAGATCAAAAATGGTATCACGTGCACGGGCAGCGTCCATCGCCAGCACCGTCGTGGCACCGTGTTCCTTCGCCATCGCCAGCCGTGGCCCGGCAACGTCTACTGCGATGACGTGACGAGCGCCCGATAAGCGTGCGTATTGAACCACAAGCTGACCAAGTAAGCCTAAACCGATCACCACAACGCTATCTCCCAAACGATGCTCGGCTCGACGCACGCCGTTCTGCACGATGTTGGCGAGGCCAAACCAGGTCGCATCCTCATCGGATACACCATCTGGTATACGATAAATTTCCGAGGCTGACGCCAGGCAATACTGTTGATGCGATTTTCTCAGGGCAACACGCTCCCCCACGCGTACCGAATTAGCGTGCTCACCTATCGCCACGACACGTCCAACCAGGCTATAGCCGGGCGTAAAGGGATAATGAACCCACCGATCCCAATGCGAGTTCGGTTCGAACAAACGACTCAGGCAAATCGTCTCGGTCCCGGTGCTAATCAACGTCTTGCTCGTTTGCACGAGGACCTGGTCAGGGCCTGGATCCGCGATTTCGATGTCGCGCATAGTAACCTGATTTAAGCCAGTAAAGAAAATGCTTTGTGATTGCACACAACCAATCCTTTCACATACACGAATATATAAATACGCTATTGGAGCAGGTTAGAATGCGACCAGGGCTTTTATGATGCCACTATCGCGGTCAAACCAGCGAGGAAACGCCTCAATCATCGTCTCAGGCGTTGCGCGATGGGTAATCCACGGCATAACATCGATCTGGCCGGACTCAAGATAACCGATGATACGGCGAAATTCCGTCGCCGTCGCGTTGCGGCTGCTCAACAGCGTCATCTCATGGCTCTGGAAATATGGATCATGAAACGAGAGATCACCCTGGAATAGACCCACGAAAATCAGACGACCACCGTAGGCAACGTAGTGAAAGGCGGCGCTCATCGAGTGTGGATTGCCGGTAGCATCGAAAACAGCCGTAGGCAAGTCGTCGGCGACAAAGCCCTGAAGCATGGCCAAAGGTTCCTGACGTCCATCGATGCAAGTGACTTCGGGATGCAAGCGCTGGCAAAAAGCAAGCCGACTCTCGTTGATATCTATGACCAGAACCTGGGCACCAGCCAGGAGTGCGGATTGGATCACCGCTAAACCAATTGGACCAGCCCCCACAACGAGCACGCGTTCACCTTGCTCTAACGAGGCGCGAGCAACGGCATGCGCCCCGATACACAACGGCTCGACAAGCGCAAGCTGCTCAAAAGAAAGGGTAGATGATGGATGGAGCTTGAGCAAAGGCACAAGCGCAAACTCACGCATCCCCCCGTCAACATGAACCCCGAAGACTTTGAGGTTAAGGCAACAGTTAGTTTTTCCACGACGACATGCCGGGCAGTAACCACAATGAAAATACGGTTCTACAGCACAGCGCATTCCGGCGGTCCATTCCCGCTCCTGTGGCGCGACTGCGACAATTTCAACGCCCAGTTCGTGACCCAGGACGCGGGGATAGGTGAAGAAAGGTTGTTCACCCTGAAAGGCGTGTAAGTCTGTGCCACACACACCAACCTGCCGAATACGGACAAGTGCCTCACCTGGTCCCGGTGCTTGCGGCTCCTCGCTAGAAATGAACTGTAGTTGACCAGGCTGGTCTAGTCTGATTGCCTTCATCTATTGCATACACCCCTTTCGCACACTATACGATTTGACGTTTAAAAGATAGCTAGCTTCCTGCTTTTTTGACGTGTAACGTGCAAAATGCCCTCATGCTGTGTTATATATATAAAGCGACAAACATGACGGTCACATGCAAAAAAGCCAGGGTCCCTGCGCCTTGCACAGCGCAGACACCCTGGCCCGGCAACCATCATTATTCGTTGCGCATGCGGCGATAGCGCTGAATAAGGGTATTGGTCGAACTATCGTGCTTCAGCTTTGGCTGCTCGCTGCTCTGTAGCTCTGGAATGATGCGGTTCGCCAGCACCTTGCCAAGTTCAACGCCCCACTGATCGAACGAGTTGATATTCCAGATGGTGCCCTGCACGAAAACTTTGTGCTCGTAGAGGGCCACAAGCCGACCTAATGCTTCGGGCGTGAGACGCTCAAGCAGGATGCTATTGGTGGGGCGATTTCCCTCAAAGGTACG
>DATAYF010000097.1:0-24014 GCA_036272735.1 Ktedonobacteraceae bacterium
GCGTAGCTCACCGGACCGCCATGGTGCCCATTGCCGTTCTCCTCGACAAGCTCCTCTTCGCTTCCAGGTTGCACCGCGCCACGGTAGCTGCCCGCGAAGATGCCAAAGAAGAGCCGGAACATGTAAAACGCGGTCAGTAGCGCCGTGAGCACACCGATGATCCACAGCACGAGCCACCCGGCATTGCCAGATGTTTGCGACTGCACCAGGATGCTACCTAGAATGTTGTCCTTACTCCAAAAGCCAGCGAACGGGGGAATACCGCTGATCGCCAGGGCCGCAATCAAGAAGGTCCAGGCAGTGATGCGCATGCGTGACCACAGGCCGCCCATTTTGCGCATATCCTGCTCACCAGCCAGGCCATGAATGACCGCACCGGCACCCAGGAAGAGCAGCGCCTTGAAGTAGGCGTGCGTGGTCAGGTGAAAAATGCCACCCGTGTAGTTGCCCACGCCCTCGGCCATAAACATGTAGCCAAGCTGGCTGATCGTTGAATAAGCCAGGACGCGTTTGATATCAAGCTGAAAGATGGCAATAGTTGCGGCAAAGAGCGCCGTGATGCCACCGATCCAGGCGATGATGCCCAACGACACCGGTGCCATCTGGAATAGTGGATGCGCGCGCGCCACCAGGTACACGCCAGCCGTAACCATCGTGGCGGCATGGATCAGCGCGCTCACCGGCGTCGGACCTTCCATGGCATCGGGCAACCACATGTACAGCGGCAACTGCGCCGACTTGGCCGCGCACGCCAGGAACAGCAGCAACGTGATCGCAATAGCGGTTGGTCCACCAAGTGATAAGGCATGTACATTGCTAAAAACGGTCTGGTAATCGACGGCCTTGAACGTATTGAAGATCAAGAAGATGGCAAGCATCAGGCCAAAGTCGCCAATCACGTTGATGACGAGGGCCTTTTGCGCCGCCGCAACCGCTGAACGACGCTGATACCAGAAACCGATCAGCAGGAACGAGGCCAGGCCGACCAGTCCCCAACCAACCAGCAAGAAGAGAAAGTTATCGGCGGATACCAGTAGGGCCATGGCAAATATAAAAAAGTTCAGATAAGCGAAGAAGCGCCAGAACCCCGGATCATCCTCCATATAGCCTGCCGAGTAGATATGGATCAGCAGACCGACGCCCGTCACAATCAGCAGCATCACCGCCGAAAGTGGATCGAGCAGCAGACCGAACGTCACCTTGAACGTTCCGGCGGCAATCCATGTATAGACAGATAGGTCTCTGCTCACAGCCTGGGAGCCAAGCAACGAGATGAAGTCAATGACAGCAGCCACGAACGATAGGCCACAGGCAGCCCATGCTATCGCCAGGACGGCCCCCCTTGGCATCAACTTGCCCGACACCCCCAGCACGATAAAGCCGATCAAGGGCAAGAGCAGCACCCATAGACTCAAGTTGATCATGCTTATTAGCCTCGCAATATATTCATCTCGTCAACATCGATATTGCGGCGAGTGCGATAAATAGAGACGATAAGAGCCAGGCCGACGACGACCTCGGCAGCGGCGACGGTGAGTACAACGAAAACAAACATCTGGCCGTCCGCCGAATTGAGAAAGCTTGAAAAGGCCACAAATGAAAGGTTGACGGCATTGAGCATTAGCTCAATCGACATAAAAACAATCAACGGGTTCCGCCTGATCAGCACGCCAACGACGCCAATGCTGAACATTACCGCGCTTACGATCAGGTAACCCGCCAATGGTACTGCGGGATGCATACGACAATTCCTCCTCCTACTTATCTGAATCTCTAAGCGCAGTATAGCGCTAGCCACGCGGTGGCGTTAGGGTTCCGGAATAAGGACCTGACTACTTACGTCCGACGACCAAAGATTAACGCGCCGAGAATGGCGATGACGATCAGCAGGCTCGTAACCTCGAACGGGAAGACAAAGCCATGAAATAGCGCCATGCCGAAAGCCTCAGTATTGCCATTATACAGCTTAACCGCCGAAGAGAACTGTGACGCGCCCTGTGCCACGGCATCCGGCGAGGTGACAGCCCCGCGAAAGATCAGGTAGCCGAGCGCAGCCACAAGCACAACGCCCAGCACGCCACCAACGTACTTTTGCCAGGGAATGCGGTCGCGGTCCTCCACGTCGCCGGGTTCGGGCGAGAGCATCGTCACCACGAAAAGAAACAGCACCATGATTGCGCCCGCGTAGATCAAGATCTGCACCACGGCGATAAACATCGCGCCCAATTGTAAATAGAACAGCGCCAGGAATAGGAGCGTCAAAATCAGGCTCAAGGCGCTGTGAACGGCGTTCTTGAAGGCGATAACGCCAAATGATGAAGCAATGCTGGCGACAGCCAGCACGCCGAATGTGACAACGGGAAGACTCATGGCAACTTCCTTCTATCCTCGTCCTGCTCCTCGTTGACGAGCAAGACTTCGCGCTCGGTCTGTGCATTGCCCAGACCAACGGCGGCGGCGCTGGCTTGTGAACCATCGAAGCGCTGATTCGCTTGTGGCACGGGCTGCACGGAATCGGGCGGCGCTGGCTCGGCCCACACCTCGTTGGAGCCAACCGTTGACTCTCCCTCTGGCTCTAGCAATTGCTCCTTGTGGTAGACCAGGTCTTCGGGATAATAGGAGGCCAGCTTATAATTCTGCTCCAACGTAATCGCTCCCGTGGGGCAGGCTGATTGGCAATAGCCGCAGAAGATGCAGCGCAACAGGTTGACATCAAAAACCTTGGCGTAGCGCTCTCCAGGCGAGACGCGCTGCTCTTCGCTGTTCTCTTCGGCTTCAATATAAATCGCGTCTGCCGGGCACGCTCCCGCACAGAGGTAGCAGCCGACGCAGCGTTCCAGGCCGTTGTCGTAGCGATGCAAGACATGGCGGCCCCGAAAACGCGGCGGCAGTGTGCGCTCCTCTTCTGGATAGGAGACCGTGGTCGGCTTACGCCCGACATTTTTGAGCGTGGTCGCCATCCCTTTAATGATATCAAAAGACATGCAGGTTCTCCTTCTACACTTGCACAGGCTTCGTTGCTCCGTTCTGCGACTCCGGGGTGGACTCGGCGGGAACGGGGCTTGATGGCACGATGCGCTCGAACGTTGCCAGGCGGACCGAGGCCGGAAGCATCGCTGTGCCCTCTTTGTCCTCTCCGAAACGGGTCTTCGCCACGAAACCACGCTGGCGCATAATCACTAATAAGGCCACGATTACCAGCAGGCCCACGATACCATTGATCCACCAGGGCAGGTTGAACGCCACAATCACAGCGCTGATCACTGCGTTGAGCACGGCCAATGGCAACAATGTTTGCCAGCCCAGGCGCATCAGGCGATCATAACGAATACGCGGCAAGGTCGCGCGCAGCCAGATAAAGAGAAACAGGAAAAAGGCCACTTTGATCAGGTAAATGATAATCGGTACCACCGGAATATTCTCTAGCCCAAAGCCGAAGAAGCTCCAACCGCCGAAGAACAGCGTTGCCGCCACCGAACTGACGGTAATCATATTGATGTATTCGGCCATCTGGTAGAGGCTCCAACGCAGACCACTATACTCGGTCAGGTAACCAGCGGTCAACTCCTGCTCGGCCTCCGGCAGATCGAAGGGGGCGCGATTGACCTCGGCGACACCGGCAATAATGTAGATCACGAAGCCAAGCGGCTGCGCAACCACAAACCAGATGCCCTGCTGCAACTGCGCGTGCACAATGCCAACCATGCTCAGGGTTTGCGACCACATCAGCACACCGCTGAGCGCCAGGCCCAGGCTGGTTTCATACGAAACCATCTGTGCGGCACTGCGTAGCGACCCAAGCAACGAGTAGCGATTACCCGATGCCCAGCCACCAAGCACGATACCGTAGACAGCCAGCGAGGAGATCGAGAGTATCCACAGCAAGCCCACGTTGATATCGGCAATCCACGGGTTCCAGACGCTATTTGGATGGGTGACGCTCCAACTATTGCCGATGGGCACGACCGCGAAGGCGGAAAGCGCGATAATCACCGAGATGATCGGCGCGATCAGGTACACGAGCTTGCGGGCCTGGGTCGGCACGATCTGCTCTTTGAAGGCCATTTTGATAGCGTCGGCCAGCGGCTGCATGAGCCCGAATGGGCCGACGCGGTTTGGCCCCAGGCGGCCCTGCAACTTCGCCACCACGCGCCGCTCGATCAGCGTCATGTAGGCAAAAGCCGTGAGCAGGGCCACGATGATGATGAGGCTTTTGATGATCGAGACGACGACGATATTATTCAAAAAATCAAGCATGGGTCATCTCCTGCTCCTGCGTGCGAACGCCTTGCTGACCCAGTCCCTCCCAGGTCAGGCCAGCATAGAACGGGTTGCTTGCCGCGATTTCTAGCAGGATCTCGCGCGGATTGGCGTAGCTCCATTGCGCATCAAAACGGCGAGCCAGTGCCGCCAGGATTTCCCAATCGGCTTTGGCTCCTGGTAGCGGACGCAGTGCACGCCTAATCGCCTGCACGTGGTGATCGACGTTGGTCATGCTGCCGTCTTTTTCAGCGAAGGTGACGGCGGGTAGCACCACATCGGCCTGCTGAGCCGTGGCGGTCAGCGCGATATCTTGCACGACCAGGAACTCGATGGTCGCAGGTAGTTGCGGCTGGGGCAGGTGGCGGGCCGGATTCGCACCCATCACGTAGAGCGCTTTGATCTGCGGATCTTGCAAGATCTCGTCATACGCCAGGCCAACCTCCTCTACTGCCTGGTAGCCTGGCAGCGCATCGGGCAAAACGCCCATGTCACGCGCACCAAGCGAGTTGGCATCTTCAAAGAGCGGACCCACACCCGTGCCTGGACGCCCGATATGATCGGTGACGTAGGCCAGAGTCTGCACGTCAGCGGCAAGACGTTCGCATTCCGGCTCACGCGTCGCCATTTCGTCGTAGAGGATGACCGCGCCCTGCGCTTTGGCGAGCGTACTTGCCAGGACTTGCAATTGTCGCATCACTGCTGTGCCGAGCGCGGCTTCAGCAGCGTTGATACTCTGCCTGTCAGCGCGGATTTGTGCGGCAAACTGCGCGTGCTCCTCGCTGCGCGTGCCCACTTCCTCAAGAGCATAGGTGAGCAGCAGCCGGGCGGCATGACCTGCGCCATGCTCGGAAATGCTGATCTTTGCAGCAGCGAAGCGATCCAGCTCGGTTGGCTGGTCATTGATGATAGAGATCTTCGCGCCCGCCCGCATGGCTTTCTTGATGCGCAGGTCGAGGATGGGCTGGCGCTGGTAGGGATCGGAGGCGATCAGCACGATATGCGAGGCTTTTTCAATATCGGCGATGCTGTTCGTCATCATCCAGGGGCGCCCGCTAAGCTGGTCGCGTGGACCCTCGAAGTGCCCGTGGTGATGGTCGATGTTGGGCGTACCGATCACCTGGCGCAGCAATTTCTGGAAGAGGTATGACTCTTCGTTGGTCGTGCGCGTGGAGCCGATGCCAGCCACAGATTTCGCGCCGTGCTGGGCCGTGATTTCTTTGAGACGCGTTGCCACATGGGTCAGCGCCTCGTCCCAACTGGCGGGTTGTAACTGACCGTCGCGCTTGATGAGTGGGGTGCGCAGGCGTTGCGTGTTGTTTACGAAGTCGAAATCCCAACGCCCACGATTGCACAGCCAGCCATCATCGACCTCGTCGTTGTTGCGCGACATCAAACGCATAATCTTGTCAACGCGCGTATCGACGCGGGCATTGCAGCCGACGCTACAGTTGTTGCAGATACTTGGTGTACGTTTCAATTCCCACGGTCGCGCCTTGAAACGATAGGTGCTTGCAGTCAACGCGCCAACGGGGCAGATCTCCACCGTGTTGCCGGAAAAAATAGAATCGAAGGCGTGATCCGGTGCCGTACCCACCTCCATACGGTAGCCACGCGAAATCATGACCAGCCCGTTATCCATGGAGATTTCGGAGCTAAAACGCGTGCAGCGCTGGCACAAGATGCAGCGCTCGCGGTCGAGCATCACATCGTTGCTGACCGGAATGGGCTTTTGGTAATGGCGTTTGGGCTGATCGAAGCGCGTGCCGCCAGGTCCGTGACGCAGCGTGAAATCTTGCAGGTCGCACTCGCCGCCCTTGTCGCAAATAGGACAATCCAGCGGATGATTAATCAGCAGGAATTCCAACGTGCCGCGCCGCGCCTTGAGCACCTTCTCGGTGTTTGTATGGACCACCATGCCCTCGCTGACGGGCGTGGTACAGGCCGTTTGCGGCGGCTTGGGCAGCTTCTCGACCTCGACAAAGCACATACGGCACGCACCCAGCGGCGGCATCTTAGGATGATAGCAATACACCGGCACTTCGATGCCCGCTTCCTTGGCCGCCGCCCACACCAACGTCCCCGGCGGAACGGCGACGGGAATGTCGTCGATGGTGAGATGTATTAGTTCGTCTTTTTTCTCTTCTGGCATATTTCTCTACCGTTCAAGTTTATAAGTCCAATGATGGAATAGGGACCACCCCCACAAGGGAGAGCGTTACCATATACGATCCCCTATCAAGCATGAGCGACTTGTTTGGCTCCGGGCCCGACCATGCAATGCCCATGCAGGACATGATATTCGTACTCGATGCGGAATTGGCGGATGCTGCTGACGACGCAACTGGTGGCGGCATCGCCCAAAGGACAGAACGATTTTCCACTGATGTTGTCGCAGATATCGTTGAGCAGAAGGATATCTTCTGCTCGACCATGCCCGTGCTCGATACGTTCGAGTATTTCCGTGAGCCAGAAGGTGCCTTCACGGCACGGCGTACACTTGCCACACGACTCGTCGCGATAAAATTCAACCATGCGCAGCGCCGCACCAACGATGCAGGTGTCCTCGTTCATGACCACAACACCACCCGACCCGGCCATTGAACCCGCCGCCATGATCGATTCGTAGTCCAGCAGCGTATCGAGCTTATCAGCGGTCAACATCGGCGAAGACGCACCACCGGGCACGATGGCCTTCACCTGCTTGTCATCGAGCATGCCACCGCCATACTGCTCGTCGTAGATCAACGAACGCAACGGCGTGCCCAGTTCCACTTCGTAGTTACCCGGCTGTTTGACGTGTCCACTCAAACTCAAGAGACGCGTCCCCTTGCTTTTCTCAGTGCCCATGCTAGCGTACCATGCCGCTCCATTGCTGATGATCGGCGGCACGGTGCACAGCGTCTCGCAATTATTGATGACAGTCGGACCGCCATAAAGACCGATGGCGGCGGGAAATGGCGGTTTGAGGCGTGGATAGCCGCGCCGTCCTTCGAGCGATTCCATCAGCGCGCTCTCTTCCCCACAGATATAGGCCCCGGCACCACGATGCACGATCACGTCGATATCATAGCCGCTGCCCAGAATGTTTTTACCGATCAGCCCGGCCGCGTACGCTTCGTTGACCGCCTGCTCAATCTGACGTCCGGCAAAGGCAAGCTCGCCGCGAACATAGATAAAAGCCGTTTTGATGCGGCAGGCATAACTGCTGATCAGCAAGCCCTCGATGAGACGATGCGGGATCTTCTCCATCAGCATACGATCTTTGAAGGTGCCGGGTTCGCTCTCGTCGGCATTACAGCACAGGTAGCGCGGCTTGTCGTTTTTGGCGAGAAAGCTCCACTTGGTGCCCGTGGGGAAGCCCGCGCCACCGCGTCCACGTAAGCCCGATTGCTTGATCAGATCCACAAGCTCATCTGGCTGGTAGTCGCGCAACGCCTTCGACAGGGCTTCGTAGCCTCCATGGCGGCGATAGACATCCAACCGATCTATCCCAGGAACATCGATATCTTTGGTGACGACCAACTCAGGCATATTGTCTTCCTTCTTTACCTACCCTCTCAGGCGTGCTTCCGTTTTTGGCTCGTTTGTGGCTGTAGGAGCGCTCAATTCGCGATCCAATTCAGCCAGCAATTCATCAGCGGATTGCGTGGTGACGTTCTCGACAAATTCATCATTGACCTGGAGCACAGGAGCCGTGCCACACGAGGCCAGGCATTCCGCCGTGACCAGCGTGTACTTGCCGTCGGGCGTCGTCTCGCCACACTTGATGCCTAAGCGCTGTTCCAGGTGAGCAACCAGGCTATCACAATTGCGCAGATAGCACGAAATACTGTTACAGACCTTGATGACCTTCTTGCCCGGATCCTGCTGGTGATACATGGTATAGAAGGTCGCCACGCTTTTGACGTCATCAACCGTCAGGTTAATAGCCTGCGCGACTGCCTGTAGCCCCGCATCAGTGATGTAGCCTTCCTCTTGCTGCGCGATATAGAGCGCGGGCATGACGGCCGAGCGAGCCACGGGGTAACGCGCCGCCAGGTCACGCATGCGCTGTTGCGCCTGTTCAGAAATCATCGATCAACCTCGCCTAACACTATGTCAATACTACCGATAGCCGCGACCACGTCGGAGAGAAAACCACCCTCGATCATGAGCGGCAAGACTTGCAGGTTCGCGAACGAAGCGCCGCGCACGTGCATGCGATACGGCTTGGCGCTGCCATCGCTGACGAGATAGTAGCCTAGCTCGCCCTTTGGCGACTCGGTACGCACAAAGACTTCGCCTTTCGGCGGCCGGTAGCCCTCGGTATACAATTTGAAATGATGGATCAATGCCTCCATGCTGCCGGTAATCTGCCACTTGGGTGGCGGCGCGACCTTGGAATTAATCACACGGTGCGGGCCAGCGGGTATACCGTCGATGGCCTGCTGAATAATCTTCAAGCTCTCCCCCATCTCTAGCATACGCACAAGGTAACGATCATACACATCGCCGTTGGAGCCGATGGGCACAGCAAAGTCGAACTGCTCGTAGCTACTATATGGGAAGACTTTGCGCATGTCCCAGACCAGGCCGCTCCCACGCAACACGGGACCAGTTGCACCATAGGCAATAGCATCTTCCTGGCTCAACACGCCGACGTTTTTGGTGCGTTCCAACCAGAGCTGATTGTTGGTGAGCAGGTCATGATACTCCTGCAAGCGCGCAGGAAAAGACTTGAGGAACGCGTGCACTTTGCCGTCGAAATCGGGGGTAACGTCCGCTTGCAAGCCGCCGGGGCAGATGTAGCTGGTCATCATGCGCACACCGGAGATGGACTCGAAGATGTCCAGGATGTCCTCGCGTTCGCGGAAGCAGTAGAGGAAGACGCTCTGCGCGCCCAGGTCGAGGGCGTGCGTGCCCAACCAGACAAGGTGGCTGGCGATGCGCTGCAACTCGGCCAGGATGACGCGTACATAATTAATCTTGTCGTTGATCTGCTCATTAATCCCAAGCAAGCGTTCAACCGTGAGCGCATAGCCCAGGTTGTTGTTGAGCGGTGCCAGGTAATCCATGCGGTCAGTGAGGACCAGCGCCTGGTGGTATGTTTTCGCTTCGGCGGTCTTCTCGATACCAGTATGCAAGAAACCGATATCGGGCACAGCTTTTATGACCGTCTCACCCTCAATCGTGAGGATCAGGCGTAGCACACCATGCGTGCTAGGATGCTGCGGCCCCATGTTGATCGTCATGGTATCGACGTGTTGCCCGTCCTCCTGCGGCTGGCTCTCTTCGGTTGTATAGCTATGTGCAATTTCTTGCTGCTGCATGCCTTGTCCTTCCTAATAAAGTGCGTTGACATCCCATGCGTGCGTATGTTGGAAGCATCCCATATGCGCATTGGGACGAGAAAGAGCGTGCCTTCAGAGGCGTGAACCCTGGAAACCCTGTAGGCCCCGATTTGATCGTGGGCACGCGCAATTGATTGCGCCAGTGGGGACATTGCCCGCCAATCCGACACCTCGCATTGGGGTCCACCCGCCAGCGATCACGACAGTCGCGCGTTGGGCCCATTGACTGATCCCACTCGTGCGCAATCAATTGCGCGTGCCCACGATCAAATCGGGGCCCACAAGATGCGTACGCTTCTCTCCCTTATAGACTCAGGAGTCTGCTTTAGGTTGTCCTGGTTCCTGGTCAACGTTCACAGCGCTGCGGCGCTCGTCCAATTCGCGTCCATCCGCGCTACGCAACGTCTGCTGGTAGCGCGTGCCGATGCCGGGATCGGTGGTATAAGGTACCTGCCCCCCCCAATGCGGATCGGGCAGATCGAAGCCGTTGAGCGGATAATCCTTACGCAATGGGTACGTTGTCCAATCGCTCGGCATCAAAATACGTTGCAGGTTGGGATGACCGTTAAACGTCAGGCCAAAGAGATCGTAGACTTCGCGCTCGTACCAGTTCGCACCCAGCCAGACGCCGGTCACGGTCGGCACCACGGGATGTTCTTCACCAACCTGCCCAACGCGCACCTTCAAGCGCACAAAACACTGGTGGGATAGCGAAAGAAGCTGATAGACAACATCGTAACGCGGCACGCGCTCAAGCCAATCCACAGCCGTCACCGTTTCCAGGAAGTTGTACTGCAACTGCTTCTTCAGGTATGCACACACCTCTACCAGGTGTTCCGGCTTCAGCACAATGGTCTGCTCGTCCCGTTGATCAAGCGTTTCGACGACCGCCTGCGGGAACCTGGCCCGTGTAGCCTCGACCGTCGATGCTGCTGTTATGCCCATGCGAGTTATATTCCTTATATACGTATATGCTTTGCATGATTATACGTGTAATCGATGTATCGTGTTTGCTAAAGTTCGTCGCCAATCGGACCAACCAGCTTGAGGCCGCTATCCTTGAGTGGGTCGGGTGGATTAGGCACCCCTTCGCGGATCTTGCGCTGGAGTTCGTTGAAGCCGAAGAGCAGCATATCGGGCGTTGGCGGGCAGCCGGGAATAAAGACATCCACTGGCAGAATTTTATCCACGCCTTGCACAATAGCGTAGTTGTTGAACACGCCGCCGCAAGATGCGCAGGCTCCCATTGAGATGACCCACTTGGGTTCGGGCATCTGATCGTAAATCTGGCGCAGGATCGGAGCCATTTTGACCGAGCAGCGACCCGCCACGATCATCAGATCAGCCTGGCGCGGTGATGCACGATATACCTCGGCACCGAAGCGAGCCAGGTCAAAGCGGTCACCGCTGGTGGACATCATTTCAATGGCGCAACAGGCCAGGCCAAACAACGCGGGCCACAGGGAGGAACTGCGTCCCCAATCGATCAGCTTATTGACGCGGGTCGTCAAAATACCAAATTGACCATCTTTGTTATGTACAGCCAGTTCGCGGCGCGGTGTCTGCGTGTTCGAGAACGTCTGCACCGGCTCCCAGGGGTTTTTTAATCCCATGTAAATGCTCCCTTCCGCCAGACGTAGACATAGCCCACCATTAAGATTACCAGAAATACAAGCAGTTCGATGAGCCCGAAAAGCCTGAGTCGGTGGAGCAATAAAGCCAGGGGATAAAATGAGACAATTTCGATGTCGAAGGCGATAAAAAGCATGCCCGTTAAGAGGTACTTGACGGGAAAGCGCCGATGCGGCGCGACGATCTCTTGCATCCCGCATTCATACGGGGCTAGTTTCTCCGGCGTCGGCTTCCTGGGGCCGAAAAGAGACGCAACAACCATCACCAGGATGCCAAAGAGAATAGCCAACCCGACCATAATAAAAATGGGGAGTGATGATGTACCCATGAGTGGACTTTCCTTCTTCTGGTTCTGTGCCTGGACCTCTATGTAATATACCCATCAATACCACATACCTAGTGTCCTAAGTACACTTCCACGTAAACTATCGTAGCACAGTAACACCAGGGTGTCAAATTATCAGCTAATAAGCGAAGTCGTTTATGGCGCTTGCAGGCACGATTTAGCTCCATGCGTACCAGACAAGCGAACTTCGTTATCCTATTGCATATATATGTTCCGCGTTTGCTCGCCCGTTTATAGTATCTATACACAACCATTCTACACAGAATAGAAGAAACGAGAAGACTCGACATGACACCATTACAGGTCATCAGGCGTACTTTTTGCAGTCGGAGAGTTTTCTTACAGTGGATGGTTCAACAAATCAGCAAGTACAGCAGGCATACCTATTATGGCGATCAGACAGATAGCGAAGAGCATTCGCATCGTAACGTTTTCCGGCAAGACGCAGGCCGAGCAAGCGGTGGAGGCGCTGCACGATGCAGGCTTCACAAGCGACCAGATACGCTACTCTGAGTAGTGTACCCACGAGAATTTCCTGCAAACGCTCTTGGATCTGCAAATTTTGCCACAGGTACCAGATCCAACCGAGATCAAGGTTATGGCAGTGCTACAAACCATGGGTGTCAGTCAGAAAGATATCGGCACATGCATGCAGCAGCTCAAGAGCAGCAACCCGGTCGTGATCATACGCGCCGACACACGCGAGCAGGAGGCGGAAAGCATTTTGCGCAAAAATGGCAGCAAATGCTACGCGCCAGCGCATTAGCCCACTCTATATAGATGAGGCTGTATGGGCTGCCATCCCATACAGCCTCATCTATATACCTATGCTGCCCATGACCTATATAGACGGAGATGTATGGGGCCGGGCCCCATACATCTCCGTCTATATAATTACGCTCTTACCAGGGATCGACGCCAAGCAGTTTACGACCAAGCGGCGTCATCACGCGGAGTTGCGCCTGATTATAGCGATCGGGTGCCGCTGGCCGGGCGGGATAATGCGGTTGGTCTTCGCGCATGAAACGCGTGAATTGTGCGACACGCGGCATTGGTTGACGATTATTCGAGGCGGCGTGCGGCATGAGGTGATGCAGTATGGCGAAGTCGCCCGCCTCGCCAGTGACCTCGACCGTCTCTGGAAAATCGGTAATGTTCTTCCACTTTTCATACAGTTGACGCCCCTGTGCCTGCCCACGCGCCTTCTCTTCGACCAGTCTATGCCCACCGGGAACCACGTGAATACCACCGCCCTGCGACTCGACATCCCCGAAATAATAGCAGCCGCCAACCTGCACTTCGGCTGGCGTAAACAGGAAGTTATCGAGCGTGGATGGTACAGAGGCGTCGAGATGGATGCGCTGGCTCAGAGTACTGGCATAGGGAGCGTTGCGCAACGTCACGCCGAGTGAACCGTCGCTTGAACGTAGGCGCGTTGAGCCGAGCAACTGGACTGCGACCTTGTAAAGCCGCTCGTTGATGAGCAGCGGCAGGAGTTCAGGGGTATCAAATGTTTGATTGTCCCCCTCGTTCATAGGTTTGATGCGCCCATCGTGCACACCCCAGTGGGTCGGGATGTTCAGATCTCGTGGAATGAGGTCCAGAATATGATTGCGGTAATACATGGCCTCATCGCGCGTCAGCACACCTTTGATGAGCAGATAGCCCTGTTCGTGAAATTGGGCCACCTCTGCCTCGGTTAAGATAGGTTCAATAGAGCTTGTCGTTGTCATGTAGGTAACCTCTCCTTTCCGGTACCATTTCATTGTAACATTACAGAAAGGGCTTTTGGTATGAATGCAGGAATTCCTTCAGTAGCGAATACGTAACCACAAACGTATACATACAGTAGGGGATATGAGAGTTTCTTGCATGAAGCCTCACATCACCACGCAAGCAAGAAGTCCGCAAGAGGAATTACGTATGGCGTTGCATAGCAATTGCTTATGAGCCGAATATATTATAGATAGAGATGATGGTGCAAGGAGTATGATGCATGCTAGATGTACAAGGATTGGTGGCTGATAAATCATTTTTGCGCTCACTTATCGAAAAAAATTTTGAATTGCCAAATGACATCGATACTTTCCGCTTTGCCCTGGCTCTGCTTCCAAACTTCGCCTCAACCGATGAGGAACTACGCGACGAACTCAGCTATATGCTGCTTTCAAGGGGTATACTCGACCGTGGCCTACTGACCGCTGAGCAATTACAGCAGCTCGCCATGATTTTGCTGGATGATGAGCATCTTTTTTATCGCGTTGGCGAGATCGACAGCGATAGCGTCTTTATGCGCAGCTTCTCCAATTTGATTATTGCGGCGCTGCTGTACACTGAAGCCAAGGATCCGCTGCTGCCCGCTGAAACGGTGCATGAGATCAAAACTGCCCTTCTTCGTTATGCGCGGGTAGAGAAGGATTGGCGTGGGCACGTCGAGGGTAAGGGCTGGGCGCATACGATGGCACACCTGGCTGACGCCCTCGATGAATGTGCGCAACACCCAAGCATGCAGGCCAGTGAGCGCGAGGAGATACTCGACCTGGTGGGTGCACTCGCCCAACTGCCGCAGCCACTTTATCACGAAGAGGACGTACGGTTGGCAATGGTCGCGTATCATATCATTTTGGGCAAGCAGGCGGGCCGTGATTTCCTCTCCACGTGGATTGCCCGTTGTGTAGTAGAGCGCACAGTGGACGTAAGCACGTGGACGAGCGCCACCAATGTGAAGAACTTCCTGCGCAGTCTCTACTTTCTCATGATCTGGGATAATATCGCGGCCGGGTTGGCCGAACAAATCTCTGACCAGTTGAAACGCCAGGATGCGATGTACCTCGGTAGAGGCGATGCGCAGTAAGCTTTTTCTTCCACCCCCAACGCCACTGCCATGGCTAGCGCTACGCGCTCAGGGGGTCGGATACGTAGTAAGCATCATGGTATGAAGCTATTGGCTTATCTTTTTGTATGGACGCTGGGTGGTAAAGGCAAAATGATCCCACGGACTCGTCTGCCAGTCATCGATGGTTTCATTCACCGCTATCCAATCTGGCATAGACGTCAACAAGTGCCTGGCGAGGACGTTCACATACGGCTCATACATATGGCGCAAATTTTTCAAGCGTATTTCTGCTGTCTGAGGATCGTTGAAATAGATACCCATCTCGGCAAGCTGGTTGCTCAATTCCAGGAAGGCCTTGCTGGTGAGACGATCTGGCACAGGCGCGGCAGGCTCCAGGTAGAGCGTTTGCGTCAGGTCAACGGCGGCGTGGCGCGCGATGGCGAAGGTAAAGCGTCCTACCTGCTCGGGCACACTGTCGATGCCAACCATGACCAGCGCGGAAACGTCGAGAATGGTGGTGAGCGACGCAGGCCAGGATTCACGCTCGTGCTGCGAACGGTAATACATCAACACCGGATAGGAAAGATGGCTCTCTAGCACTTCGGTGCACCAGAATTCCCAGTTACGCAGGTAGGCAATCAGGTCCACGGGATCTTGTTTTGGCATGTGACGGCGCAACAGTTCGACCGCGCTGGGTGGTGAGCCAGCACGGGCATCCAGGGTAGTAATCAGGGCTTCGCGGTGAGAAAACGCCTGATAGATGACCGGCACATAGCCGATAACCAGCGCGAGAAAGCCAAAACCCAGGCCACCTTCTAGAATCACGATCAAGCGCGCTATGCCCGGCAGTGGAGTGACATCGCCCAGACCAAGCGTGAAGAAGGTTGTTCCACTCAAATACAGGTCGGTCCAAAAAGTCACGACTTTTTCGGGAGCCTGTAGCCTGGACCCAATGCCGAAATGTATGAGGGCAACGGCCAGGATCAAGCCACACGCCCAGCAGATCAGTAAGAGCAGCAACGAGAGCGGCCCGTAGAAGCTGATAACGTACTCGCGCCGATTGTTGGAACGTATATGGCGCACGAAGAAAGAACCCGCCCTCCAGGTTATTCTATAGAAAAGACTGGCAAAACGAAATCTACGCGCCACGCGGCGAGGCAGGACAATGGTTTCCACGCAATCTTGCAGAATGAGCAGAACAAATAGGATACCGACAATAGCGGCCAGGATTCTCATGATATTTCCTTGTATTCATAAAATCACGACTTTACGAATATCATGTTATCATTTTTTCCACCATCTCGAGCAGCTCATCCAAATCGAAAGGTTTACTCAGCGCGGTCAAATGGCGCTCGTGTATTTCTTTTTCCGGCAAGTACGCACTGATAATGATAGTGGGAATAGTATTATAGTCTTTAATGGTGCGCAGACGGTCGTACAGTTCGATACCATTCATGTGAGGGAGCCAGTAATCGGTAATAAAGAGATTTGGCTTCATGCTATGTATTAGTTCTAATGCTTGTAGACCATCGGAAACCCAGATAGCTTTGTAGGGAGTTTCTTGCGAGAGGACTTCAACAAGAACCGGCCCAATATTCTCATCGTCCTCCACCACCACTATCGTTTTTTCATCTGTTTTTGCGTCTGTGCACGCCTCTTGGCCCATACTATTGTACATAAGTAGTCCTCAATCAGTAAAATGGTAGCGTCGTACCTTATTATGAGATACGGACTGGATACATTTTTCGTTTCGTTTCACAAAATTGTGATGCGTAAAAAGTATCTATAAAATGAGTACGTCAGCTAATCATAACAGATCATGTAAACGCTGCCTCGCATCTCTGGCAAGAGTGGCTATTTGGGGTTGCTAAGCCTTCATTTAAACCGTATACTCTTGCTAAGGCTTAATTTAAGTCTTATCCTATTGGGAAAGCGATGATTGCTTGTATTCTCAAGAGATGTTTCGTCAAGGAGGATTTGTATGTCTTGGCTGACTTCCAGAGTGAATCTCCGTTTTATCGTTATCGTCATGCTGCTTGGTGGGGCCTTGTTCGCGACAAGCTCTCCCGCACAAGCCAGGGGCGAAGATGGTGGAGGCGTGCAAGCCTGGCTCACCACGCCCGATCAGCAGAGTTTGCTGCAACCACAGCAAAATATTTCCTTTGCTGGCGGTAGTAGCACGAATACTCCAACCATCACTGTCAACGATCACCAGACCTATCAGCAAATGGACGGGTTCGGCGCTTCCCTCACATCCTCGGCTTCCGTTCTATTAACCCAACCCAACGTTAATCGTACGCAGGTGATGCAGGATTTATTTGATCCGCATAGTGGTATTGGGCTAAGTTTTCTGCGCGAACCGATGGGATCATCTGATCTCGCACCACCACAGAACGCGAGTCAGCATTGGGTCGGCGAGTACACCTACGACGATGTGGCTGCCGGTCAGACCGATACCAGCCTGAGCAAATTTTCGATAGCACAGGATAATAGCTATCAGATCCCCTCGTTGCTCAAGCAGGCATTGCGTATGAATCCAAAGTTGAAGATTATGGCGACACCGTGGTCTCCACCCGCCTGGATGAAGTTAGCGGGCAACGGCTGGGGCCATTGTACTAACTGCGACGGCAGTGGCGTTGGTTTCTACGACGGCAGCAATAGCTGGGATAATACGACCAACGATTATGTTACCATCGCTTTTAGCGGCACGCAGATCAAGTTTTATGGAGTGGCTGGTCCATCTGGCGGTATTGGTGCCTTCTCCATTGATGGTGGTGCTGAAAGCATGGTCGATTTCTATTCGCCAAACCATACAGGAAATACATTGCTCTATACCAGCCCGGTGCTACCTGCTGGTCAGCATACTCTCAAGGTTCGCGTCACGGGCAACCAAAATCCTAGTGCGAACTGGAACGGTATCAATCCTGATCGTGTTGATGTCATCTCAGCAAGTGGGACCATATCCATCGATGATAGTGTGATGGGCACGGGACTCAATCAGTTCAACTATGGTGGCAATGAAACGGCCAGTATTAACCAGGGCTACCTGAATCCGAAATACTACAAAGAATATGCCCGGTACTTTGTGGATTTCATCAAGGCGTACCAGCGCGAAGGCATTCCCATCTACGCTGTGACTCCACAAAATGAGCCACAGAACGACAATTACATGCCAACGATGATCCTACCGGCGACGAGCCAGACTGCCAACGGGCAGAGCGTCAATGGACAGGTGATTGGCAACGAAGCCGACTTCATTACCAACCTGGCCGCTGCCTTTAAGCAGGATCACGTGCATACAAAGCTGCTGGCTTTTGATCATAACTGGGACACGCCACAGTATCCCAGCGCCATCCTCAATAGTCCGGCCGGAAAAGACGTCAATGGTATCGCGTTCCATTGCTATGGTGGCAATGTCAGCGCTCAGGAACCGTTTTATGGTCTGAAGGATATCTACGAAACCGAATGCGCCGGTGGAAGTTGGGAAAACAACGGCAATCCCACCTGGTCGGCGACCTTCAAGGATGCGATGGAATTGGGCATTGGCACGACGCGCAATGGGTCGAAAACGGTAGTACGCTGGGGGCTAGCCCTTGATCCTAATGGCAATCCTCACCTGGATACCGCAGGAGCGTGCAGCACGTGCCGTGGGGTCGTCTCGATAGCCGCAGACGGAACCGTGACCAGGAACTCTGATTATTATGCACTAGGTCAGTTCAGTAAGTTCGTTGTGCCTGGTGCACAGCGCATCGCCTCTGATACGAGCAGCAATAATCTGGAAAATGTAGCGTTCCGCAATCGGGATGGCTCGAACGTGCTTGTTGTCTACAATAGCAACGATCCAACGAGCACTACCGGACCAACAACGTTCCAGGTGCAAGTGGGTCATCGCACGTTTGCGTATACGCTTGCCGCTGGTGCTGCTGTGACCTTCAAGTGGTAGGGAAATTAGCAGAGCATAAAGCACAATATATTGATGGGTATGTATGGTCTCCGATACCATACATACCCATCAATATAGCATTAGGAACGAGAACCTGCTGCTGAAATGACGAGCGTGGTATTGGCCTCTAAGGTTATAGGTTGCTCGAAAGCCAGGGTAAGCCCATCATCTTGCTGAAGAGTGCCGAAGACCAACGTTTCCTGTTCGCTGGTGACGGTGATATTTGTGCCGGTAATGGCGAGGCGCAGACGCTCGATCTCAACCTGCCCAACAGCGCAGGAAAGTTCGACGCGCCAGCCTGTTGCGGTGCGACGTTGCTCAAATGTGCCCCACCCTTCGCTGGTAATAAAGGGGGCGCGAAACACGTCCGTATCCTCGGCAGGAGCAAAGCAGAGCGCACTTTCCAGCGCGTTATAGTGAAAGCCACTGATAGCCTCTAACGCTGACCAGCCCGCCATTGCACGCGCGTAGTGGTCGCCGCATTCGATCTCATTATACGGATTGCGCCTGGTGCCATTGTAGCGCTCACGCAACGCGGCCAGCACTTTCAAGCCCTCATCCACCAGCCCTTCCATAATGCAGTGCGCGCCCACTTGGTACTCCATGCCGGTCCAGACCTCATCGCAATAGCGCACTGGTATCTCCGGTCTTCCACCATGCGGCCACGTGCAAACCAGCAACCCCCTGTCATCCTGGTCGGCGAAGACGCGATAACCGTGGGTAAAGCCCTGGAAGCTCTCGCGGAAGTTGTACTGAACAATCGAGCGTAGGGTTGTTTTGACGTGCTCCTCAGGCAGAATATGGCCCAGGTCCAGCAGGTGCGCCCACCACTGTCCAAAAAGCTGATCGGCCAGGCAGCCTTCGCCAAACTGATCTGATGGCGGACTATTCGGATCGATCAATTGGATATAATATTCACCATTCCACAATAGCTCATCGTATTTCTGGCTGCCAAGCTCGAAGATACGCCGGTACGTTGCCGCATGCTCCTCATCGGCCTGGAGTCTGGCTAGCTCTTCAGCCGCACGTAACGCCGCGAGCCACAGTGCACCAATATACATATTTGGCCCATAGAAGGCGATATCGTAGGTGTTCGGCTGTTCCCCTTCGAGCACTCCATCGCCATCAGCGTCCCAATGTGCCATGATATACGTCATCAGTCGCTCGACATGTGGCCAGCATTCGGCGAGCCAGGCACGACCAGCGCCCTGACGCCCCTCACGGTAGACTTTCAGCACCGTGCCCAGCATACCATCCAAGGCGGGATTGGTCGGCCCACCTATCGAGACATCCCAAAGCTGCTGAAGATAGAGCGGCAGGATCGTACGATGGGGAATGTAGCCTTCGGGAGCCTGCACGTGTTTCAAATCAGTGTCGCGCATATTCTGTTCCAGTTGCGGGAATAAGCACGACAACGCCTGCGCATAATTCCAGACGTGCGTACAGTTGAGCGGACAGGAACCACCGAAATCACCACTCCACATCGAAGTTGAGGCACCTAGCGAGCCTTCAAAGCCATAGAACTTGCCATCTTCGGTCCAGAAACAGGTGGGGCTGCGCATTAACGAACCCTGAGCAGCCAGTGCTTCATTGAGCCAGTTCGGCATACTACTGCTATAGATCCCCGTGGCCCATTTGCGCGATGCAGCTTCCAGCCAGGACCGGTTCTCGATCACATAGTCAGCCACATCCAGCGCGCCAGTAAAGCGCGTCGCGTACTCGTTGCCCAGCCAGAAGCGGCTCTTCCCATAATTACGGCGCGGTCCAAACTGACTGAAGTTGACATAACGGTTTGGGAAATACCAGCTCACGATAAAGGTAATCGTCTTTGTCTCACCTGGTTCCAGCCAGAAAGGGGCCAGCAGGCCACCATCCCAGGTTTCGCCTGGCGCACTTGCGCCGCCGGGCAGGTGGAGGCTATTTTTATAAGAGCGTTGTGAGTTGACGCTCTGCCCTTGCAAATGATGATCTAAATTGTAGGCATTCATGAAGCGCAAAAAGTGCGCCGGTTGTGTCCAGCGCTCGTAAGCGCGTGTGCCCGGCGCCAGGCAGGTAAGTGCCATCTGACCCACGCCTGGATGATCGTCAGATAGCGCGGCATTTCCCATCAACAGCGAGGTCGTACGCTCGTGTTCGTGCAGGTGATTGATGTTGCCGCCATAGAGCGGATTGTGGTTGCCTGAGATCGGCGTCACACCATCCCAGCCTACCGCGTTTTGCAGGGTCGCCCCCAGGCCGCCCTGAATCGCATGGGTCCAGTGATTATGCAAAGTGAATGTAAAAATAATGGCCGGAAGCCCACTGGCTTGCGCGTCGAGGGGAATAAAGGGAGAATACGCCTCAAGCTCAACATTTACAGGCAGCTCCGCGTCTTCATAAGCAATACGCGCAAACGGGTACGCGCCAGTAAAGCGCGTCCTTTCCACACCGGAGTACTGCTGAAGCAAGGTTCGCTGGTCCAGAGGAAGCGTATCATCATTAACCAGGGGGGTAGATTCGTCGCGACGAGTCAAGACCTCACGTGATTGGAGGATACGTGTTGTATTGAGCGGGGGCTCGATACACGTGGTACGAATGGCGAAAAAGCTATCTGGGACAAAGCCGAGATGATTCACCTGGTTAAAAATTTGCCATTGCCGCAGTCCGCCATCGCCGCCCAGGGCAATTTGCCCGGCTCCCAGGCCACCCAGAGGCATTGCGACATGCCGAAGCGCTTCCCCTCGATATTCAGCACCCCACTCGCTTTGCGGGGTGCTGGTTTGCGTATTCATAAGGTCGGTCATACACGTTCCTCCACACGGACAACGAAAAAGCACCGTGTTTTAAAAAGAAGAGTAAAGTATCAAGACTTTTAAAAAACGGAACATTCGTAGCTGCCGTTATTCCTGATAATTTCATACTCAACATCGTGCTCCAAGTCAGTGGGTCACACATTTTAAAGAAGCAGGAGTGTAGAGATCTGCAAGCCCTTCACACTCCGGCGAATGGCCCTCGCACATCCTCTCTCCCACCGCTGAAGGTGGTAAACGAGGAGCATCAAAAAGTCGTATGTATGAGTTCAGGATACTTGAAAAATAAAGGGAAGTCAAGGTTAAAAAGAGAAAACTCTCCTAATTTTTTAATTAAATAAGCATTGACTTTCAATAAAACGCATGCTATATTGCTACTATTAGCACTCGGCTCGCGGATGAGCTAGCGTCAGGATCAGTTCTTTCAAAGGGGATTATTTATGGATAGCAACCACATTCTCTCTTATGTTGAACAAAGCAACAAACTGGATCGTCGCGGCTTTTTGAAGGGGGTGGGATATAGCGCCGGACTCACGCTAGCCGGTAGCAGCCTGCTCGCGGCCTGTGGAAACCTGTCGTCGTTATCGGACTCAGGCCAGATCGCCCCTAAGGGATCAAAAGTTTCGGGATCACTCACCATCGCATATCTAGGCACTGCCGATCAGCAGAAGTCCTGGAACGCCCTGTTTGCCCTCTTTCAGAAGCAATATCCCAACGTGAAGCTGAAGGCACAACCGAATAACTCGAACAACTGGGCCGCTTTCTTTAATACGCTTTCAACACAGATCGCAGGCGGCAAGATCCCCGATATTGTACAGGTAGCCACGGAGGGCCAGCGGCTTTTTGCAAGCCGGGGTCTGGTCGAGCCGATTGATGCCTATATGAAACGGGACGCCGACGAACTGGCCGATTTCTTTAACGACATCGATCCGCACCTGAAAACCTGGGCGAAACTGAGTTCTACCGATGGTAAGACATATTATTTGCCTGGTGAGTTCAATCCGATGTGCATCTGGTATAACAGCGACATGTTTCACAAAGCTGGTGTGAATGAGCCTGATAACACCTGGACATGGGATGATCTCAAGACGATAGCAAAAAAGCTGAGCAAGCCGGGTGTATATGGGATGCAGGCGCAATCCGCGTATTTTGCTGGCATCATGCCCTGGTTGCTAACCAATGGTGCCAATGTGCTCAACACTTCCTGGACACAATCAACCATTACCACTCCAGCCGCCGCTGAGGCACTCCAATTCATGCGTGATCTAGTGGCCCAGGGAATCAGCCCGGCGCCAGGAGGCACGTTCGACGCCTTTGGTGCGATGGCGCAGGGCAAACTGGCGATGTTCGGTGGTGGACGCTGGCCGATAGTCAACATTCGCCAACTGGGCATCACCAACAAGGTAAAAATTGTGGCCTGGCCACGCAAAACACAACAAGGATCGCCCATTGGCTTTAATGCGTACCCAATTATGAGAGCCTCGCAAAACAAAGAAGCAGCCTGGGCCTTTGTCAAGTTTATTACATCCAAAGCAGCCAGTCAGTATTTTGCCTCGCAAGGTGGGACAATCGTGCCCCCGCGGCGTTCGGTCGCAACCAGCGATGCGTTCCTTTCTAATGCCCCACAGGGATCAGAGAATCTCTATAAAGCATTGTCCTATGGCTCTCCCCTACCAGCACCTGATAAAGAAAACGTAATCGAGCTTGCTATCGACAACGTATCGGCGCAGATTCTGACCGGCAATGTGAGCGTGCAGCAAGGATTGGCGCAACTCGATCAGCAGATCAAGGCCGCGCTATCATGAGGGAGATAGCAATACATAACGATACTGGAGTAGCGCTTCAGAGGGGCACACAGGTTCATTCAGCTAGAAAAGGCAGGCAGAAAAGAACGAAACAGCAACGGCAAGAGATCCTGGCTGCATACCTTTTTCTGGCTCCGGCGCTCGTGCTCTTTATCGTCTTTATTGCGGCTCCGTTCCTTGGTGCCTTTGGACTCAGCCTCTTTAGCTGGGATATGTTTACAGCGCCACAATTTGTTGGATTGGCGAATTATGCCAAACTCCTGACCGACACGTCAGCCCGCACAGCCCTGTGGAACACAGCGGTATTCACGTTCTGGTCGCTTGTTTTGCATCTAGGAGTCGGGATGCTCCTAGCGCTCGCGGTGAACCGAGCCATAGCAGGTGCTTTGAAATACTTCTTACGCACAGCCTATTTCTTTCCCCTGATCATGTCATGGGCGGCGGTCGCGCTGATGTGGCTCTACCTGCTCGATCCCAACTTTGGCATCGTGAACTATTACCTGGGGAAATTAGGATTGCCCACCCCGAACTGGCTTGTAACCTCGTCGCTGGCACTGCCCGCATTGATCTTTGTGGACCTGTGGCGTACTCTGGGTTTCACCTTTATTATCTTGCTGGCGGGTTTAACCAGCGTGCCAACGCATTTCTATGAAGCGGCACGTTTGGATGGGGCTGGTGCGTGGCGGCGCTTTTGGAACATCACGCTGCCGCTGATGTCGCCGACGCTGCTTTTCGCCTGCATCATTACCGTGGTAGGCGCGTTCCAAATTTTTGATCCCATGTTCGTCATGACCAGAGGCGGGCCAGGCACGTCGACATTGAGTATTGTGCTCTATATCTATGAAACCGGTTTCCAATCGTTCCAGATGGGATATGCCTCTACACTGGCGCTGGTAGTCTTCATTGCGATTATGATTCTGACGATCATTCAACTCAGCATTAGTCGCTACTGGGTACATTACGATTAAGAGAGGTGAGGCATGGCTCAACTACAGGTATCTTATCGCAAACGTTCCAGAATTCTTCCCCACGTGAGCAGATGGGTGCTGAACGGCTTCCTTGTGCTACTT
>DATAYF010000098.1:0-5375 GCA_036272735.1 Ktedonobacteraceae bacterium
CGTTCCAGTCGATGCGGGCAGGCAGGCGGTCGTCTTTCCAGATCAGAAAGCCCTGATGCCCCTCTTCGGGCTTGTGCAGGACAAAGCGCAGCCCCGTATCATTGCGCTTGTTTTCGATACTGGAAAGGCCGCGTCCCCCGCTTTTGAAGCGGACCCGGCGAGCCTGGCCCAGGCAGACTCGGTTGAGCGCCCGGTAGGCGCGGGTGGCCAGGGTTTGCGAGAGCCTCGCATCCAGGTGCTCAGCCAGCCAGGACACGCGTGCAGCCTTGGCGTAGGAGTGGAACGCATATTCGGAGAAGCCTGACTTCTGCCGTAACGCCGCGAAGGCGGCTTGTCGCTCTTGCTTGTGGGAACGAGGGATGGCGCGAGCAGCTTGCCAGGCCGGATCTGCCCGCATGCGACGCACGCGTTTTTGTCCTTCGGAGAGCAGCGCATTGTAGAGGTGTCTGCCGGCTTCCA
This sequence comes from Ktedonobacteraceae bacterium, assembly GCA_036272735.1. GTDB lineage: Bacteria > Chloroflexota > Ktedonobacteria > Ktedonobacterales > Ktedonobacteraceae > DATAYF01. Next base: position 460 of record DATAYF010000098.1, read on the forward strand.
GGTGGGCACGCAGGCGTTTGGCCTGCCCTTCGTCGACGACCAGAGGCAACTCGAGCAGAAAGGTCGGGGTCTGCTGGCTTTGCTGCTCAGTTTCCTGAGTGGAGTGTGTGTGCTTCGTGCGCTTTGGGTGCTGCCGTGCCATCCGCCTGCCTTTCTGATCTAGGAACCTCTGTTCTAATAATAACGAATCGAGGAGCACGTGTCAAGCGTTTCCCTCGATTTCAAGCGGTCCAGGGCCTCGCGCCCCTCCCACACAAGGAACGGCGCTTCATCCCCGGGTTGAAACACAGGGGCTTTCGCGCTCGGATGACTGTAAACAAGCGGGCTTCACCATTTGTTAGTGGCTTTTATACTGGACATAAGGCACCATCACACCAACCACTAAAGATACTTCTATTGCACGGTGCAGGTGAGAAGGAGAGGGTTTTTATGGGAGCAGCCAATGTCCATGCAGAGCGTCTACGTAACCTTGCCGGTGTGTTTACCCAACTCAACGAAAAGCTTCAGCACGACACGTTACCTACCATTCATGAAGGTCTTCAGCAATTAGAGGACGAGTGGATGGGCGTGAGCCGCCATCGTTATGATGGCCTCTATTATGAGTGGTCCCTGCTGGTGGAACGCCTGTGTAGTCTGAATGAAGACGTCACTACGCACCTGAAAGAAACCGCTTCGCGCTTTGATAAAGCCGCTCGTGATGTTGTGTAATCTATCACAGACCAATTGTCCCAAGATGGTCCCTATGGTGCTCTCTCTGTGCCACAGTATAGAAAATAGGCATGCTGGCGAGAGGTAGCTGGAAAAGCATGGTATGATATCAATACAGCTTCTCCAAACACAAAAATAGAGCACATCTGGCGAGGGAAGGTCACTATTTATGGTTACGCATCCGGGATTAGCGAACGGTCCCATCTATCTCGATTACAACGCTACCACTCCGGTTGATCCTCTGGTGGTAGAGGCGATGTTCCCCTATCTCTCAACGCAATTTGGCAATCCCTCAAGCACACACACCTACGCAAAAACAACCCACGCGGCTCTGGATCACGCTCGTGCGCAGGTCGCTCAATTGCTGGGTTGCGCCTCCGACGAGATCGTTTTCACCGGTGGAGGCTCGGAAAGCGATACCTTAGCCATTCGCGGCGTCGCTCTGGCAAATCGCTCGCGTGGTAATCACATCATTACGCAAGTCACCGAACATCCCGCTGTACTCAACGTCTGCCGTGCCCTGACGCAGCACTACGGTATGCACGTCACCTATCTCCCCGTAGACGAATTTGGACGCGTGCAGCCCCAGGACGTGAAAGCGGCGTTGAATGAGCAAACCATCCTGGTCTCGATAATGTCTGCCAATAACGAGACGGGCACAATCCAGCCGATAGCTGAAATCGCCCAGATTGTTCATTCTTATAGCCATGATATAGGTGTGCATACGGACGCGGCGCAGGTTGTGGGGAAAATTCCCGTGGACGTTGGGGCGCTGGGTGTTGACCTGCTCACGGTGGCCGGGCACAAACTCTATGCCCCCAAGGGCGTTGGCGCGCTGTACGTACGTCGTGGCTGGCGTCTTGAACCGGCAATCTATGGCGGTGGTCAGGAGGCCGGGCGTCGGGCGGGCACCGAAAATGTGGCCTTCGCTGTCGCGTTGGGCATGGCGGCCCAGCTTGCCGCTGAACAATTGCCTGCAAGTACCGCCAAATTACGCGCACTCAGAGACGATTTATATCAGCAGCTAGCACAAGTCGGTCCTGAAAGCGTTCACCTCAACGGCCACGTGACCAAACGTTTGCCGAATACGCTCAACGTCAGTATCGATGGCATCATTGGCGAGGAGATACTGGCCGCTATCCCGTCCATTGCCAGCTCGACCGGTTCGGCCTGCCATGAAGGAAGTACAGAACCGTCAAGCGTACTATTGGCGATGGGGCTTTCACGAGAGCGAGCGCTGGGAGCATTGCGTCTCACCCTGGGGCGCTGGTCCACCAGAGAAGAAGTCACAAAAGCCGCCATATTGCTTATACAAACTGTAGACTCCTTTAGGAATAAGCAGTAAAATAGAAAGTAGTGTGCAGACCGCTTTTAGACAATGACGAAGACGAAAAGGAAGGCAATAATCACTATGACCTTAGATGGTGAAACCAGGATGCAATACCCTGTGCCTCCGGCCAACGAACATGCTGAACTTCTGAGCTATCGAGCTGAATTTCCTATCTTGCAACGGAAAACCTACTTGAATAGCTGCTCGTTGGGCGCTCTGTCGCAACGTTCCATGCGCAATATGGAGCAATTTATGGAGTTGTGGAATGAGTGGGGAGCGCATGCATGGTACGAAATCTGGCTTGGTGAGATTGCGAAGGCTCGGCAAAAATTCGCCACAATCATCGGGGCACAGCTTCACGAAGTGGCGATTGCTCCCAACGTCTCGACAGCACTGAGCACGATTGCTTCGTCGCTGGATTATAGCGAGCGCAACACAGTGGTGATGAGCGACATGGATTTTCCGACGCTGGGCTACCAGTGGCTCGCCAAGGAGCGCACCGGGGTGCAAACCCGTTTTGTCGAAAGTCCTGATCGCGTGCACGTGCCCGTGGAGGCTTTTGCGTCCGCGATAGATCAGAAAACGGCCCTGGTCGCGACTTCACGCGTATATTACACTAGCGGCTACATTCAAGATGTTCGCGCTATTTCCGATATAGCCCACAAGCACGGTGCCTATATGCTCATCGACGACTACCAGGGCACGGGCCAGATTCCCATCAACGTTAATGCCTTGGACGTCGATTTTCTCGTGACTGGCACGCTGAAATGGCTGCTGGGCGGCCCTGGTTTAGCATTTGTGTACGTACGCGAAGGCTTGCTGTCGTCACTGATGCCAACCATGACTGGCTGGTTCGGTCATCGCGAGCAGTTTCAGTTCGATGTACGTAAACTTGTTTTCCGCGACGATGCCGCACGCCTGGAAATGGGCACACCGGCGGTAGCAGCAATCTATGCCGCGAATGGTGGTTTGGATATCGTCTTAGAGGCAAGCGTCGAAAGTATTAGTGAGCGTACCCGTTATCTAACCAATGATTTGATTGCCCGCGCGCGTGAACAAGGCTGGAATGTACGCTCTCCTCAAGAGCCGGAACGGCGTAATTCGATAGTGATGGTGGAATTTGAGCACCCTGAACATATCGTCGAGGCATTGATTGCGCGTAATATTATCACCGATTATCGCCCCGGCTTGTTACGTATCTCTCCATATTTTTACAATACCATTGAAGAAAATGCTGTGGTGGTCAATGCCATTGCAGAAATAGTAGGCAAGAATAGCTAGCTATTCTTCTTGTTTGGGAGGCAAATGATGCGTTGTCCCAATTGTCATGCAGAATGCATGGATGATGAAATATATTGTCAGCGTTGCGGGGCTGATCTCACTCCTTCTTCGACGAAGATCGTCACCACGACGCAACACAATTTACCGGCAGCGTGGCAGAATCCACAGTTGCCGCGTAGCGTGGCTGCTAGCGTAGGCGCGGTGGCTTTGGGCGTTGGGATCGAACTATTGCGGCGTGGCCTGGTTGCTCGTTTGAGCCAACCGACTACTATAGAACAGACGCTGCCCGCATTGGGAAATCTCAAGGATATCCTCGTTCCCCGTAATAAGTCCGGCAAACGTTTGAAACGGGGCTACGAGGTAGAGGAGACCGTTGTGTACGTGCGCCGCGTGACCCGCCGTTAGCACCCGCAATGCGGATCGTCGAAGCACGTCAGCTTACATCATTAATAAACCCTCCTTGTGAGCAGAGTATAGACATGAATCAATCGCGCAGGCCCATTATCTACCCATCCGTTACCCGGCGCACGCAGCGCTATAGCTACGTTGCGCTCGTGTGTCTGTGTGTATTCCTGGGGCTGTTCATGTCGGCTTGCGCGCCTGGCTCTGGGATTTTCGGCGGAGGATCGTGGCAGGCAAGCGGATTATCGCATCAGCATATTCGCACATTGGCCGTGAACTCAGAAAATACCAATACGCTGTATGCAGGGAGCGAACAGGGTCAGGTGTTTCTCAGTACCGATGCCGGTGCGCACTGGGTCGAGCATAGCAACGGCCTGCCTGCGTCCAACAGTATTCACGCGCTGCTATTTGATGGGGCCATCAAACAGGTACTGGTGGCTACTGACAAAGGAATCTTTGCCAATACCACGACGCTCCAGCAATGGCGTGCCTTGTCCTCGTCAACGCTTCCTGGCGATACCTATACAGCGCTCGATTTTGCCGCCAACGCACCAACGCACCTGTATGTAGGCACGCTGCATCACGGCGTTCTGACCAGTGCGGACGGTGGAAGTTTCTGGTCCGCTCTCAACAATGGTCTACCCGCTGGTGCGGCCATCAATGGAGTTACTTTTGACGGCGGCAAACAGCAGGTATGGGCCGCTACCTCTGCTGGCGTATACCTTCTGGCACATGGTGAGCAGACCTGGCGCGCGTACAATGCCGGTTTAGCCCAGGGGGTAGTGCCGTATGAAGTGCAACCGGCCGTGGGAAGCGGCAGCGCGCAAAATCTGGTGTACCTTGGCACCAATCATGGCTTTTACCGCTCACTTGACGGAGGCGCAAACTGGTCGGCCAACAAAGAAAACTTTACCGGGACGAGCATCCGCCAGCTCCTGGTTGATTTTCGCAGTAACAACGGGTCTACGTTGTACGTGAGTACTGATGATGGCATTTTTCGTAGCGATAACCGGGGCGACAGTTGGATTGGCATAACCACCGGCTTGCCGCACGCGCAGCCTGTCTACGCTCTGGTCTTTGGGTCTGCGAACTATGCCCAGTTGTATGCAGGGTCGACGGATGGCGTGTATCAATATCCAGGCAACAGCAATGGGTTGAGTTCTCCGCGCGTGCTGCTCTTCCTGGTCGTGTTGGT
>DATAYF010000099.1:0-8395 GCA_036272735.1 Ktedonobacteraceae bacterium
ACTCCCACCTCCCAGGTCGCAAACTTCACCGGCGCCTTCATCGTCGGTCAAGAAAATGGTGTATGGAAATTGCAGAACGCGGACCTGCAACCGGATAAGGGCGTGAAATAGTTATGCTGGCAATGCACCCACAACCATTACTTCAACCACGCTTTCGCCTCGCGTACCTCTTCGTGGCTCAGGTCGTGCCCACCGTTGAACCATTGGGCCGTTACCTGCGCGCCCGCTCGTTGCAACTGCTCGATGAGTTGTTCCGTGTTGCTGGCTGGCACGATGGGGTCGAGACGACCCGCTGCAATGAACACCGGCGTTTGCGTGAGATCCGGTAGCTGCTCCAGTTCGAGCGGTAACATAGGATGAAAGAGGATGGCCCTGGCAAGCACGTGTGGATACAAAAATAACATGCTGGCTGCTATATTGGCTCCGTTCGAATAGCCAGCTGCCATCACATTGCGCGCATCAAAATGATAGTGCTCACTAGCTGTCTGTACAAAATCAGCAAGCTCACGCGTACGCTGAAGCAGATCGGGAATATCAAAGACACCTTCGGCGAGACGACGAAAGAAACGCACCATGCCATGCTCCATGACTTTGCCGCGTGGGCTGAGCACGGCCGCTCCAGGCAGCAGCATCCGCCCCAGACTGAGAAGGCTCTCCTCAGAACCACCAGTCCCATGCAGGAGGAGTAATGTGGGCAATGGCTCCTCGCTCTGTGCTGGTACAAAGCGATGCACGAAGCCATTGAGTTCGCGTGTTTCGGTTGACATATCGGCAAATTCCTTCGTAGTGGTTGATGAACCAGATTTTTAGCTCTATCATACCATCTCTGTGACAGACTCCCCACGGCGAAAGCCAGGGGCTTCTCAGGGTGGCCCCTGAAGGCTCCGTGCGCGCCCGGTGTTCGTTGCAACCACAACCGGTGGCTGCTGGGCACGGAAAAGACCTGAGGGAGTGGCTGGCACACAACACGTTGGTCCGTTCCTGCTTTTCCTCACAGGAACGATTTCCCGTGAAACGCCCACACAGGCTTGCGTTGTTTGTGTGCAAGAGAACGGGTGAAAGGAGAGCACAGAAGTTCTAGAGCGTCAAGCAGGGGAGTATTCCATGCCAGGCTGCCATCCACGGACTCGCTTCTCTCCCTGGGGCTCAAGCCCAGGGGTTTACGCTCGAAAGGATAAAAAACACACAAACTAATACGAATTTTGCCTGACTTCCCAAAAAGTCCCTTTCTGTATGCTTCTTTATATTGCATACTGCTGAGGATGCTTCTATAATAATTAAGCATGTATGGGGAGTAAAATGGTATGGTTAATGACTTAAATGGGAAAAATTTTGGGAACTACACCCTGATTAAAGAATTAGGGAGAGGTACCTTTGGCAGCGTCTACCTCGGTCGTCATCTGCTGCTGGAAACGAAGCCCTTCGTGGCTGTGAAAGTCTTACACGCAAATTTGCGTTCGCAGGCGGAGTACGAGCTGTTTTTTCGCGAGGCGCGTTTACTCGATAAGTTGACGCATCCGCATATTTTGCCGATACTTGACGCCGGGCATTTCCAGGGCTACCCGTTCTTCGTGGTGGAGTATGCCCCTGGTGGTTCCCTACGTGATCGCTTAATTCAGCAAAACAGCGCTCCCATCGCTTTAGACAAGGCGCTGCAATGGCTCCATCAAATTGGGCAGGCGTTACAGTTCGCCCACGATCACGACGTGGTGCATCGTGATCTCAAGCCGGAAAATATCCTTTTCAATTTCAAGGGCGAGGCGACGCTGGCCGATTTCAGCATCGCCACCGAGCTACATCGAACGCGCAACGCCTATCAGATGGGGACACCGCCATATATGGCCCCAGAGCAGTTTCTTGGCAGTCTGAGCAAACGTAGCGACCAGTATGCACTGGGCTGCGTTGCCTACGAGATGCTGACCGGGCAACGTCCCTTCAAGGGGGCAGATTTTTATTCTGTGGCGTATATGCATGTCCACGAACAACCTCAGCCACCGAGTCAGTTGAATCCATCCCTGCCCGCTCCTATCGAGCAAGCTATTTTGCGCGCAATGGCGAAGAACCGTGATGAGCGTTATGTCGATGTCGAGGCTTTTGTGAACACGCTGCTGCTCGGTGCAACGGTGCAGCGCAACGAACCATCACGTGTCCCGAAGCGTATTTTGACAACGGAGAATGTTGCGCTTTTATCGCTAGCCTGGTCCTCAAAAATTGGTGGTGGCATATCTGCCGCTCCTGTGGTGGTTAACGATATCATCTACGCCAGCTCATCGGATCACCATTTGTACGCGATGGAAGCCGCAAGTGGGCAACTCCGTTGGGCTACGAAAACCAACGATATTGTCTCATCTTCGCCAACAATAGTGGACGACATGGTCTACATCGGTTCCTCCGATCATCGCTTGTATGCCCTTGATACCTACACTGGAGCGCAGCGCTGGGTGGCTAGTACCACGGGCTATATTACCTCGTCGCCCGTGGTGGCGAATGGCATCGTCTACGTTGGCTCCTGGGATTATCACTTGTACGCGCTCGATGCTCGCGATGGCACACAACAGTGGGTGGCACGCGCCGGTAATGCTATCTCTTCGTCGCCGACCGTAATGGATGGCCTGGTCTATGTCGGTGCTCGTGACGATAAGTTGTATGCGTTCAACGCTGCTTCTGGAGCGCCCCGTTGGGTATTTACGACCAAGGGAATTATTACCTCGTCGCCAGCCGTAGCAAACGGCATCGTCTACGCTGGTTCCTGGGATCGTCGTTTGTACGCCTTCGATGCCCTCACAGGCAACATGCTCTGGTCTGTAGCAACCAGGGGGAGTATTTCATCCGCACCCGTGGTGGTCGATAACATCGTCTACGTTGGCTCCGATGATCACGTGCTCTACGCTGTTGACGCGGTCAACGGTAAATTGCGCTGGTCGGTGGCGACAGGTGGTGCGATCTCCGCGTCACCGATGGTGGTGAATGGTATGGTGTTTGTTGGCTCTGGTGATGGCAAGATCTACGCTTTTGATGCGCTCAACGGACATCCCTTCTGGATGGGCGTTGTTGGTGTCGCCATCAATGTCATGCCAGCCCTGGCAAACGGCATCGTCTACGTTGGCGCGGATGATGGTAAGCTCTACGCCTTTGCCTTACCCGATTGATTCCTGCTGGTCGAGATTAAGAACCTTAACGATGTAGTAGGAAATGAGTAATGGCCTATGCTGATATGCCAGCCTATCTATAGTATACTTTCCCCACATGAGGTTACATTTTGTCGTTTTGTGTTTCAACGTGGTGCTAAGTACTACTTATCCGAAAACCTGAGCGCCTTGCGCTAGCCACGCTAGTGGCGTTGGTTTTCGGAATAAGAACTTTGGGGGGATCGTTGCTTATGGCTGATCTGGTCTCGTATTTGATTGTCGGCAATGGCATCGCGGGTGTAACGGCAGCCGAGATTTTGCGTGCCGAGGACCCAGAGGCCGCCATTGCTGTAGTTGCCGATGATCCCTTTCCTGTGTACTATCGTCCCGCGCTCAAGGATTACCTGGCGGGGCGCATTCACGAGGAGAAGCTATGGGCGCGTCCCACCAGCTTATACCAGGATCAGCGCATCCATTTTTTGCAGGACCGCGTGACCAGCATCCAGGCCGAACAACATATCGCGTACCTACAAAGTGGTCGCCAACTTGCATATAAGCAGCTACTGTTGGCAAATGGCGCTCATCCTGCTACATTGCGCTGCCCAGGTACCGGTTTACAGGGAGTGACAACTCTGCGCACAGTGGCCGATTATCAATCGTTGATGCAGTGCCTGGATGGTGCGAACCATGTCGTGATCGTCGGTGGGGGGACGCTAGCCCTGGAAACCAGCGAAACCCTGCGCCATCGTGGTTACGAGGTTACTCATCTCATTCGCAAGCGCACCCTCTGGTCGGAAATACTCGATGAAACCGCCTCCGACCTGGTTTTACAACAAGAGCGACGTGCAGGAGTAACGGTGCGGCTCGAAACAGAAGTGGCTGAAATTGTTGGCAAGCATGGGCAGGTCAACGAGGTCACGACAACGCGTGGTGAGCGTATTCCCTGCGAGGTTGTGATCATTGCAATTGGTATTGAGCCCGACATCGATTTCATTAAGGCAAGCGGCATTCATTGTGGACGAGGCGTGCAGGTCGATGCAGCGATGCGCACCAACGTGCCGGATATTTACGCGGCGGGCGATGTGCTGGAAACGATCGATACGTTTACGCGCCGCACACGGGTGATCGGCCAGTGGTACCCCGCTATCCAGCAGGCTCGCAGCGCCGCGTACAGCATGTTGCATGCCCTTGACGACGCACAGCAGCCTTTTCAAGCCAACACTTTCTATAATGCAACCCTCCTTTATAGTCTGGATTTTGCCGCCATTGGCGTGACCAATCGCCAGGGCTATCAAGAACTGGTGGCCGATCCGCAGCCGCGTACCTATCGCAAGCTGTTGCTCGAAGATGGGGTGCCCGTTGGTATGCTGGCGCTGGGCGACCGTAGCCAGGCACTCGCGTTCAAACGTGCTATCGATCATCGTGTCAACCTTGCATCGATAAGTTTGCAACTGCTGAACCCTGACTTTCAACTGGCGGCCTGGTTGGATCAACAAATGGTCCCGCCTGCACTGCTTGGCGTACAGCATGCGAAACTAAAGCCGAAGGCTGCTCAGGTCGCTCCACGAACTGTTCCTGTCGATACGACCACTCCTCACGCGATAGTCGTTCCTATTGAGACGGTTCCTCGTGCACTCCAAGAAAAAGTTCAGGGGCCTGTGCCAACCGAATTGGTGCTCGTGCATGTTCCTGATCGTGTTTCTGGCTTGAATTTACCAGACTTCGTGCTCAAGCAATCGGCCTCACTGACTATTGGTCGTGCGCCCGGTACTTCCCTATTGATCGATCAAGGCACGGTCTCACGTCGCCATGCCGAAATCGCTTACGCACACGGTTGTTATGTTGTGCAGGATCTTGGCAGCAGCAACGGGACCTTTGTGAATGAGCAGGCTCTCGCGCCGCACAGTGTGCGGGTGTTACAGCCGAACGATATGGTGCGCTTCGGTCGCTATGTGACGTTCCGGTTCATTGCGCGTTCATGCACAGGCAACATACAGTCCTACAAGTCTGTGCCGTCCAGTCAGATGACGGACGTTAACGGTCGTGTGAGTACCGATGCGCTGACCGAGGACGTGCGTGCGTACTCGACCGAGAAGGTATTGGTACCCACTGCGCAGGTGCGGCTTTGCCAGCGCTGCCGCGTTGTCAATACACACTCTGCGCGTTTTTGTGCGGGTTGTAGCGCGCCTTTAGGCTCAGGCATCAGGTAGGTAGGTAGGAAGGAAGAGGAACGTATCTTGATACAGACTGAAAAAACTCCCCTGGTAGTTGGTCTGGGACATCGCCTCGATATCCGTCCCCTGGCCGACGAGCAAGTCCATTTCGAAATAGATATGTGTATCGGCTGTGATCGCTGTATGCGTGCCTGCCCGGTGCCACTTTCGGCGATGGTCTCTATCGCCGATCTCAACCGTGCCACCATCTCGGATGATATTGCACCTCACGTGGCCCGCTTTACCAACGAGTGCGTCATGTGTGGCTCCTGCGTGCCGGTCTGTCCCGTGGATAACCACCGCGACCTTTTGATGCTTTCACTCAAGCAGCGCCTGGGTGTGCCATGGTCTGGCCAGGTGAATATGCAGCGCGTGTTGAGCCATCTGCCTGCTGGTTGGAATGAAAAAGTGCTTATCAGCCGCTTGCGTGAGCAGCCGCTCTTTCGTGATCCACAACTGGTGCCAGACAATTATTTGCTGCATTTTATCGCAAGCTCAAACTTTCTGGTGCTCGCGCCCGGTACAGAGATTATGTGTGAGGGCGAATATGGTCGCGACATGTATTTTATCCTCGATGGCTGTATCGAACTCGTCGCGCCTGGTCCCGATGATGACGAACTGCCGATTGCGGTGTCGCGCCGTGGTGAGTACGTTGGTGAGCACGGCATGCTTACCGGTCAGCAGCAGAACGCGACCGCTCGCGCGCAGACGGAGACGGCGGTGCTGGCTGTGCCGGAACAGGTTATGCAGCGCTTGATGGAGGTGGCACCCTCGGTACAGCACTTTTTTGCCAGCGTGAATACGGCCCATTCGGTCGAGAATATTTTGAAACGCCTGGCGCTGTTCCAGGGCGTGTCGGGCGCGAGTATTCGTTGGCTAACCGAGCAGTCGTCAGTGCGCCGCTATGAGCGCGAGGAGCGGCTCTTTAGCGAAGAGGCACAGGGGCAACCCGCACGCGAGTCCCTGCATATTTTGCTCGATGGCTTTGTGAAGGTGGCTCGCAAAACAGCGGAAGGGACCGGGCGCGCCAAGAGCGCTGAACGCATCATCGCGTATCGCCAGGGCGGCGACTACTTTGCGGGAGGACTCGACCTGCTGGGAGACCAGCGAGCGGTGACGGTCTCGGCAATCACGCATACGACTGTTGCCGAGATACCGCGCCAGGCGTTGCTGGCTCTTTTCTCGCGTCATCCTGAGATCAAGCAGCGTTTTAGCGAGCGTCTACAATTGTATCGCGAGGCGACCATTGCCGCCCATAGTGCTGTATTCGAGCCTTTTGATTTCACTCATACTGCTGATTCTGAAGAGGTGAACCAGGTCTCCGATGCCGAGGCACGTGCTGGACTACATTCGCTGGTGGACAATGGCGTCATCGAAGGTAAGGATGTACTGGTTATTGACCTTGATAAGTGCATCCACTGCAACGAATGCGAAGAGGCGTGCGCACGTCGTCACGGTCATTCGCGCATGAACCGTCAGGGCATGGTGGTCGGAAACATCAGCATCGCCACCGCGTGTCGTCAGTGCCAGGATCCCGTGTGCATGCTGTGTAGTCGTGCTGGTATTGCTCGTTTGCCCAGCGGTGAGATCTACATTACCGAAAGCTGCATCGGCTGCGGCATTTGTGCCGAGCGTTGTCCCTACGACAATATCTCGATCATGACGGTGGATGAGGAGGACGTGCCTGCTGGCTCAGCCTGGCAGCGTTTTAATGGCTTCTTCAAACATGGTTCCGGCAAAGAGCGTGGGCATAAGTTTTTGCCCATGGCTTCTGGGCCGCTCGACGCGCCCCAGGCGCGTGATGCTGTCGGTGAAATGCGTAAGAGGCTGGCTATTAAGTGTGACCTGTGCGCCGGTTACAATAATCAGGCGTGTGTGCAGGCTTGTCCGACCGGTGCCGCGATACGTGTGAATCCTACCACGTTCTTTGGCTCAACGGAAGAAATTTTGCGCCGAAGGGCCCGTTAGCTGTAGAAGGGGAAATTCATGTCTGTAACCACGAAGTCGCCTCAAAATCAGCAGGAGGGAGGTCTGCGCCGTATCTGGAAGTCGCCCACCGCCTCGACGCGTTGGTTCTGGTTGGCTGGCTCGCTCCTGCTCTATATTGGCATCTTGATCTGGTATATCTACACCTTAAAAACTCAGCCGTCCCCGGAGCCGATTGAAGATCCTTTGCGTCTTTTCGGCATTATTGCTTTTGTGCTGGTGCTGAGCAGTGCTGCCTATTCATTGCGCCGCCGTTTCGTGCATGGACTGCCCGGCAGGGTACAAAGTTGGCTCTGGATGCATACCTGGGTGGGGATTGTCACCATTCTCATCGCGTTGCTGCACGAAAACTTTGCCCACGTTACACGCCATTTTTGTACCACGCTGCATTGCTGGACCGATACGTACCTGGCGACCAGCGCTTTGTACGCGTTGATTGTCCTGGTTGTCGTCGGCGTCGTTGGACGTGTGCTCGATATGGTTTACACGCGGGTGATTGCGCAAGATGCTGCCAGCAATGGTGTTGGTATTGCGCGTGCTGTTGAAGAGCGTATCCTTGAACTAGAATACACGGTGGAGCGCCTGTGCGCGGGTAAGTCCGAAGCCTTCAATCAATATTGCATGAACATGCTTGCAAGTCGCCGCGCTATCGAACCGGACGAGCGCGATTTTCCTGCATTGCAGCGTCGTGAGTATAGCGATTTCCAGCGTGCCTGTGATACCCTGGGTCAACATGGGTCACTTATGCTTTCGCTACAGCACCAACAACGTGCGCGCGCCGTCATGCGATTCTGGCGCATATTGCATATAGTCATTGCCTCACTGTCACTCTTAATTATTTCCTATCACGCCATTATGGAACTGTTGGCAAACGTTTTTCATTTCATCACCCCAGCATAATAACGGTCTAGACAGGTAAAAAGACCACCTGGAGTTTGCGCTCCAGGTGGTCTTTTTTTACCTGTCCAACCATGCATACGGTGTTTCCTCGATTTTGCTGAGCCCATGCATTGGCCGAGGCCAAGACCACGAGGAAGCCAGTCTGTGAGCAAGGCGACCTGCTGTATG
>DATAYF010000100.1:0-10236 GCA_036272735.1 Ktedonobacteraceae bacterium
CAGGCCAGGCGCCTGCGTGCCCAAATGGCGCGCCGCCCGCCAGTTCTACAATGCCGTGCTCTCTGAAGGACAACAACGTTTGCGGCGCATGCGCCAGGACCCCGCCTGGGCTGCTGCTCGCGCCATCCCCCGTACCCAGCAACCAGCACGACACGCGGCCTTCTCAGCCTTGCGTCAGAAGTCAGGCTTCTCGGAGTCTGCCCTGCATGCCTACGCCAGAACGGCGCGCGTCTCCTGCCTGGCTGAGCATCTGGATGCGGTCCTGGCGCAAACGCTAGCCAGTCGTGCCTATCACGCGCTCAATCGTGTCTGTTTGGGACAGGCCAGTCGTGTCCGGTTCAAGAGCCGAGGACGGGGACTCTCGAGCATCGAGAACAAGCGCAACGATACCGGTCTGCGTTTTGTGCTGGACCCAGCAGAAGCCGGGCATGCAGGTGTCCTCATCTGGCAGGATGATCGGCTGCCCGCTCGCATCGACTGGCAGGATCCGGTGGTCAAACACGGCCTGGATCAGCGCATCAAATATGCGCGTCTCATCCGACGCCCGGCTTCCAGCCCTCGTGCCCGGGGAGCCGATGCAGCAGGCTCGCGCTACGCGTGTGCAACTGGCATTGGAAGGCACCCCCTATCACAAGCCGAAGCACACGGTTGGCACCGATACCATCGGGATCGAGCCTTCGACCTTCCACCATCGCCATCGTCCCTCGCACCGGACCGGCCGCGCTGGAAACGTTGGGTGCGGAGCTTGCTCCTGATGCACAAGCCATCAGGCGACTGCAGCGCCAGATGGATCGGCAACGTCGGGTCGCCAATCCGGAGCACTACGAGCGATATGGGACGCATCAAGCGACGGGGCAAGCAACGGCTGATGTGGAAGCGGAGTCACAACTACGAGCGCACGCGCCGGCGCAAGGCACATCAGGAACGCAAACTGGCGGCGCACCGCAAAAGTCTGCATGGGCACATGGCGCATGACCTGGTGCGCATCGGCAACACCATCATCCTCGAAAAGATCAGCTATAAAGGGTGGCAGAAGCAGTATGGTAAAAGCGTGGGACTTCGCGCCCCAGGGATGTTTGTTGAGCGATTGAGACGCACCGGGGCCACGCACGGGCGGCACCCTACTCGAAGTCTCCACACGCACCACCAAACTCAGCCAATTTTGTCATGGCTGTGGACAGCGGGTGAAAAAGCCGCGGTCGCAGCGCTGGCACATCTGTGCGTGCGGGCGGGTGGGGCATAGGTCCCGTGCAACGGGATCTGTATTCGGCGTTCCTTGCCGCCTATCTTGATGCAGCAGATGATCTTCCCTCATGTACCCGGTACACAGTACCCTGGGAAGGTGCGGAGACGCGCCTGCGGGCGGTACATGAGCGACTGCAACAACGGGCAAACGCGTGGCAGTGCTTGCCGCCGTCGCATGGGTATTCCCCGTGCCAGAGTCCGTCTGCAGCCCCTCAGCCTCAAAGTCTCGCGCGAACCCACACCAGAGCCACTCTTCCTCCTCAAACGAGGAAGGCTGGAAGCGTGGAAGGACCGCTCAGAACCCCCGTTGCTTTCGCACGGGGAGTCTTCAGGTGTTGGATACGTCACGCTCGGTGGTTTTGATACCCACGCCAATCAGCAGACGACCCACGCGCTCTTGATGAAGACGTTAGCAGATGGCTTGACCGCATTTTATGGCGATCTTACGCATCATGGGAAAGGTGATGATGTGGTGGTGATGACCTGGTCGGAGTTTGGACGACGCGTTGAGGAAAATGGCAGCCTGGGCACTGATCATGGAACGGCCGCGCCTATGTTCGTGCTTGGTAATGCGGTCAGTAAGGGCATATATGGCGAGCCGCCAAGCCTCAGCAGCCTGGATACCTACGGGAATTTGAAGTATACCGTTGATTTTCGCTCGGTGTATGCCACGATGCTGGATCACTGGATGGGCGCGTCCTCGAAAGACGTGTTGGGTGGGACCTACGGCGCACAAAAATTCCTTGCGTAGTGTCGTATTAGCCACCTGCTCCACAAATTCGCCAGTTGATATTGCTTTTGCTATAATAGTGATAATCATTTACTACCGATCCGAACACCTGAGCGCGTCGCGCTAGCCATGCCAGTGGCGTTGGTTTTCGGAATAAGGATTTTGTGGTCAGGAGCAATTTTCGACTATGTCAGAACCAGTGGAACCGGTTGAGACAACTGAACATATACAGACAGATGAGCCTGAAGATACTGTGCAGGGAGCAGGACCAGGACAGGTAGCGCCTAAGAAGAAGAGTTGGCTAGCGCGGATGACCCCTCTGCAGCGTACCCTGTTGGGGCTTGCTATCATTGCTGTGATGGTGGTAGGCGCTTTTTATGCCCCACCAGAAGGAGACGCGGAAAACACAAGCGGCGACCCAGGGATTGTGCTGCCGGTGACAACAACTAACCTGATCGCATCCAAGACAATACACCGCACGTTGCAGTATCATGGCCTGCAAATGACCATCCTGGATGTCAAACTAGCAAACAAGTTTTCTGATGATAAAAAGCCTATTGGCAAGTACACGCTGCGTATAGAGGTGAACGTAGACAATAAGACCCAGGCTCCGATTGGAGTGCAGTACGTGAACCTTGTCCACCTGCTTCCCACACACGGGGATGCTATTCGGGCCAAATATATCTCGATCAAACCGGACGCGATGCCGGGCAGCACGCAAAACAATTGCTTTATCGATTTCCCGCTCACGCAATCGGCCCCCATCTCATCCTTCATACTGCAATTGGACCAAAACACCAGTATACCGTTGAATTCGTAGGACGTTATTTTTCCGCGTCCGTAATGCATGAGGTGCATAGAAAGGCGTGTATGTGTCCCGGACACATACACGCCTTTCTATGCACCTCATGCTTATTCAGCTTCTTGAGGGGCTCCTACCTGTTCTACACGATGCTGAACATCGGTGAATGCTTGCTGATGGGGAGTAGCAGCGACTGAATCAGGGTTGTCTACCTCCTGTCCTACCATCTCCTCCAACAGCAGGTAGTACTCGACCAGGGTGCGTTCGCTGCTGGTTGTGTGCGCCAGGCAATCCTCCAGAAGTTGTTCAGCTTGTTCATACGCGTTCAACTTTTCCTGGAGCATTTGATAAGAGTGCTCGGCCCTTTGAAGCTGTTCTGTAAGCTGCTGCTGCTCACGGCGACGCATGCGGCCGCTATCCTGGGTGGCTGTTTGTTGGAGGGTTTGCCAGTCCAGCGCTGCTTTGCTCATTTCAAGAGTCGTTTCTTTTTGGCGGCGTGTCAGCCAGGCTTTGACTGCATGGAGGCGGACAAGCGGATTTGCGCTATCGGGCAAACGGATGGAGTCGTCTGATAAAAGCTCATCGCTTCCTACTTCTGTCTCATTGGTTGAAAATTCCTCTTCAAAATCCATGATGATCGGCTTTCCCCTGGTATGCGTTTTTGTTTCCATCGTACCATAGCGAGGCAATCTGATCCGGCGGATGGAGAAACGAACAGGGAACACACCATTGTATGTTCTCTGTTCGTTCGTTCTCGCATGTCTATATAAGCCAATGGGTGACGATTAGCCGAGCGCCTCGCGCCCCACTTCGACGGGTTCTACCGGGGCTGTTTCCTCGTCGTAATCGTCTGTTACGGTCTGATCTTGACCACGTTTGAGACCAATGGCCTCAAAGATGGGGGTTAAGATCAGGACCAGCACCAGATTGAGGATGACCCCGGAGACCGCTTCGTACATGGGGATGGTGACGTTGCCAATTGTGATCGGATAAATCGAGGATTTAAGACCGGTGGCGATAAACATGCCAGTACCTGCGATCATCCCAGCGGCCCAACCTATCAGCATAGCCCAGCGATTGAACCAGCGGGTAAAGAGGCCCAGGAACACGGCTGGGAGTGTCTGCAAGATCCAGACGCCACCGAGCAGTTGAAAGTTCAGGACGTACTGCGTTGGAATGTACACGATAAAGAGCAGGGCCCCGAATTTCACCACCAGCGAGGTAATTTTGGCGACTGAAGACTCCTGCCGATCTGTGGCCTCGCGGTTGAAGTATTCTTTGTAAATGTTTCTGGTGAACAGGTTGGCGGCCGCAATGGACATGACAGCGGCCGGAACCAGCGCGCCGATGGAGATCGCTGCAAAGGCAAAGCCCGCGAACCAGGAAGGGAACATCTGGTTGATGAGCGCGGGGATGGCGCTATTATTGCCGAAGCCTGGGATCAGCTTCACGTGGGCCGCGACCGCGATATAGCCCAGGAGCGCCAGGAGGCCAAGCATCAGCGAATAAATGGGCAATAGTGCCGTGTTGCGCTTGACAACCCGTGCACTGCTGCTGCTCAGTGTGCCGGTAAGCGAATGTGGATAGAGGAAGAGCGCCAGGGCTGAACCGAGCGAGAGCGTGACGTACGCCGCGTATTGTTTGGGTGGCACGAGATCGAAGAACGTCTTCGTGGTCGTGGCCTTCTGATGGACCGCTGCGAAGATATGCCCAAAGCCACCAAACCTGATGGGTAGGTAGACGAGGGTGACGATCAGGACCACGAAGATCATAATATCCTTCACGATGGCGATCATCGCGGGAGCGCGCAAACCACTGGTATAGGTATACGCGGCCAGGACGATAAAAGCGATCAGGAGGGGAATGTCAACCTGGATGCCGAAGATGAGAAAGTTGATAGGAATGCCGAGCGCGGCC
Organism: Ktedonobacteraceae bacterium; assembly: GCA_036272735.1. Lineage (GTDB taxonomy): Bacteria > Chloroflexota > Ktedonobacteria > Ktedonobacterales > Ktedonobacteraceae > DATAYF01. Next base: position 4,695 of record DATAYF010000100.1, read on the forward strand.
AGCGAGACCTGGATGCCGAACATTTGTAGCGCGATATATGGCATGGTGGCGATAATGCCGGTGAAGGCGACGGCCAGTGCGAGTGATCTACTGCCAAAACGCCCCTTCACGAAGTCGGCAGCCGTGACGTAGCCATGCTGTTTACAGACCGCCCAGAAACGCGGCATCAAGACGAAAATAAGGGGATACACCAGGATGGTGTAGGGTACTGCGAAGAAGCCACTGACCGCTCCCAGGCCGTACATAGCTGCTGGTACCGCGATAAAAGTGTAGGCGGTGTAGAGGTCGCCACCCAGCAAAAACCAGGTGATCAGGGTGCCGAAGCGCCGTCCGGCCAGTCCCCATTCATTGATCTGGTTGAGGTCGCCGCGTCGCCAGCGAGCAGCGACGAAACCAAGCACCGTGACCAGGATAAAAAAGATGAGAAAAACGATGAATGCTTCCCAATTCATGAAGAAAGTCTCCCTTCCTTGACGGTAGGTTGTTTGTCCTTAAACAGGGCATGCAACAGTGCTATGCTCCGGCGAAGTAGACAATCGCGGTAATGATGGCGGTAATAATGACCCAGAGCAATTGAAACCAGTAGAAAAAAGGGATACCGATGAGGGTTGGTTGGTCGAAGTTGTAGAATGGCGGCCAGAGTAGGGCGATAAATGGGATGATGAGCAGCAATTGAAGCCAGGAGCGGCCCCTTTTGTGTGGACGAGATGCCATAGAATGTTCTCCTTGTGCGAAGTGACACGATTTCAAGCTGATGATGAATGGCGGTGTGCGAGAAGTGCGCGAACGATGAGCACTTCAGAATCAACAACACGCGAGAACAAATAATCCTGTGTCGATGTAATGGCAGTTGGTTGGTTAAAGGCCAGACGATGACCTTAATGAAAGAGAAGTATTGGCCCAAGGTTGTGCCAACTTCCACCTCAACAGTAAGGGTAAGATATTTCAGGAAAAATGTCAATTCACTATTGCATTACTCAACACGGCAGATGAGTCCTAAGCCCTGCGAGGCCGCTGTCCGTACCGCTTTCATAAAAACGTGGGCGTGCGTTGGAGGAATTTCATCGATCATGCGGAAGCTGTCGGATTGTGAGGCCTGGAGTTGGAGGAAGAGGCGGTATTGTTCCTCGGCGTCGAGGCGCGCCGGACCCTGTACATTGCGCAGGCAGAGTGCGAGATGCCAGACCTCATCAGGCGTCAGATAGCCGATAAATGACTCAAATGGTTCACCGATACGATAGCCAAAGGGCATGCAGCGTCGGCCACAGGCCAGCAGTTCAAAAAGGGCCATGGCGCGAATAGAGATACCCGCAAGCCAACCACGCAAGTGCAGGGATGCAGGATAGCGGCCAAGCTCGACGCCACGTGGACCGGTGTCGCGGCTCGCTTCTGTTATGCCTTCGTCGTCGATTTCCTGAAATTCTTCCTGGGCAGGTTGTTGCGACGACTGCATATGCAAAATCTGTGTATCGTCGTTATCTTCTAGTGGCTCTGTCGCTACCCGTTCTTCCTGCTGGACTTCTTGTGCCAGGTCACTAAAACCAGCCTGGCGCAGTAAATCGATTAATTCGCCACGCACGGGGGCGGTAGTGCGCTCTTCTGCATCGGTCTGCTCTTGTGCTTGTTGTTGGCTGAGATCGTTGCTGCTAAAGCTGAATGGTGCGAGACAATGTTCCTCGATGGTTGCGCCCCACACTGCACGCAATGCATCGGACTCTTTTGGAAGTTGCGGGGGGTGTTGGTACATATAGTGGTCACTGAGATCGGTAAATTGCTCGGCCGAGCATAGTTTCAGGTACTCGTGGTAGGTGTAGGGGCCCCTGGGCAATTGATGCACGAATGTTTGTGCGCGCGACCAGGACTGAAGGCGTCTCATAGCGGGAGGTAAGATGCATTCCTCGTGAGCGCAGCGCGTTTGTTCGTAAAACTGCCACACCGCCTCCTCGTCCATTTCTGTGATCCAGCGTGAGAAGGCGGGCATTACCCGTTGTGCGTAAATGCTCCAATGAAAACCATAAATTTGTATCATCATTAGCGACTTCATCCCCTTCTACAAACTACACCTGTTACTACTATAGTAACATTGTAAACGTAAGTAGTGCAAATTATTATAAAATGTTGCAGCTTGTGTTTGCGAGGGAGAAGAAAAAGAGGACGGCAGGCGTATTAACGTGCATTGCTGGTCTACTAGACCAGCAATGCACGTTAATACGGATATCACAATACACGCTTTTTCGGGCAATGAATTAGTGCATGGTTTTCGTGCCAGCATCTCTATCGGGTATCACGAAGAGACCTGCTTGCACCTGGCGCATCATCGCGGCGAGTTGACCTGTCGTCACTTTTTGCGACTGTGCTCCGGGCTGTACACCACTGGTGAGCGCAGGCGTGTTTGGGGAAGCGAAGGATGTTGGGGTGGCTTGCTTTCCAGTACGATCCATGATTTGTGGATAGTCGACATGCAATGGGTTAAAGTCGCTACTGGGTACGCCGAGCGCCTGCCTCTGAGCGGCCGCCACGGGTTGAGGGAGAATATGCTCGTTGAGCAGTGGTGAATACTCAGTGATAGAGGGAACGATAGGCGTTGGGCGCATAATAGCGGCCCTGCCATCCTGCGGCATGGATATTTGCGTATGCGGCATTTGGGGCATAGATTGAAATGCAGTTTCGACCGGTTGCGTTGTGTAGGATTGTTGTATGAGCATGGGAACTGGTGCTTGCTCCGTCTCTGCAAATGGTGTGGTCGAAACAGGGATGGCCGAGGGCATCGGCGTCACGAGCTGTAATGATGAGGCCATGGGTTGCAACGGCATAGGTGTTGTCAGTGGCATTGACGCTAACATTTGCCTTGACAGTGCCGGACTTTGTGTTCCCTGATGCGGTTTGCGGCGAGCGAAGATGAGTACAAAACCAGCGGCAATCATAATGATGAAGAGCATCGCGATCACACTGGCTGTACTAAAAATCGTACTTAGTAGATTATTGCTGCGTTGCTGTGTCGTTGCTTCGACACTTGCTGTGGGGGTCGCTACCACTGTTGGTGTCTGCGCTGGAGCGGCCGCGGCCGCATGCCTGGTAGCTGGTGTTGCCGCTGGCTTAGGAGATGCCTGGAGGGTAGGTGTGAATGCTGCTTGGTTGCCAGCGACGCCAGGTGCGGTAACCGGTGCCTGTGCTGGCGCTTGTATTGGTGCCTGCGTGGGTACCTGCTTTGGTTTCGCTGTTGGTGCGGCAGTTGGTCGCGGTTTGGGGGTTGTTACCGCTGTTGGGGATATGGTGGCCGTAGGCGATGACGTTGGCGTCGGAGAAGCTGTAGCCGATGCTGTCGGCTGATCGGAGGGGACCATCACTTGTGGTTGAATTGCATGTATTTTCGTGGTAACTGCTAAGGTGCCAATCACGGAAAAAGATAGGAGTGCGGCACAAAGTGCGATGACTTGCAAGCTCCAGCGTGTGGCTTTGTTGGAACGTTTCTGCACTGTTTTCAAACCCTCCCTACCTGGGTGGAAACCCTTGTACGCGCCGATAACGCTCTGGCTTTTCCCGCGGTACAAGAAACACCACGTGAGCGGTCTCCAATTGTAGTAGAAATGTTACTTCATCATTAAGTGTAATAAGATCATTAGTTTACGTCAAGGAAACAGTAAAAATGTACTAAATATTGAGTTATTAGGATATATTACAAACTATTACAATTATTATGGGTGTTGGTGGAGGTATAGGGAGTTATAAGGGGTAGTGCAAGTTGATGACACGACCGCAAGGTCACTCGTCAACCTGCACCACCTACAATAGCTATGCGAAGTCTTTGAGCATGTGTATCTGGACCGGTTGGCGTAGCGTGCGCAACGCCTTGACCTCGATCTGGCGAATACGTTCACGCGTCAACTTAAAGATGGTGCTGAGTTCTTCCAGCGTGTGGCAATAGCCATCGCACAATCCGTAACGAAGCTCGATTACCTGGCGTTCGCGCTGGCTGAGCGTTTCCAATGCGTGGGTGATCTGGTCGCACAAACCCTGATGAGTAACTGCTTCCGATGGTGCAACCGCCTGCTGATCTTCTATCACGTCAGCCAGGTGATACTGCTCATCGTCGATGATGGGGGCATCGAGCGAGATAGGTGCTTCCGCCATGCTCTGTAGTTCGACAACGCGCTCTTTTGTCAGATTGATGGCGCGGGCGACCTCTTCTGGAAATGGATCGCGTCCCAGGCTCTGATAGAGTTCACGCGTAATACGTTTCATCTTATAAATCAGTTCTACCACGTGTACAGGAATGTGTATGGTGCGCGTATGTTCGGCCAGAGCACGACTAATGGCCTGGCGAATCCACCACGTGGCATACGTGCTAAAACGAAAACCACGAATCGGATCAAATTTTTGAGCGGCACGAATGAGCCCCAGATTGCCTTCCTGAATAAGGTCGAGCAGGGAGACGCCGTGGTTGTTATAGCGCTTGGCGATACTGACGACCAGGCGTAGATTGGCCTCGACGAGCCGTCGCTGGGCTTCAATGTCGCCTTTTACTACTCTTTGCGCAATATATAATTCCTGCTCAGCGGATAAGAGCGGAAAACGACCGATTTCGGCCAGGTATTGGCGAATAGCGTTTTCTACCTCACGATCACCCTCCTCTTCTTCAGGCACTTCGTAGTCACAGGCATAATTCTCCTCTTCATCCTGAAAGGGTTGACCAGTATCTTTGCGCGAATGACGCACTCCTGCGTCTTCCTCAGGAGGAGACGATGTGTATTCTTCCGTATAGAAGGATTTTTCTGCGAATTCCCTGGTTGGTTGAGAAGCTTTTCTGCCCCTGGGCTTAGGTATTGTGTTTTTATGTAATGATGTATTTTTGTGTGTCGTTGTCTGCTTTTGTTTTGGTTGAAACGTCGTTATTTCGCCCGGTTCATAAGATGCCAATTGCTGTTTATGTATGCAGGTAACAGCATCTGATGTCCTCAGTGGTTTTCTACTGGCTACCATATACCTACTCCTTATCCTCAAATCCCATTCCACAATGTGGTAACCGGAGACATATGTTACTGTTATTTCTTGCTGAAGGAAAACGCCTGTTAGTAACATCGTGCCCTAAAAAATTTATTAGCACATTCCCCCTGTAGACGTATTACCGCAATAAATGTGCCAATATAGAGTTGTAGAGATAGGAAAAACAATTCTGAGCACCTTTACTGCTATAAATCTTGTAAAGCATTATTGCATAGACTTGTTTGTATAGGAAAGGTGTGCTATTTTTGCGTGTTGGTACAGAGTAAAACGTGTAAAAAATTTCCCATTGTTGAGGAATTTTACGCAGTAAGTATCCTTCGCCACCTCTATATTGATGAGACTACATGTGCTGCCAGCACATGTAGTCTCATCAATATAGAGGTGGCGTACTTCCCCTTCATCACGTTCACAAAAGCTCTTTTGCGGCGTTAATCACTGCTTCTGGCTGGATATCGGCCACAAATGAGACCTGGTGCTGGCAACGTCCCCATGAGTTGTCGTGCCCACACACGGGACAGCACATACGCCAGGTAATGAG
>DATAYF010000101.1:0-3169 GCA_036272735.1 Ktedonobacteraceae bacterium
CTGGATCGGCATGGTCTTCCTCTGGGGATGTGCGCAATTGCTCCTGGGAAACGGTGGGCCGCAGCTGCTCGTCGGAGATTTCTTTGTCTATCTCCGGATCGCCGACCCCCACCCCCCTTTCTCAAAGCCCCATCCCGTGCCTCAAGCACAGGGTCACTTCTTGGCCCCTTTCCTGCAGATCCCGTTCCCTTTGAAGCTGATCTGTGTGGCCCTGCTGATGGTCCAATGTGGCCTCCACTGGCTGTGCCTCTCGGGCAAGGTACGGCGGCGCTGGTCCTGGGGCTACTTTCTGCTCCAGGGTATCTCGGCCCTTCTCATCAGCTTTATCTGGGCCGATCCCTCGATCGCGCTTGGCCTCTACCTGCTGCTGATCATTGAAGCACTGAGCCTGCTCAAGCAGGTTCGCCAGATCGTGATCGTGGCAGGAAGCGCCCTAGGCCTGTTCCTCGTAACCATCACCTGGCAAGTGACGCAGCGCTTCTGGATAACGGGCGAGTCGGTCTTGTTGCTGATCATCTTCTTGCTTGGATGGATCATGCTCTCAATCCAGCAGGTCCACGCGCGCAGCGAGCTTGAGGCGGCTCATCTCGAACTGGCGGCCTATGCCATGCGCGTGGAGGAATTGACCTTGCTCAATGAGCGTGAACGGCTGGCGCGCGAGTTGCACGACACGCTGGCCCAGGACCTGGTTGGACTGAAGCTCCAACTCGAACGCGTCGATCTGCACCTGGAAAAACGACGGGTAGAGCGAGCGCGTGAGCTCGTCCAGCAGGCCATGTCGCGAGCAAGTGCCACGCTGGCCGAAGCGCGTCACGCGATTGATGATCTGCGTGCCCACACCCCTGGTCCTCAGAGCTTGCTCCTGGCCGTCCAGCGCGAGATGAACCACTTTCGGGCCACCGCCTCTCTCACGTGTGCGGCGGATCTCTCTGCGCTGGCGACGGTGCCCGAAGAGATGTGTGAGCATGTGCTGCGGGCGATCACCGAAGGGCTGACAAATGTCGCGCGTCATGCGCAGGCCCACCAGGTCTGGGTCTGCGTCCAACGCCATGAGGCTTTGTTGACCATCGAAGTGCGCGACGACGGGATTGGCTTTGACAGCGCTGAGGTTGTTCTCCAGGAGGGGCACTACGGACTGCTGGGGGTGCGTGAGCGAGCACGCCTGTGTGGAGGTCGTCTCGACATTGAGAGTGCCGTGGGGGAGGGGACGGTGCTGCGGCTGCATCTCCCAGTCAGGCAAAGAGGAGAGCTGGTGTCTGAGATGGAGCCGAGGCAGAAAGCCGGGTCGCAGTCATCCTTCCCAGTCAAGCAGAGGAGAGACCTGGCGTGACCGAGAAGCAGACACCCATTCGTCTCGTCGTGGTCGATGATCATCTGGTCGTCCGTGAGGGGCTGCGTTTCATGCTGGAAGAGGCGGACGAAGGCTTTGTCCTGGTCGGCGATGCCAGTGATGGAGCGAGCGCCCTTGACGTGGTTGGCAAGGTTCAGCCGGATGTCGTGCTGATGGATCTGCGCATGCCGGGCATGGACGGGCTGGAAGCCATCCAACGGATGAGGACAGCCTGGCCGCAGGTCACAGTGCTGATCTTGACCACCTACAACGAAGATGCGTTGATGCTCCGCGGTCTGCAAGCGGGAGCCTGTGGGTACTTGCTCAAAGACACGGATCGCGCGACCTTGTTCCGAGCCATCCGGGCAGCGGCACACGGCGAGATGCTCGTCCCGCCGGAGGTGATAGCCCGCATCCTCTCGCACGCGGCGCGTGGTGCCTCAGCATCGCCAGCGTCACCGGCGAATCATACCCCCAGAGAGATGGTTCTGACGGAGCGCGAGCGGGAGGTGCTCGCAGGTCTGGTGCAGGGAGAACGCAGCAAAGAGATCGCACGACGCCTGGGCGTCACCGAGCGCACCGTCCGTGCGCATCTGAGCACGATTTATATGAAGCTCAATGTTGACTCGCGTGCCGCGGCGGTCGCTGTTGCGATCGAGCGCGGCCTGCTTCCTTGGCGAAGAGAAGAACCCTGACCGGTAAGAGGTGACGTTGGGCAAGTGGAGAAAGGTGTTCTATCTCAGCGGAAACGTTCTTCATCCCATTCTGGTGAAGGGCGGCCTTCTTTCCCTGGCCTCTCCCTTGTTTCTCGCTGAAATTCAGCGGATCTGCCACCCTCTTGAAGGGCACCTCTGTCAATCCCAAGGCTTTGTCAATTTCTCCGGCAGAGCTTTGGGATTGACACTGCACTCACCTTTACTTGAAAGAAAGAGCGAAGGAAAAGCTCAATCTTTGAGCACCCCGCTGTAGAAAGCTGGCGAACGTAGCTAGCATTGATCTGAGTATCCACGGCAAAAGCCATGTCAAAACCATCTTGCTGTACTTTGTCGATGTCCCATAGTCCATCAGCGGTAGCTGGAGCAGATCGCGCCTGTCAGCGTCTGGGGAGTGTCCGGTAACCATCGGGAGCCAAGCCAACCAGAGCGAAAGGTTTGACCCGCCAGGGGAAAGCAAGAGAAAAAACAAAAGTGAAGTGCCAGAAAACTGGCGCTTCACTTCTCAAACCGCCACGCTACTCTTGCTGTGGCGCTTCGCCACGCTGCTCTTGCCGTGCTGGCGTCAGGCCGAGTTGCTCCCGCAATCCCAGAGCATCGTAGTAGCTGTGCAGGGTGACAATCTCGTTGTTGCTGATGCGATACACATCGCAGCAGCGCAGTTCGACTTTGCGATTTGTGGGCTGAATGTCGCCTTTCTGCGTGTGCAGAACGCCGCTATGCGTCCCGCGACTGATGAACTCAACAGCGGCTTGATCGTTGGTCGCGACGACATTGGTGATCTCGTTCGAGCTGTCAGGAAAAGCGGTACTCCAATTGAGGAGGCGTTGCTTGAAGCCTTCCTTCCCCCGGTATATATGGCCAGTTGAAGCGTTCAACGCTTCGCAGTTTTCAGAGACAAGCATGCTTATTTTCTCGAGCCAATCCGGGTCAGTTTGATGGGCATTGTACAGGCTATAGAGGGTACGTACAAGGGTGGCTGCATCATGAATAACCATAGGTTGGTGATCCTTTCTGTGGTGACACTGGTCATCGTCCAATGCCTCCTTGCCTCTCCAGAAAACAGACTCTGGCTATCCTCACCACCTAGTATAAAGCTCCTGGCAAACTCAGCACGGTTCCTCTC
>DATAYF010000102.1:0-10588 GCA_036272735.1 Ktedonobacteraceae bacterium
CTCGTGTGCCCGATACCAGGGGTATTGGGAAGGTGCGGAGGCGCGCCTGCGGGCAGCACACGAGTGTCTCATGCAACGCGCGAAAGAGGGGCAGCGCTTGCCCCGAAGCTTGGGTTTGACTCGAGCCGGAGCGCGTCTGCCTAAAAGGCTGAGAGAACCCACACCAGAGCCAACCTCCCTTGCCCAGGCAGGGAGGCTGGAAGCGTGGAAGGAACCCTCAGAACCTCCCGTGCTTTAGCCGGGAGAGTCTTCAGTGAACGATCTTCCTGATCCATTTGTTCACAACTATCTCTTTCATTGTTCTACTAAATCAGCGGTTTCGTTGTAGAGCGCTTCGGTTTTTGCCAGGGATTCCTGTAACTGAGCACTGGTCATTCCGGTCGCACCTAGCAGCGTGTAGGTCCTCTCTAAGAAATCTTCCGGTTGGATGCTGAAAGATCCGAGATCTGCCTCAAGCTTTTTCTCGCTGAGATAGTAGGTTTCGTTGATGGCATAAAGGACCTGGACGAAGCAATGAGTGGCACGTGCCAGGCAACCGGTGACGAGGTAAACTTCTCCACGCGAAGCAGCCTTGTAGGTATTGTCGAGCGTGAACCTGGCGCTCCAAAGGAAGTTTTTGATGATGGCTTGCTTGAGATGAGGGGAGTAGTGGGCAACCTTTGCTTTGAGACGCTCAATGACCTGATCTGGATCGTAGAGAGGACGGCAAATCGCGGTTTCTGTACAATACATGAAGCTGTGAAAGCCATAGGCGGGTTGTTGCCAGTAATCGGAGCGTATGTTGCCAGCATTACAGTCATCGATGGTAGAGGTGACAAAGTCGATATTGCGATAGAGGAAATCGACACGTTGGCCCTGTACAGTGAGCCATGCGCCGCCGTTGACCCACGTTCCCCAGCCTCCTAAATCAGTAACGGTCGGGTTGGGAGCATCATTGAGATGAGAAGCAATAGAGCGAATATGCTCAATGTCCAACGGCTGGTTTTCGTCGTAGTAGAGGCCAATATCGATATCGGAGTCTGGCCGTTGGGAACCACTAGCGTATGATCCACCCAGGACGATAGCTCTGAGACCCTGAACTGGTTTTAGATGCTCAACAATCTGTTGAAGCAGGATCTTGTGTTGCATTGTCGGTTTTTCTTCCCTAACTGATTTCGTTGGAACCATGATCACCTCGTGTTGGCGGGCGGTGATCCTCATAATGGTCGATTGCGTCTATTAATATTTAAAGGACTGCTCATCGTTTTTCCAGCGCGAGCCTCACTCCAAGCGCGATCAACACCACTCCTGTTAGTCGACCCAGAACCGTGCGTAGATGTGTCCCAACACGGCTCTGTCCTGCCCGGCTGATCAGATATCCATAGAGGTTGAGCCAGACAAGCAGGATTGCCTCGTAGACGAGCATCATCAGCAACAGGCGCACAGGGCTGTCACCAGGACTGATAAATTGGGGAAGGGCGGTGGCGAAGATTGCACCAGCCTTTGGATTGAGCAGATTGCTCACCAATCCCTGCCTGAATGCCCCCCAATTGCTGATCTGCTTCGTCTCGATATTCGCAGTAGACGTCGCCGTAGCAGTACGTCGATCTGATCGCAAGCTGGCGATGATGCCGCGCACACCCAAATATCCTAAGTAGGCAGCACCAACATACTTAAACAACGTGAAGACCACCACCGACTGCTCTAGCAGCACAGCGATTCCAAGCACGGATGCAAGGGCCCAGGCAACGCTGCCTAGCGCGATACCAACAACCGTGAACGAGACCGCTCGCCTTCCAGTAACCAACGCATTGCGCGTGACGAGTGCCGTATCAGGCCCAGGGGTCACAATCAACAAAGTCGCCACAGCAAGGTACGCTGCGAATCTCGCATCCAGCAAGTTCACGCCCTGACTCCCTTCGTTCCCATCTGGTCTCAGACTTTACAGTACTCAAAACTGATGACAAATGATAACATCAGCCCTTTTAGACGGTGACTTCGACAGAGGAACCAATATCCTCTCTACGCTTCTCAGTCAGACGGCAAGGGGCGACTGCACACCCCCCGATCTCCTGCCCAAGTCGAGCTTGGGATTTGGAGAATGCGTTGGGAAATTCCTTGCGCAGAATGTTGTAACTCCCGTTCACATCTGCGTTAATGCGTCGCCCATCGGATGCCCGATACAAGCCCCGCTTTTCTCGTTTGCCTGAAAATGCGGGCTTCTCTTTTCGGTTTGGGTCATAGGTCGGAATGGCATCCAGATCGAGAAACGACGCCTTTGACGTATAGCTCTCTTCCCGAACGATCACGGTGATGCCAACAAGCTGCGCTTTGTATTGCAGCATCTCGATAAAACGGCTGTGGGGAATCTGGACAAAGGTTTGATTGTTGCGGCGTCCCATTCCCACCTCTTGCTTCCAGTAGCGATTCTTGCCAATTACTAGTGTTCCGATTCCCTCGCTTACCAACAGATCAATGATGCGACGGCTTGCCGTGTGCAAGAAGTGATTGATACGGCGTGTACGCTTCGTCGTGATGCGATCAAGATGGCGGGAGGTGAAGCGGTTCTCTTTCGCGAGATGTTTCTGATGGTGGGCGCGTTGTTGGTTATAGTACTGATTGAGGTGCTTGAGCGGGCGGCCATTGATGAGAAGCGGTTGAAAATTGGGCTTGGTGCTGGTGAGAGCAGCAAGCGTGTTGACTCCCAGATCGATAGCCGCAATACCATTGGGATGAACTGCTGCGTGCTTGACCTCTTTTCGGTAAACCACCTCCACCACGTAGCACGATCCACGCGGGACAATACGAACTTGATCAAGATCTTCCCAGGTGACTTTCGTGTCAATTTCGATGCCAAGCCCTGACGGAACGATTTTGCCGGTCTTCTTGTAAGCCCGTTTCCCGATGGCCTGTATGTCATAGATCAGAAGGTTGCGGCCCTTCTCCTTCTGTTTGTAGCCGGGGATCTTGGGTCTGCCAGTGAACTTTTCGGGATGTCCATACCACTCTTTGAGCGCGGCTCGAAAAGATCGCCAATTCTTGTCTACAGCAATCAAAATGGAGTTACTTACCTTCCTGGGGAGAGCCTGATAACATTCTAGATGCTTCACTCGATGGAAGATCGCTGCGTAGGAGAGAAAGATGCTTTCCTCAATGTAGGCTTGCCGGATCTGGTAGGTGGCCTGATTAGAGAGGTTTTTCGATGCAAAGGCGGCGGCGTCAATGGCTTGATAGCGTGGATCGCTCTGCTTAATGATGTGCTGTTCCACCAATTTCATTCGATGCCATCATGCGCTGCTAACTGCTCCACGAAGCGTTCTGTTTTGCGTTTGGCGCGGTGTTGTCCATACCATCTGGCACAAAACGAGTACACGATGCTTGCTAGATCTTGTAAGAGATCTTCCTTATTGTTTTCAGCCAGGTTGACGACTTCGATGCTTCTGCCTTGTCCTTCCAAAAGAACCTCTATATAGCGAAAACCAAAGCGCGTCAACCGATCCTTGTGCTCAACGACCAACAGGGTGATGGAACGATCTTTGAGCAGAGATAACAATTTCGGGCGGCTATCATTGATACCAGAGGCAATCTCCTTGACGACCTGCGTGACCTGATAGCCCTTGACAGTACAATACTGCGTTAAGCGTTTAGCCTGTCGTTCCAGGTTCTCTCGCTGCTCCGCTGAAGAGACACATGCATAGATAGCAACTTTCTGCACCGATGGAACAGGTTCACTCTCCATCACAATTATCGTTCCAAAGGGGGCCTGATAGCCTTTGATCGTTCCATCTCGAAACCAGCGTAAAGCCGTTCGGTAACTAATCCCTTGTTGTTTGGCATACTGACTTAATTTCATACCAGAAATATAGAACAGATATACGTATTTGTCAACGTTTGGCATCATTTCTTACAAACGTATGTTACACTTCTTCCTCTAATCCATCTGGATCGAGCCGATAGACACGATTAGAAATATCAAGGCCAGCTAATTGTGCCACTGCTTTTAGGATAGCAGAAGCTAGCTCGCTCACAGAGGCTCTCCTCGGGAACGAGCGGACGGAGGACAAGAATGCCCGCATGTGGTAGTGGAAACGCCGCTTGATTCACATAATCAGTGTCAAAGGGGATAATAGTCATTTGATGGGCACGAGCATAAGTAAAGATTGCAACATCAGGCTGAGAACGCAGACCTGCATCATACACTCGAGTAGCAACGTATCCTGCCATTCGCAACGCTGATAGCACCTTGCGTGGCATGTTTTCATCCAGCAAGAACGTCTGTGGGCGTGCCGTCCTTTACCCCATGACCATATTTTCCAGCGCGTCGGCGTATCCTTTGACATACTGAATCATCTCTGGACTCAGTTGCTTGACTGCCATCACCTGTTCTCGTGTCAGATCGTATTCCTGGCAGATCTCCGCAATTGGCATGCCACTTTCAAGGTGCCCGATGATACGATCCACAAAGACACGCATCCCCTCGATGATCGGTCGTCCACTGTTGATCGACGGGTCTTGTACAATCCCAGCAGAAATGCGCCGTATTCCTTGCAGAGCCATGTGTTCTCTCCTCTCGTTCCCTAAGTGTACCCTACTCCCTAATAAATCACGACCTGCGTTTGCCAGTTGGTGTTGGCATAGAGCCAGGCGGCCTGGTCTAACGGCACATTGACGCAACCGTGGCTACCCGTGCCTGCAAACGATTTGTCGCCACCTGAATCGTTGTGGGGGAACTGCGTGCCTGGCCCGTAGTCGACGCGCCACCACGAGTCGTGGATGAAGTAGCCGCCAGCGTGATACAGTATCGCGTAATGGATCGGCGTGTCAGGATACCAGTAGGGCGAGCTTTTGGGTTCGGATGATTTGAATATCGTCGGCGATTCACGCGCCTGGATCGGCCACACGCCGGGCAGCGATGGCAGCGCTGCCTGCCCCGTCGTCACCTGGAAACCACGCACCAATTCGCCGTTCTGGTAAACACGCAGGGCCTGCTGCGCCAGCGAAATCACAATCACCTGCCCACGCAGCAAATTGTAGTGGTGCAACACTTGCATGTCGGTCTGATGCACCAGCGCATACGAGGTCTGGTCGCGATAATCGGCCTCGAACAGATGCAAATTAAAGGTATCGTTATTGGCTAATGTAACGACCTGCTGAAAATCTTGAGGCGTCACTGCTGAAGCGAGATAACCGTCGAGGTCGCTGCCAATCCCTGGATCACCATAGCCTGTGTCCAGCGAATAGCTTTGCCCATTGAACGTGTCGTGATACATGTGCGCGCTGCCCCAGCTATCGACCTCGCTATGGAATTGCTCGACCAGCGAATTGGCCTCGCTCTTCAAGATACCGAAGCCCAGTTGCCCATTTTCTTTATCGATGGTTTGCGAAAGCGTCATATAGCCTTGCATGTTCAGGTGCTGCTGCAATTGCGTCGTATTGGCATTCAGTTGCTTTTGATACACCGTTGCGTTGCCACCATACGATTGCAATAGTTTGATCCTGGTCGCAACATCTTTGAGTTTAGCTTCAAGAATATATGGCAGAGCTTGTATGGAGCGTACCACCGCCTGCATATACTGCAAATCGATCATACCATTCAAGTGCTGCATATCCGCGGCTGTGGTCGCTTGCGTCAGGACCTGCTCATCGGCTAGATACTGGTCCTGTAGCCACGAAGTATCCAGGTGATTGCCGTTCATCTGGTCCAGCGTCTGCTTGAATGTATCCATGCGCGCCGCCGCTTCCGGCAACATGCCGAGTGCCCGCGTGGCATCGCGCGTTCGGCTAGTGATTGCCACATAATCCTTGGGGTACCTGGCCGCCTTGAGCTGCTTCTGTTCCTGCGTGAGCTGCTGAGTAAAGGCGTGCGTGGGCAGATGCTGCGCGCTCCGCTGCTTTAGCGTTGTCTGGAACTGTTGCATAGAATCCTGCGCCTGCTGTCGGGTCTGTTGCGTCGTGTGGGCGATGATGCCATGCACACGCGTGGTAAGCTGTTGGTACTGCTTCGAGAGGTTTTGATAATACTTGCTATTGGCTGATGCGTCAAATAGCGCAATGGGCGCGTGGGTTTTTTCCAATTGTTGCGTTTGTTGAATGACCGGTTGAAGGTCGTCGGGGGCAATCCCGATAGTCTGCGCGTGCGTGAGCAGACTATCGAGTTGCGCCTGCTTGGTCTGTGCTCGGCGTTGTAAAGCAGGGTCACCACCACAGGCGCTCAGTAGAAACATGGAACCCAGGAGCAAGACAGTGCAAGTCGCCTGTGCTATGCTGGATAGAGCACGCGTGTTGTGTGGCGTACGCATGAGAAGGTTATCTCCTTCCGCTTCGTGCCTTCTGTTTCTTCTTTTCCTTGCGGGCAGCCTTTCCAGACTTTTTGCCGCGTGGTTTGGGCAGCGTGGGCATACCCCCCATGCCTCCCGGCATTTCTGGCATACCCGGCATGCCTGCTCCGCCGCCAGACTGACGCATCATCTGTGCCAGCGGCCCCTTGCCGGAACGCATCTGGCGCATCATGGTGCGCATCTGGCCGAACTGCTCCATAAGCTGGTTGACTTCCTGAACGGTTGTGCCACTACCACGCGAGATACGTTTGCGGCGGCTCCCATTCAACAGGTCGGGGTTGCGCCGCTCTTCTCTGGTCATCGAAAGGATAATGGCTTCAACATACTTCAGTTGGTCGCCTTCCAGCGCCTCTTCCATCTCCGGCGTCGAGGCAAGCTTGTTCATGCCTGGCAGCATCTCCATCACCTGGCGCAATGGACCCATACGTTTCAACTGGTGCATCGCGTTCAGGAAATCTTCCAGGTCGAACTTGCCCTCTTGCAGCTTCTTCTGCGTCGCCATCGCCATTTCCTGGTCGATGGTATCTTGCGCGCGCTCGATCAGTGAGAGCACGTCGCCCATACCCAGGATACGCGAGGCCAAACGGTCGGGATAGAAAGGCTCGATGGCGTCGGTTTTTTCACCAACCGCCATAAACTTTACCGGCACACCCGTGACCGAACGAATGGAAAGGGCAGCGCCACCACGGGCGTCACCATCCATTTTACTTAAAATCATGCCCGTCAACGAAAGTGCCTTGTTAAAATCATCGGCAACTCTCACCGCTTCTTGACCGGTCATGGCATCTGCGATAAGCAGGATCTCGCGCGGGTGCACGCGACTGCGGATGTTGGCAACCTCTTGCATCATGCGCTCGTCGATGTTCAAACGACCAGCGGTGTCGAGGATGACCACACTGTTCGCCTGCTCTCTAGCGTGAGCGAGTGCATTGACGCATATATTCACCGGGTCCGCACCCAGTGGTTCAGAGTAGACCGGAATATTGATCTGTTTGCCGAGCGCTACGAGCTGGTTGATAGCGGCTGGACGATACATGTCGGCGGCCACCATCAAAGGGCGTTGCCCCTGCTTGCGCAAATAGTTGGCGAGCTTGGCTGCAGTTGTCGTCTTACCAGAACCTTGCAGACCGACCAACATAATCACGTTAGGAGGCGGCCCACCCAGGTCCAGTTTATTCTTCTCATCGGTTCCCCCCAGCACCTCAACCAGTTCTTCGTTGACTATCGAAAGGACTTGCTGGGCCGGAGATAGGCTCCCCATGACATCAGAACCAATAGCCTTCTGCTTGACACGGTCAACGAATTGACGCGCCACCTTCAGATTGACATCGGCCTCGATCAGCGCCATGCGCACTTCTCGCAGGGCAGCGTTGACATCATCCTCCGTCAATTTCCCCTGCCCACTTAGATTATTGAATATACCCTCAAGTCGCTTGGATAAGCTTTCGAACATTGCCATACTGCTAAAAATTCCTCTCCGCCAATGGTTAGTCGTGTCAATTTAGCCCCCATGATACCACATCGGAGGTATTACCTACAAGAACAAGCCTATAAAGCCAGCTCATACAACAAGCATGAACCTATAAACACCAATTGACACCACAATTGACACCAAATAGTTACGATTGTTCTCCAAACAGATCATCCATTTTCTTGATTGCATCTTGCCGCATCGAAGGCACAACAGCGGCGTATATGTCCAGCGTTATCGAGACATCACTATGGCCTAAAAGCTCTTGAACCATATTCACCGGAACCCCCATACTTATCAAGATCGTTGCTGCACTATGCCGCAAGTCATGAAAGTGCATACGGGGTAGTCCAACATTCAAAAGCAGCCGATAAAATCGACGCCGAAGTGTGGTAGGGATAATATAGTCACCCACCTTATTCGAAAAAACAAGATCACGGTCTATCCATTCAGTACCAGCACCCTCTTTTCGCTCCAACTGTAAGGCTGCCTGTTTTTTGAGCAACGCAATCAAAAATTGAGGTAACAACATGTTGCGCCTACTTGCCTTAGTCTTGCCTTTCGTTTCAACGAAACGATATTCCGGTAGATAATTCAATGTCCTCGAAACACGAAGCGTCCCCTTCACTAAATCAATATCAGACCAGCGAAGACCTAAGATTTCACCTATACGCATACCCATTGTCACCCCTAAAGCAATCGGTATCTCTAACCCCTTCTCTCTTGCCTCACGTAAAAGAAGCCGCACTTGCTCAGGAGTAAGCACCGGACCCTCATACTCTACACGTCGAGGTACCTGCACATCATCGGTGACGTTCACACTCACCAGCTTCATACGCCTTGCATACGTTAGCGCCTTATGCAACACGCCTTGAAATTGCTCTATACGACTGGCAGCAGCGCCATCCTTCAGCTTTCTACTATAAAACGTCTGCACCTGTTGAGCCGTCAACTTCTGCAACTTGATATGCCCAAGCCCAGGTATCAGGTGCTTATGCACAATAATACGATTGTTGAAGTAAGTACCTAACTCTATCGTTGGTTTCTCCACGTTCTCTAGCCAATACTCTAAAAAATCCTTCACCGTCTGTTGTGGTCCTGTCGCAAGTGTCCCTTGCTTTTGCTGAAACTTTGCATCTTCCAAAAGCTTATACGCTTCTTTTTCGGTACGAGCGTAGAGAGACTTATATTTTCCAGTCTCTTCAACCTTAAACTTTGCCTCCCAGCGCCCATCCTTGCGCTGGAAGACAGAGCCACCACCGTGTACACTGCGTTTCCTTTGCCGTGCCATATTCACGCCTCCTACGCTGTTTCATGCGATTTAAGCCACTGCCGTAAAGAGTCGGGATGTACACGACGGACACCGCGCAGCAGCATCGAGGGTAGACCCTCCAAATAAATGTAGTGATAAACTGTCGTACGGCATACTCCCAATTGAATAGCCACATCAGCAACGCTCAATAATACCGGTTGCGCCGTCAAAATCCTTTTTTGTCTTGCCATAGAACACCCCCTACTATTTGGTTCCTGGTTGCGCCGTAGCATCGACCAGAAGTGAAAATGCATACGCTAACGCCATCCGATCAATATCCAACTTTGCACAACCATAGAGCGCGATCAGCACCCCCGCGACATAGAACGGAAACTCTGACGTACGTGACGCCCGGCCACGCTCTTGCATCTCTGGCTCAAGAGCGTGCATCTCTTCACTCGTCATCTCATCCCTCCTCTTGCGCACCAGCAGAATGATACAGCTTTTGCTTGCGCCAGACCTCTTCCAGATAATCACGACCTTTCTCATCAAGGTAGGCTTGCCCATGCTTATAGAGCCATTGAAAGGTCAGCGACATATCCGCATCAGGCTCGGCATACGGACCCGCCAGCCACGCCGACATTGTGGAGGCATACCCGATCATCGCCGCCAGGCCGCGCTCCAGGTTCTTCTCACGAATACGCTTACGCACGACCGGCCCCAGGTCAGGTTCGACCGGTTCAGAGAACGCCGACTGTGCCACAATCCACGCTGGATGTGTCGGCCAGCGCGATCGGTTACTATCTTCCGTGGGCAGTGCATAGCGCAGCCAGCCATCCGGCAAGCCATCAGCACTCCCCTCGATACTGCCCGCCGCATACTTCCACAACGCTTGTACCTGATCAAGCACTTCGTACGCGCCCTCTATCGGTTCGGTCAGGTTGCGCAAGAACTCCCGTTTGAGGTGAAATTCATGCCGCCACACCGGAGATGTCCCGTCCCAGGTGCCCCCATAGAGGCCAGCCGTGCCCTTGTGCCATATGTCATACATCCACGTCTTGTGCGACTTCTGCACAATTTCCAGCGTCTTGTTATAAATGCGGCACGAGATCGGCGAGGCGCTCGAACTAAAGCGCAGGTAGGAAGGGACATGCCCATCGAGGTTCACCGCATCAGGGCCATACACCACCGCTTGCTTCCGTGCCCGACTGATAAAGTCCTGTTCATAGTTGGCAAGCGTATAGTCATAGCCCATCACATCCGCGCACAGATCTATGGAGGAGACTTGCAGGTGCAGCGCCGGACCAAAGAGCGCCATCAGAAAATCATGCACCTTGGAGAGCGCATCACCAAGCCAGGGCTGCGACCAGAGGTATTCCGAGGAAAAACGCACCTGCGCAATCAGCCCGTTGAACGTGCCACGCGCCACGACCAGCGAGAGCAGCGGACAGGAAAGTCTCCAGCGCCATTGCCGACCAGCTCCGTGCGGCTCGACAAAGAGCACCGCCCCCAGGAACGACCAGGGTGAGATGACCGCCGTTTCTGCCT